>NZ_MEHJ01000002.1:0-370737 GCF_001746415.1 Streptomyces agglomeratus
GACGTTGTGGCCGCTCTGCTTCTCCGCCTCGATGAACGGGTTCACCGTCAGCGGGTCTCCTTCGCGAAGAATGCCGTGGCCCGCTTGAGGATGTCGACGTCTTCTCGCAGGCGGCGGTTCTCCGCCGCAGCGCGGTCAGCTCCTCACGTTCGCTGCTGGTCAGTCCCTCGCGCTCGCCCGTGTCGACCTCGGCCTGCTTTACCCAGTCCCGCACCGCGGTCTCGATCAGATCGAAGTCCTTGGCGATCTGACCGACCGAGCGGTCACCACGCCGGCACACGATCTCGGCCTTGAACTCCGGTGTGAACGAACGGCGAGGGAGATTCCCCATGCTCTCCGTGATCAACATCCTTCCGGGGACGAACCCCTGATCTTAAATGTCCGTCAAAGCGGATCAAGCCCAGTCGCCAGTCGGACCGGGCTGGGACGGTACTGCAGCGTGCGCTGTCCCTGGCGAGGCTCCCGCTCCCGTGACACTGGTGCGCTTGACGGCGCGCCGTCCCACCCGTCCCACGGCGCGGTAGAAGCGGTCGGGCAGGAACACGGCATCAGCGACAATCATGGCGCCACTGAAGAGCGGCAGTCCCATGAGCACCGCGATGTTCACGTGCATGCCCAGCAGCATGGCTAGGACCGGGTATTTGAGCCTGCCGAACAGGACGAACGGAAAGGCGACCTGAACCAGCACCGTCAGATAGCCGACGGCGGCAAGCAGCACGTGATGACCGTCGATCATCTGCGACAACTCAGGCCATGGCCGGAACAGGTCGATGTTCAGGATGTAGTGGAGGGCTGTGCCGTCGCCCCACTTGAGGCCCTGCACCTTGTACAGGCCTGCGCATCCGTAGAGGAAACAGACCTGGGCTGCGATGACGAACATGCCGCAGTTGTGCAGCACAGTGATCACGCTGGTGCGGGCGCTGTCGAGTTGGTATCGGAGGCCGCCGCGGTGTGGGCCTGCCATCTTGCCCACTGAGGCCTGGAGCCGGGTCCTGCGGGCGTCAAGGGACCAGCGCCGGCCGCACGCGGTGAAGATGAGGTAGACGGCCATGAGGACCATGAGATTGTCCCCGCCGTCCGCCATAAAAATCGCCTTGGCGTGGAACGACACGACCATGACCGCGAACAGCACAGACACCGCCCGCGTCCGCCAGCCCAGCACGAACAGCGCGCAAGTGACGAGAGCCACGGTGTAGCACACCTCGAAGTACACCGGGTTGTCGGACAGGGTGAGGACGCTGGCCCACCCACTCTGATCGAACATCTGCCTGGCTAGCTCGGGCGTCCACGGTGAACCGGGGCCCCACATCTCGTCGCGGTGTGGGTACTCGCGAAGCAGGAAGATGAGATAGAGCAGACCGTACCCAATGCGCAGCATCGCCGCCGCGTAGAGGGAGACCGGCCGCTCGGTCAGGAGGAGGAAGAACGCATGGATCCGTTCGAAGACGTGCTGCGGCACACGCCCACTCGCCCGCTCGGTGGTGTTTCGGGACGCTGAGGGTGCCACGACCGTCGCCTGCTCAGTCCGTTCCACGCGTGGCCACCTTCCACCAGGGCAGATACCGAGTTTGGCCTCGCACAGGTGCCGTTGCGGCGGGGGGTCCGCCCGCTTCGCGGGGCGCCGCGATAGGCAGGGTGATCACCCGTAGCTGGATCGAGTCGAAGGTGCCGCCACGTTGGGCGGTGACGCGGTCCGCTGCGATGTTGCGCAGATACTTCTGAATCATCAAAGCTCGCTCCGTGCGCGGCCGGTCGTCACTGCCGTGCGTTTTGAGGTAAGCATTCCAAGCTTGGCGCAAGATATTCTGTGCTGTATGGCTGGGGAAGACGTTGTGCTTGACGGCAGAATTGTCTTTGGCACTCAGGCTGACCCAGTCGCTCACCTGTGTGGTGCCGTCCGGTGCTGTGTGCCTGACCCTCGCCGAGATGTGCCGGTTAACTGACTGCGGATTAGGGGCGAAGAGCCGCCAGTTTTGCTCGAAGACTGGCCGGACCCACGCGTTGGTCTGTTGGCTGTACATTTTCGAGATGGCGTTCGGGGGCGCCACGTACAGAAATACCAGAAGCACATGAACCAGGGTCGCTGCCAGACACAGGGCCACCGCGGCTCCCGTCACCGCGGTCAGCAGGCATGGTGGCCCTGAAATGCCACGAGTTCTGCGGGCCCCTCCGCCCCCGTCCTTCGCGGCCAGCTCGAGCTCGGTCCGTTGCGATTCCTTCATCTTCGTCGACTCAGCGTTGCCCAGCACAGCCCCACCCGGTCCTTCCCAGCCCGACTGCTCGCACCTGCTTCTCCTGCTTCCGCAGGTAACGCGCGATGGCATCGACGACGATCCACCGCGCGCCACCCGTATTTGTTGCGTGTCGGAGCATGCCCACCCATGCGCGCGCTCCGAAGAAAGGACCTATGCGCGACTCACTGCTCCCAGCGAACCGCAAGGGAGAAATTCACTCAGCTGGCGAAGGCCGGCTTGGACTGCCACTTGTCGTGGTGGTCGTTCTTCCCCCACTTGTCGTGGTGGTCGTTCTTCCCCACTTGTCGTGGTGGTCGTTCTTCCCCCACTTGTCGTGGTGGCCAGTCCCCGGCTTCCCGGGCTTCTCGTCGCAGTCGCAGTCTCCGTGTCCGCCCGTCGCGGCATCGCCCGTCGCGGCATCGCCCGTCGCGGCATCGCCCGTCGCAGCGTCACCCGTCGCAGCGTCACCCGTCGCAGCGTCACCCGTCGCAGCATCGCCCGTCGCAGCATCGCCCGTCGCAGCGTCACCCGTCGCAGCGTCACCCGTCGCAGCATCGCCCGTCGCAGCGTCACCCGTCGCAGCGTCACCCGTCGCAGCGTCACCCGTCGCAGCGTCACCCGTCGCAGCGTCACCCGTCGCAGCATCGCCCGTCGCAGCATCGCCCGTCGCAGCATCGCCCGTCGCAGCATCGCCCGTCGCAGCGTCACCCGTCGCAGCGTCACCCGTCGCAGCGTCACCCGTCGCAGCGTCACCCGTCGCAGCATCGCCCGTCGCAGCATCGCCCGTCGCAGCGTCACCCGTCGCAGCGTCACCCGTCGCGGTGGTGTCGTCGTCACATGTGGGCCTGGTAATCACGTTGTCGTCCAGTGTCACGGCCCCGTTGCGGGCCAACGCCCGGCCCTGGATGGTCGCCCCATTGGTGACACTGATCGAAGTGAGTGCCATGAGGGTACCCACGAAGTTGGAGTCGGTTCCGAGAGTGGCCGATTCATCAGTCACCCAGAACACGTTGCACGCCTGGGCGAGGTTCTGAAGGACCACGCTGCTGGCGGATGCCGTCGTCAGGCCGGCAGGAACCTTGAACACCCAGACGGCATCGGGATTGTTTTGTCCGTCCAGGGTCCAGGTCCCGTTGATCAGGAGTCCGGACGTGACGGCGTAAGTGCCGGGAGCCAGCGTGGGATTCACTGGCGCTGCGGGAAGGTTGAATTCCGTGGGCTGTCCGAAGGCGTTGTCGTACGCAGTGGCCAGGTCGGCTTTCGCCTGCATCGCCACACCGTCCGCCACGTGGATTGTCCCGCCCGTGACCGTCCCAGGCGGGAATCCCGTAACGGCCGACCCTGGATGTACGCCGAGGTCTCCGGTGACTACTGAGGGGCCCTCGTTGGTGACCGTCGAACCGGCCAGCACCGCGAAGCTTTCCGCGGTACCCAAAGGTACAGATGTTGCCGCAAGTGCCCGAATAGGCGTCACTGCCACAACGGCAACGGCGACCAGCAGGGTGAGTACCCCCGCGATCCAGGCGGACATTGTGCGCCGATGCGGCGCATCGGGCATGTTCAGTGTCATTGAGGAACCAACTCCTGTAGGGGTGGTAACGTCCGGCGAAACTTAATCGCCTCTCTTGTCGGCGGGAGATTACCCAGATAACCCTTCATAGCTACGATCCATCGGGCGGTGTCGCCGGAATTTATGTGCATCACGAAAATGTATGACGAACGTTGACCCGACTGGCTATCCCTCATCCAGCGGCGATCCATCGGTGGCGCGGTCGACCGCCAATGGAATAGGCCTGCACCTACAATGTGCCTCGGCTGAATCGCGCTTAGCGCGGAATGGGGCGAGTGAGCAGCGACACTCCCCTGAATAGCGCAAGCCAAGAAGCGTCCGCCGAGCCGGAGCCGAATGCCGCAACTAATCACATATTCATATCGTCGAGTCCGATAGCGGGAACTGAAGTTCGCCAAAGCGTCGGGCGAGTGGTGGCCAGGACGACCTAGACGCCATCGCGGCGAAGCTCAACAACCGTCCGCGCAAGTGCCTGGGGTTCCGGACGCCAGCCGAGAGCGTTGCCTTGACCGGTTGAATCTAAGACGGCTTTCTTTGCGAAGGAGAGCCGGTGACGGTGCACCCGTTCATCGAGGCGGAGAAGCAAGACGGTCACAACGTCAAGCGCGCATGTGAACTGCTCAAGGTCTCCCGAGCCGCCTTCTGCGCCCGCCGCACCGGCAAGCCCGGTTCGCGGGCGGTCCATGACGCGGAACTGACCGGGCAGATCTCCGAGGTCCACGCCCAGTCGCGTGGCACCTACGGCGCTCCACGCATCCAGGCCGTGCTGAAACGCCAGGGTGCTGTCTGCGGACGCCGCCGCATCGCCAGACTGATGGGAGCGGCGGGCCTGGAGGGCCGCCACCGCAGACGACGGTATCTGACCACCGTCCCCGACTCTCGCGCCGCCACCCGGCCCGACCTCATCCTGCGGCAGTTCGGTCCCGACCCGGCCGGCGCCCACACCCGCTGGTGCGGCGACATCCTCTACGTCCCGACGGAGGAGGGCTGGCTCTATCTGGCCACCGTCATCGACATCGGCCTTGCGCCGGGTGATCGGCTGGGCGACCGCCGACCACCTGCGCATCGCTCTGGTCGCCGACCCGCTCTCACGGCGGCCTGCCGACAGCGTCGTCCCACCCGGCCGGTGATCTTCCACTCAGGACCGTGGCTGTCAGTACACCAGTCGGCAATGGGCCTCGCCGGCAACAGAGTTCGGCATCCGCCTGCCGGTCGGCCGCACCGGACAGTGCTGGGACAACGCGCTCGCCGAGTCGTTCTTCGCCACGATCAAACGGGAGTTGCTCGACACGAGTTCCTGGCCCAGCAGGGCCGCCGCCCGCACCGCGATCTTCGACTTCATCGAGGGCTGGTACTACTTGCACCGACTGCACAGCAGCCTCGGCTACCGCAGTCCCGCCGAATACGAGAACGCACTCGCAGCCTGACCACCACACCAATGGTGGACTCTGCTGCGTAATTGGTGGGGTCACGCGATGAGTTGGTAGGCGAGACGTTCGAGTCGGCTGGTGCGGTGCGCCGGAGGGGATGGTCGGTCCAGTACGCGTCGAGTCTGATCACGTTGAGGGCGGTGGCGAAAAGGCGTGCTGGGGGCGGACTTTCGGCAGGCCTCGGTAGTGGGCTCGGCGGATGCCGGTGATGTCGAGGGCCTGGTGGATGGTTGCCTCGACGCCGGCGCGGAGGGCGTACGTGTTCTTCCAGGTGTCGGTCTTCTGCTCGGCGCGGGCCCGGGCGAGGGTTTCGTGGAGTTCCTTCGGCCGCAGGGTGAGCATGCGGCGTCCGGGCTTCGAGGTGGTGCACTGCTTGTGGAAGGGGCAGTCCCGGCAGGTCAGGACGCTGAAGTTGGTGACGATGGCGTCCTTGCCGTGCTGTTTCACCGGGTTCCGGTGGGAGCTGGTGCGGCCGGCGGGGCAGCGGGCCCGGCGGGTCTTCCAGTCAATGGTGAAGGCGTTCTTCTCGAAGCCTTCACCGGCCCTTGCCTGCGTGGAGTGGTCCAGGAGGACCGCGTGGCCATGCGGACAGGACTGTCACGGTGCTTTGGCGAGTCGGCTCCAGGCTCCTGTCAGGTCACGTCCGTCCGGCGGCAGCGCTTGCTGCGTGCCCGGCCGGGCGGTCGACAGATCAACGCCAGGACACCCGCAGGGTCAGTCGTAAGCAAGAGTCAGACCGCCTCGACCGGGGCTACCCGATCCTTGCGGGATCCGGCGCGAAAAGGACTGACAGTCGAGTGCGTCGCCGACGGTGCCGAGGATGGGTGCGGCGCCGGCTTCGGACAGGCGCTGGGTGTAGCGGATGGACAGGTATTGACTGCCGGCATCGCTGTGATGCACCAGCCCGTCCAGGTCGCCCACGCCGTCGCGGTCAGGGGACCAGATCGCCATTTCCAGCGCGTCCAGGACGAGCGCGGTGCGCATGTGGTCCGCCGCGCGCCAGCCGACGATCTTCCGGGAGGACACGTCCAGGACGAAGGCGACGTAGACGGTGCCGACCCGGGTGGCCACGTAGGTGAAGTCGGTGACCCACAGCTGGTTCGGCGCCGTGGCGGTGAAGTTCCGTTTCACCAGGTCCGTCGGCCGCTCGGCGGCCGGATCGGTCACGGTGGTGACCTTCTTCCTCCCACGCACCGCGCCGGTCAAGTTGAGGACCCGCATCAGGCGCTCGACGGTGGAACGGGCCACGAGTATGCCCTCCCGGCGTAACTGCCGGGTGATCTTCCTTGCTCCGTAGACCCGGAAGTTGTCCTCGTACACGCGGGTGATCTCCTTCTTCAGCCATTGGTCCCGCAGCTCGCGGGCGGACGGGCGGCCCTTGCGGGCAACCGCGGCGTAGTAAGTGGACGGGGCGAACTGCAGCTCATTGCAGATCGGCTCGACCCCGAACTGGTCGCGGTGGGCGTCGACGAACCCGGTCATCTCGGCAGTCGCGGGTCGAGCTCCCGCGCGAAGAAAGCCGACGCGGCCTTGAGGGTCTTCACCGAACGCCGCAGCTCACGATTCTCCCGCTCCAGCTCCGCGATCCGCTGAGCATCCACGGTCGAGGTTCCCGGCCGCTGCCCGACGTCGATCACCGCGCGCTTGACCCACTCCCGCAGGGCCTCACGGTGCACCCCGAGCTGAGTGGCGACCGGGGAGACCGAGCCGACCTTCTGACCGGTCTTCTGGCGTATCTCGAACACGAGCCGCACGGTTCGCTCCCGCAGCTCGGCGGGGTACTTCCTCGGTGCCGGCATGACTCCAACCCTTCCAGGGATCAGAGCCTCCGAAGAACACGGGGCGGTTCAAAACGGGCTGGCAGCTGGTCCTTGAAAGACCAAGCGGTTCGGCACTACAACCGCCGAAGTTCGGGGCTTGCTGGCCTGGCTGATGGAGCGGCAGGTCAAGATGGTGGTGATGGAGGCGACCTCGGACTACTGGCGGCCGGTCTGCTACCTGCTTCTGACGCAATCGCATGCGTCACACTACCGAGCAGGGCACCGTTCCTGATCGGGCGCTCGCCAGCCGATCAAATGTGTGTGTCCGGCTCGCGACGCATATGGGCCGGAAGGGAGCAGGTGATTGTGCCGCCCGGAAGGCGATGGCGGTTCCTTGCGACCACCTGGTAGACGCCACCTGCCATCCAGTTGAAAGGCGGCATCCTGAGAACAATCCCGAGCCACCTCCAGCGTTTTCGTCCAGACATCAGCATGGCGGAAAGGGCGCGCGGTCCGCCGTACACAGTGCCGCCGACCGGGCTGATCCAAAGGACCTCGCGGTCGGCTCTGTCTTCGGTGACACCCAGGGTGGCGAGGTCAGCATACTGCCAGGGGATGAATCGGACGCGCGGTTGGATTACGCGTCTAGCAATCTCGATTGTTCTGCCACAAAAACCGCAGTCTCCGTCAAACAGTAGAATCGGCTGGCTTACCACCTTGGCTACTTTCCTTGCATTGGCTGTGGCGAGGAGTCTCTATATGCGGTAATTAAAAGGATTGGCGCACAAAACAGCCAGAACTCCAGTCCATACCGCATGGCGTGGAATGCTACCTCGGACCACCGTGCCGGCCCGGCATTCTCCCACCTACAGAGCGTCGACTGATCCCGTCTGTGCCGGGGTAGAAAGGACGTCGTCAAGTTGTCCGTGACCTGGACGGCTTCGCGCTTTTTGGTGTCCACGCTGATCACCGGCTCGCCGTCGGCCTGGTGCTGTTTGACCTGCTCGTTGATGTAGCGGAGCTGGGCGTCCCGGTCGGGGTGCTGGGCGCCCTCGAGGGTCTTGACGTTCGCCTGCGGGCTGAAAGCCCCTGAAGTTCTCCTGTCGCGGCAGCCGACCCACGTCGACGCGGACACCGGGTGCCCCTGCCGCTCAGATCCTCGGCCAGGTGCCGCAGCGACCTCGTCGTCCACCTCAGCGGCGACTGGGCGATCACCCCCTCGTTTGGCTCCGCCAGTCGCAACAACGCCTGGAGCAGGGCTGGATTGGTATCTTCGGTCCGTGTGCTGGCTCTGCCCGGTGCACGCACCGGCCGCCGGGCATCGGGTCCGGCCCCCGCTTCCAGCTCCGACATTCCACGGCGCACGGTGGTCTCGCTGACCTGGGCGATCCGGGCCACCGCCCGTACGCCGCCATGCCCAAGCAGCCGGGCCTCGGTGGCCGGGGCAGCCGCCGCTGCCGCTCGTTCTAGTGCGCAACAACACCGAGCATCTGCAGCGGAGTCAGGAACAGATTTTTTTCGGAACTGCCATACCTTGACAGCGAGCCCGCGCTCGCAAAGCAGCGCCTTTGCGAACGCCGTCGCGCGTCCGCTGGGGCGGCGTACGGCCGGACATGGACCCCCTGGGCGGCCTTTCGAGGATCGCCCCGCCGAAGGGTCCGCTCGCAACCATGCGGCTTCCGGATGCTTCCGCAACACGATTGCGAGATCAGCGCGCCGCAGGGCGTTTTGTGGCATTTCGGGCTAATCTCCCGTGACTGTACGAAGTCGATCTATTACTGATCGCCTCAACCTCACTCCACCGGAGATGACATGTACAAGCTTCGCAAGGCTGCCGTCCTGGTCGCCGCCATCGCCAGCGTCGGACTCATGGGCGCCGGCACTGCCCACGCCGGCGGCGACAAGGGTAACGACAACTTCAACATCAAGCAGAGCTCCATGTGCAAGTCGCGCGACCTGAACGTCGACGTCCTCGGCCAGGTCGGCATTCTCAACGGCCTGGGCGGCAACCTGCTGAACGGCGAGGGCAACCCGGGCGCACAGGACACCCACCTCGGTTCGACCATGGGCTGCAACAACAGCGCCTTCTGAGGCCGTGTCCGGCGGATCATGACGGATCGATCACTAGCACCGGGCGCTCTCCCGGCGCCGATGCGGTCATGGTCCGCCGGACACTCCCTAGCGGTCCCCTCGTACCGATTCCGTGAAGGGTCCCCGCGCCGCCGTCCTCCCGCCGCTGTGCGCACGTTGTCAGGCAGTCACGGCAGCTGTAGATAGCTCTTGCCTGTCGCTCATCGCGGCTGGTCAGGGCACTGTCACGTTGTCGGTGACCGGGACCGGCCTCGAACTCGCCCCACCCGCGTCAAGCCCATAATCAAAGATCAGTATCTCGCCACGAAAGCGTCCACGAACGGGGAGTTCGGTCTCCACCGGGGTGGAGATGAGCCGCGGGCCCGGTGGTCAAAGGACACACTTCCACAAGACCATCTCGGAGTCGTTCTTCATCCTCGACGGGACGGAGCGGCTGTTCAACGGGGTGGACTGGGTCGATGCGAAGAAGGGCGACTTCCTGTTCGTGCCGCAGGGCGGCTTGCATGCCTTCCGAAACGATTCGGACGCCCCGGCGGAGATGCTGATGCTGTTCGCGCCGGGGGCACCACCGCGCGAAGAGTATGCCGAAGGGCTGTCGCAGCTCGCCAACGCCACCGACGAAGAGCGCACCGAGTTCTTCATCAAGCACGACTCGTACTTCGTTGAACAGGGCAGGCCCCCAAAGTCCGCGCCCGCTGCACCCGTTCGTGAACCCGTCGCGAGGACGGCTTCGCGAACGGGAGAGCCACGGGCCCGGCTGCTGAGTACCGAAACCGCTGCTGTTACGCGCGCCGCTCAGCGGGAGCCGGGCCCGCAGCCGAGCCGTGGAAGGGCCTACCCGGAGCGGGCGTCTGCCGGACCGGGCCGGTTCGGCGCCGGCGGCCGGGCGATGGACGATCCGCGCCCGATCGCTGCTTCGTGCGCTGCGCCTGGACGCCCGCGTTGCCGATGTTCCGCTCTCCGGCGTCAGCGTCGCGGCCCCCGGACCCTTGCTTCCCGACCCATGGGGGCGTTGTCACTTCATCGGGGTGTGGTCGTCTGAAGGCAAGCCGGAGCTCGGGTTTCGGTCCGGTTCAGATCGTGGCGGGTCTGCCGATGAGGCCGGTGATGTGGTCCCAGGTGGTGAAGCGGGCCCTCATCTCGAAGCGGTGGCGGCTGGCGGTCATGAGGTGACGTCCGGGCCGGAAGTGGGGTGAGATTGCGGTGAAAACGGACAGGAACCGCTGCGCTGCGCCGGCGGAGCGGAATCGGTTCATCGCGCGTTCGCGCCGCCGGGTTGGTTGGTGGGAGCTCTCGGCCCGTTGTGCAGGCCCTCGTGCGAGCGTTGCTCCACCGAGGGCATCACCTCCCGGTGGGCCGTGCCGTAGGAGCGGAGCTTGTCGCCCGCCGACGCACGCACCGCCGAAGCCCACTTGGACGCCGTCCGCTCTTAGAGGCGACGTCTTCAACGCGATCCTCTACATAAACCGCACCGGGATCCCTTGGGAATACCTCCCGCACGACTTCCCGAACCACGGCACCGTCTATGCCTACTACGCCGCGTGGCGCGACGAAGGGGTCTTCGCCCAGCTCAATTACGACCTGACGGGACTGGCCCGGGTCAAGGAAGGGCGCACGTCCGAGCCCACCGCCTCCGTGATCGACACCCAGAGCGTGAAAACCTCCAACAACGTGCCCCTGACCAGCCAGGGAACGGATGCGGCCAAGAAGATCGTCGGAAGGAAGCGCGGCATCCTCACCGACACGATCGGCCTCATCCTCGCCGTGACCGTCACCGCCGCTGGCCTTTCGGAGAACGCCCTGGGGATACGCCTCCTGGACAAGGCGAAGGAGACGTACCCGACCATCTCCAAGAGCTGGGTCGACACCGGCTTCAAGAACGCCGTCGTCGAGCACGGGGCGAAGCTTGGAATCGACGTCGAGGTCGTCAACAGAAACCCTCAAATCCGTGGCTTTCATGTCGTCAAAAGACGCTGGGTGGTGGAGCGGAGTATTGGATGGATCATGATGCACCGCCGCCTCGCCCGCGACTACGAGACCCTCACCGCCAGCTCCGAAGCCATGATCCATATCGCCTCGGTCGACAACCTCGCCAAGCGCATAACGGACGAGACCACCCCAACCTGGCGAGGGACTTACTAGGGCATCAAGGGCAATCTGCCTACTTCAAACGCCCTCTGAGATCGCGGACGCGGTACGCGAGCAGGCCGACCTCGCCGAGCAGCACGTCCGGATGCGCACCAGCACCCAGGTGCAGCTCGAAGCCGCCGAAGAGACCGCGCGCCGGATCCAGGCACTGACCACCGGGCAGCTCGCTGCCGCTCAGCGGGACGTCGAGGCGCACCTGGCGCAGGCCGACCGCGTCCTCACCCAGGCCCGCGCCCAGGCGCAGCAGGTGGCTGTACTGGCTGGTCCCGCCCGGGACGTCGAGCCGGTGGGTACCTCCCTCCCACGCCGTATGCCTCGGCGCCCCTCACGTGATCACCCTGCCCTCCCTGAGCAGCCGCACCCCGTCGGGCCCCTACTGGCTGCGTCCGTCAGCGAGCGACCGACTCGTGCCGACTGGACCGCTTCCCGAGGCCCAACTCCGTGTCGCTGGCGCTGTCCCCCTCATATTCCAGCGACACGGTCCGCTCCCCCGCTGCCAGAACGGATCCGGTTCCGGCAGCGGGGGTCCTTTGAGACGAGATACGGATAATGACGATGCCCACCGACACCGTGGACCGGGGCATGGAGCGGCGCCTGGCGTCTGCCGTTTGGCTGGTCAGGCAGTACATCGCTCAGCACTGCTCACCGGGTGGGCCCCTCCCAAGTGCCCGCTCCCTGGCTCACCATCTTTCGGTGCCGTACAGGACCTTGAAAGCGGCACTTGTCCACCTGGACGGCATCGGCGAAGTCGTCTGGGGCATGCACCAGCGCGGCGAGGTTCTGGCACCCGGCGACGTGCACCCCGACGACGTGGACCTGCTCAGGGAGGTTCAAGCACGGATCAGCGCCGGCATCTACCACCGGGGCCAGGCCATGCCGACCTCAATCCTCGCCGTCGCGCATGGCATCCAACCAAAGTGCATCCCGCGCGCGTTCCGCCACCTGGTGGCCGACGGCACGCTGCACCACGACGAGCACGGCCCCCACGGGCCGGGCTACTACGTCAGCGCCCAACCCCTGCCCCTGCCCTGAAAGGAGTCCTCGGCATGACTAGCCAGCCCAGCACAAACACTAAGCAGCACCCAGTGGACAAAGTGGAGATCATGGCGCTGATGGACTCAGTGCTGGGCTGGGACCTCAGCAGCCGCGACAGGAAACAGCCACCCTCCGAGACCGTCTGTCCGGGACGGACACGACCGGGTGGCGTACCGGCGGCGTAGGGCCGCACTGGAGTCGGTGTTCGTCGCCCGCCGGCTGTCGGCGCCGTGGGCGCTGTGTCCGTCGACCACCGAGGCCGACGTCGTGCGCGAGTGGCTGACGTGGGCGTCGGTCGGGATGGAGGGTGTGGTCTTCAAGAGGCTGGGGGACGCCTACCGCCCGTCGGTGAGGGGCTGGGAGAAATACAAGGTCCGCGAGACGAGCGAGGCGATCGTCTGCGCGGTCACGGGTTCTCCGGCAGTTCTCCGGACGCTGCTGCTCGGCAGGTACAACGACGAAGGCCGCCTTCAGTACGTCGGCCGCACCACCACCCTCGCCCGGGCGGCAGGTGCTGCGGTCGCCGGCCTGCTCATCCAGCGCGGCACGGTCATCCGTGGACAGGCTGGTCGTTCTCCGCAGGGTGGGGCAGCCAGGAAAAGCTGGTCGTCACGCTGGTGGAACCCGAGCTGGTGGTGGAAGTCGCAGTCGATGTCGCCCGCGACGCCTCCAGCCGGTGGCGCCACCCCGCACGCTGGCACCGCGCCCGACCCGACCTCTCCCCCGCCGACGTCAGGTCAGATTTGCAACGCGGATCTGGTGCGCGCTCGCTTCTCACGTCTCCGACGGCCGCGGCTGCTCCGGCGGAACCGAGCTCTCGGCAACCGCCATCCACTGGTCAAGGTCGGCCTGGGTGAACTCTGCCCACGGTGGGATCTCGGGGAGCTGTCGGAGCAGGTCGTAGGCCTCGGGGATTTGCGGACCGCGGAGGACCGGGCAGTGGCAGCCGGCGATGACCTCGGCGTTCAGGTGTTGGAAGTCGGTGACAACCGTCCGGAACTTTTGGGCGTCCACCAGGGCGACCCAGGGGGAGACCAGGCTTCCGCCGAAGAACTGGCCGCCGCGGAATTCGTCTGGCGACAGCGCCGCCATTTCGGGCATAGGGGTCGGCACGTTCGTGGCGAAGGTGTCGACGGCCCACAGGACGTTGGCCTTCGGATCGAAGAGGGCGCGGGTTGTGGGGTTGTCGTACAGGGGCGGTCGCTTGGCGACCAGAGTGCGGTCGCCCGCGTCGATCGTGTCACCGTCGATCATGAAGCGGCACCGGTTGATGGGAGTCTCCCACTCATCGGCCATGCGGCCGATGGAAAACCATGTCGTCAGCAGGGTCGCGTTCGGGCATTCGGCGAGGACCGGCAGAAGGTTGCCGGCGTGGTCGCGGTCGTCGTGGGTGAGGAAGATCCACCGGACATCCAGTGGATCCACGACGGACCAGGCTGCCTCCAGCCACTGGGATCGCACTGCGGGCGCCCCGGTGTCCACGAGGACCGGTTCGGCTCCCCGGATCACCATCGAGTTCATCGGGAAGTGGCCGACCGGCGGGGCCTCGAGAGCCCACGGGATGACGAACGTCTCCTCGGCGATCTTGTACGGCTGCAAAAGGTTGAACGTTTCCATGTCTGTCATCGCTGCTCTCCCTAGGACGGAGTGGTGCAGCATCCATTCCAGTGCAGCCCCGTGCCGGGCCGTCGTCAAACGCGAACTCGTTACGGTCGGCTTCGGTGAGCGACCATGGGTTCCGGCCGGTGTTGGTGGTTTGGGGGCACCGACGGCGCGGTGTCCCAGTACGGGTGGCACCACAGGCGTACGGAGCACGGCGCAGTTCCCTATAACAGGCCAGGCGCACGCCAAGCGGGCATTACTGAGGTTTTCAGGGTGGGGTCGGTGGGTTGATGGCCAGTCTTGTGGCGGTGAGGCAGCCGTCGATGAGACGGGGTCGGAGTTGGATCCTGCGTAACTCGCTGCGGAGCTTGCGGTCGAGGTCGTCGGGTGTGGTGAAAGCGGTGTTGGCCATTGCTCTGCGCACGAGTGACCAGACGGCCTCGACGGGATTCAGGTCGGGTGCATACGGCGGAAGCCGGACGGTGGTGAGCCAGTCGTGTTCGGCCTCGTACCGCTTCAGCCCCGCGGCCAGATGAGTGTTGAGATTGTCCCAGACCACCACGATCGGTCCGTCGAGTTGGATGTGTGCCCGCACCAGGAGGTCGCGATAGTCCTGCCAGGAGAAGCTCTTGCGGGCGCCCTTGAGCAGGAGGTGCGTGCGGGGCCGGTGGATGAGACGGCTCTTCTCGCCGGCCTTGTAGCAACACAGCGCGGCAACCGAGGTCCGGCGGCGGGACCTGCCACGCACGCGGATGACGGGGGTATGCCCGCGCCGGCCCCAGGTGCGGGCACGGGGCGGCGTCATCGAGAAGCCGGCCTCGTCCTCGAAGACGATCCAGGCCCCAGAGGCCGCCGCGAGCCTTTTACCCGGGGCCACACCTCCTTCTTCCACAGCTCCACCGCGTGCTCGTCACGCTCCAGTGCTCTGCGGGCGGGCGCCTGCCAGGACCAGCCGTGCCGTTTCAGTAGCCGCCACACCGTCGCCACCGACAGGCTCACTCGCAGCCGACGGCGGATCACCGCCTGGACCCGGACCAGGGTCCAGCGTTCGTCTTCGAAGCCGTGCGTCGCCGGGCCTTTGCCGAGTTCCTCCTCCAGCACAGTGAACTGGGCATCGGTGATGGCCGGTGAGTTCGCCGGACCCGCAGAACGCAGGCCCTCCATGCCGCCCTCGCGCCAGGCACGGCGCCAGCGTTCCACCGACCGCACGCTCACTCGCAAGTCCTTCGCGATCACCGCGGTCTTCTCACCCGCCGCGAACCGTTGCCCGGCCTGAAGCCGGATCTCCTCACGAAACGCCCGACGCTCAGCGGTCAGGCCCCCACCCTCCGAATACCTCATCCCACCGGCATACCGCAGGGATCATGAACCGTCACCACCCGACGACAACACGAAAATCTCAGTAGATGGAGGGCAGCAGACGGTCGTGTCTCTCATGGAGGGCGTGGGGGCCGTGATGCGCTTGCTGACCTGCTCGCGTGGAAGGACCAGGTATGAACGATGGAGGCCGCCTTCAAGTCGGCCGCACCACCACCCTCGCCCAGGCCGCAGGTGCTGCGGTCGCTGTCCTGCGTGACGACCAGCTTTTCCTGGCTGTCCCACCCTGCGGAGAACGACCAGTCTGTCCACGGATGACCGCGCCGCCCCGCAGCGAGCAGCGTCGCGGGCGACGTCGACGCCGACTTCCACCACCAGTTCGGGTTCCACTACTCCGGCCGGTGGCGGCACCCCGCACGCTGGCACCGCGCCCGCTCCGGCCTCTCCCTCGCCGACGTGCTCCGCCGCGCACTGCGCGCTTACATTGCCGAGAAACTGCCCGACCCGCACGACCACACGTCCGTCCAGACGCCACATCGGACGACTTCCACGAAGCCCTGATCTACGTTGGTGCCGGCCTGCTCCTGGACCAGCTCGGTCAGCACGTCGATGAACGGCTGAGCAGGCGTGCCCGGTTCGATCGCGGCGGCGGCCTGCTTGACGGAGCGGATGAGCGCGCGTCGCGACCAGTACGTCGGTCGCGACGCGCGCTTCGCCATGCCCCCGCGCGCCTAGCTGTAGGGCTGGGCTGTGCCGAGCAAGCCCGCTGATGCCACTCCTGCGAGCGAGGGTGTTCAGGCGGTGGTGCGATTGCCCTGGCGGGCGGTGAGCGCGGCCGCGGCGCTGGGGTAGGCGGGCAGGAAGGTGTCCATCCCGGTGAGGCTGAGCAGTCGGTCAAGCCGGTCGGGGATGGTCGCCAGGGTCAGGGAGCCGTCGGCGTCCCTGGCGCAGCGCCAGATGCCGACGAGGGCTCCCAGGCCGGAGGAGTCGCAGAAGGTGACGCCGGACAGGTCGGCGACCAGGTCGGGGTGTCCGGCTGCGATGAGTTCCAGGGCGCGGGCTCGTACGGCGGGTGCGGTGGTGATGTCGAATTCGCCGGACAGTGCGATCACGGCCAGGGCGCCGTCGGTGTGCGGCACGTCGATGTGGAATGCGTCGGTCATGGGAGTCGGTTCTCCTGCCGGACAGAGGTGTCGGCGGGTGCGGTCGGGGCGGCGGCGCTGTGAGCGGTGGTGATGATGCCGGCGGGAGCGGCATCGGGGGTGGGGACGGACAGGGCGAGCAGGGCCACGTCGTCGCGTTCGGTGTCGGGGAGGATGTCCAGGAGCGCGACGGTGTCGTCGATCAAGGCGCCGGCGCTGACCGGTGCCTGCCGCTGGGCCAGGAAGTCGGTCAGGCCTGTGTCGGCGAGCATGTGGCCGTCGGCCGTGCGGGCCTCGGTCAGCCCGTCGGTGTAGAGCAGCAGTCCGTGGCCGGGTGCCAGGTGCAGGGTGCGTGAGGCGAAGGCTGCTTCGGCGAACGCGCCGACCAGCATGCCGCCCTTGGCGCGGGCCGCCTCGACCCGTACACCGCCGCCCTGGGTGGGGCTGAGGTGGTAGGCAGGCGGGTGACCGCCAGTGGCCAGTGTGACCGTGAAACCGCCTTCCCCGGCCGGGTCGAGCAGGCCGAAGACGGCGGTGCAAAAGCGCGTCCCGACCGCCGCGTCCAGCAGCAGCGCCGTGTTCAGGGCCTTCAGCGCGGCCATCGGGTCCGCGTCGACGACAGCCACGACCCTGCGAGCGCGGCCTTCGATCAAGTCGTCTTCGACTTCCGCCCGGGCGTTCGGGCTGAACTACTCGCCCGTCAGCGAGATGGTTGGGCTGAGTGCCTCTCGGTTGCACGCATCCTGGACGAGCACCTCTCTGGGTCCGTTCCCGCGGTGGAAGGCTTGGCCCAGCGCATCGAATTCCTGACGCCACCGGATGAGCTGATCGTGACGGCCCAGAACTTGCCCTTTCTCCAGGTAGAGAAAGCTGTCTTCAAGGCAATGCCTCCCGGCCCCCACAACGCGGCCACCCGCCGGATGGCCGACAACATCGCCGCCTTCGAGAGGGCCAACACCCCGGACACATCCAACTGAGGATGCTCACCGCAGGCATCCACAGGCTCCGGGCGCCTCCCTCAGCCACCCTGCGCGGCACCAGGGCCATCGGCATCAAGTTCGACAAGGAGACATGCCGCCCCTGCCCGGTGCGCGACCAGTGCACCCGCTCGAAGACCGGCGGCCGGACCCTCTCCCTGCAACCCCGCGAGCTGCAAGAAGTCCTCGACCACGCCCGCCTCCAGCAGAGCGACGAGCAGTGGCGAGCCAAGTACGGAAAACGCGCGGGCATCGAGGGCACCATCCACCAAGCCGTCGCGGTCACCGGGATAAGACGTGCCCGCTACCTCGGTCTCCAGAAGACCCACCTGGAACACGTCTTCTCCGCCGTTGCACTCAACCTCATTCGCCTCGATGCCTGGTGGAACGGGACCGCACCCGCGTCAGCCACCTGGCCCGCCTCGACCTCTCACTCACCGCGTGACCGTGACAGCCCTCGCGGGCGATATTCCGAGAGGGAATCGACCTGGGTGTTCGCCGCTACTCGATGACTGCCGTCGCCGTCCCGTAACTGGAATCGGTCATGAACGCCGCTTCGTACTTCTGGCCCGTCGCGACGCGCTTGTCCCTCTTGAAGTAGTCGTAGTGCATCGCGCCGAACCTGTAGGTGCCCTGTGACGTGCACGGCACCTGTTCCGTGAAACCGCTCAGTGCTTCACCCAGGACGACCACGTTGAAAATCTCGCCAGGTACAAGGCACGTACCGCTCCAGTAACTGACCGCGTCGGCCGGGCTGGGAGTGCCGCCCAGCCCGTCGAAGTGGAGCGTCCACTCCGCCGCCTTGCCCCTGACGGGCGCTGCCTGCGCTGTCGCTGGAATGCCAGCGAGGACAGCCACAGCCGCCGTACCGGCCAGAGCGCGTGACGTGCGATTCATGAGGAAACCGCCTTCCATCCCCGGACCGCCTGAGGCACTTGGATAAAGATCCCCACATCGCGCCCTCCAAGATCCCGAAGCAGTTGCAGTTCACCCACGACGGGGCGCCCATCCGGCCCGGCCCCGCGCTCGGCAAGGGGCTACCCACCGGTCTTGCGGCTGGTGACGATCCTGCCGGCTCATTAGGTCACGCGGTGAGTGGCCGCTGCTGTTCTGACCAACGAGCCGCCAGCCCCTCCGGGCACGGAATCAGCCAGCAGGATCGGCATCAGACGCAAACGGACTTCTTACGGGTCGTCGTCAATGACGTCACGGTCCCCTGGGAACCAGGACTGGAGAACGCCCTCAGTCACATCGACATCACTCTTATCGCCGGCCAGACACACAACCGCTTCATCGGGTATGGCCGGCGGAGCGAAGTTCAGCGCAGCGGATGCAGCAGCACCCCGGACCACCAGGTGGTCCGGGGCGCTGCACGGGCGCTCGGGAGGCCCCTACGCCTCAACGTACGCGACGATGGTGAACTGTCGAAGGGCCGTGACGTAGTAGATGACGCGGACCCCGTCGACGTCGTCGACGTAGTCGCGCAGCAGGGTGCCGGGCACCGGCTGCCAGGTCGGGCCGGGACGCTGATCGCGACAATCGCGCGGTCCAGGCTGTGCGTCTCGCTCGCCGTGAGCTTCGCCAGCTGGCTCAGCGCGGGCTCCACCAGAACGACCTGGGACCGGCGCGGCGCGTGCTCAGGCGACACGGGGCTGCTCACCGGCGAGGCGCTCCAGGTGCGAGTCGCGGGCTTCCTCCCACAGCACGCCCGTCTCCCGTCACAGGTAGCCGCGGGCGGCGATGTCCTCCAGCACCGAGGCAAGGACGTCGACCCGCGCGCGCTGATCGGCCGCGTACGCGCGAACGGACGCTGCGGCGTGCTCATCAAGGGGCTGGCGGTCGGGTGCAAAGGCCGGCTGCTCGCTCATCCGGGACTCCTGGGCTTCTCTCGGACGTGTGCCACCATCCGTAGCGCCAGGCCGGGCCATCGGACCCCGGTACAGACGAACCAGGCCACCGCGAAGCTGCCGTCACAGCTGTAGCGGGCGAAGGCCACCAGCATGGTCGGCAGTGACACCAGCAGTGAGAGGCTTCCCGCGGTCTTGATGTCCACCGCGAACAGCAACACGATCGTCGGGATCAGCAGCTCGCCCCCGGCCACACGCATGATCGCAGCGACCACCCCGATGCCGAAGCCGGCCACGACTCCGCACGGCACCTGAGCCCACAGCGGCAGCGCGGGCGTCTCCAGGACGGTGGTGTGCGTGACCATCAGGGCCGCGGCCATGAGCACAATCAACGCCGCCAGCACCTTGTACAGGGTGGATGGGGTGCAACAGCCGCCGCAGCCCGGCTCCACACGGGCGTTCTAGCAGGTCAGATGTCAACGCAGTCTGGTGCGCGCTCGTGTCGCAGAGCGATGTTCCTCCGCCGGTCAGAGCCGGGATCGCCGGTCGCGGAGCACCTTTGCGCGGCTTAGCCTGAGATCAGGGGCCTTCGAGTGGAAGGGAACCTCGAGATGCATTTCGTCCTGATCGCGACCCACACTCCGGAAATCTGTCCGACCTCCAACGCGACAACGCGCGACCTGATGCTGAAGACCGGTCCTGACGTGCCGAACCTCGCCCAGAAGGCAGGCGTCGAGATCGTGGCCGGTCCCTTCGTCAACCGCGAACACACGATTGTCGCGGTCGTGCAGTCCGACAAGGTCGAGAATGTCGACCGCTTCCTGATGGAGTCTCGTCTCCCGCACTGGAACCGTGTCCGCGTGCTGCCGTCGCTGACCATGGAGGATGCGCTCACCGAAGTCGAAGCGCAGACCCCGATCTTCTGACCCACCGCTCAGGCACGCGGCCGGTGCTTCGGTGCGGACGGTGCGGCCATCGTGAAAGCCGTGTGCGCCGCGCGGGCGCGGCGGGTGCCGACGAGCGGCCACAGCTCGTGAAGTACGAGGTCGGTCACCGGCAGCTGATGTCCGCCCAGCCTTCGGCTGGTGGTGCTCGAAGCCACCGAGCGGATGCGACTGGACCGGGAGCGGGTCGCGGCAGATACCGCTCTGGTAAACGGCAAGGCTGCATGGCTCGTACAAGGCGCTCGTCGCTATGCGCTCCGGCTCGACGCCGAGCCACCGGACCTTACCGACCCGCGTTCCCTCCCCCCGACGCCCGAGCTGTTGGTCTCCCTTCGGCAGGAGCAAAGGGGCGACCTTCCCGAATAGAGCCTGCTGCGGAGTGACACCAGAAACTGGCCGCGGGACCTGTCCCGGTCCGCGGCCCATCGGCTCCGATGGCCGTCAGCCGACGGAGTCCAAGTGATCTGGTGGGGGACGCGCGGCATCTGTCGCCGTCGGCGCAGGAGGTTCTGCGGTTGCGGGCGGTGGCCGCGTTGGTGGCGGGGCGGGACCGTGAGGACGTTGCGGCGGTGTTCGGGGTGTCGTTGAAGGCCGTGGACAACTGGTGGGCGAGGTGGCAGGGCGGGGGCCGGGACGCACTGCTCGCGCAGCCGCGTGGTCGCCCGGTGGGGGTCCATCAGGTGCTGGGCGAGGCCAAGCAAGCCGCCGTGCGCCAGGCCGTACTTGACTATCGGCCGAGCGATGTGGGCCTGGTGGGGCAGTGTGGAGGCGGGGCTGATCGGTGACCTGATCGCGAAGCTGTACCGGGTGCGGCTGACCGAACCGGGAAGGGCAAGTACCTAAAGCGGTGGGGGCTTTCCTTCCGGCGTCCCGACAAGCGGGCGGTGGAACAGGACCCGCGGGCAGTGCGGCGCTGGCACGAGGAGACCTGGCCGGCGATCCGGGCCAGGGCGAAGGCCGAGGGCGGTGAGATCCTCTTCGCCGACCAGGTCGGTGTCCGTTCCGATCAGGTCACCGGCCGGACCTGGGGCGAGAAGGGGCGTACCCCGATCGTGCGGCGCACGGGCAACCGGTTCTCGGTGAACGCGATGTCCGCGATCAGCACCAAGGGCCGGATGCACTTCATGGTCTTCACCGAGACCTTCGACGCCACCGTGATGTGCCGCTTCCTGACCGGCCACGGCTCGCCGACCGGCCACAGCATCGCTGCACTTCCTGCCCCCGTGCTCGCCGGAGCTGAATCCCGACGAGCTGGTCAACGCCGACCTCAAGCACAGCCTACCCAAAGGCCACCGGGCCCGGAACCAGGCCGAACTCGCCGCCGAGACACGCCGATTCTTCCGCAGACGCCAACGCCAGCCCCACATCGTCCGCGGCTACTTCCACGGCCCCCACGTCCGCCACACCCTCAACAAAAACCCTTTGAGTTTCTGATCAATAGGTGTGAATCAGATCGGACATATGAAGCTGCAAGAGCCGTCGTCACTTTTCGGCCACTCGCAGCACATCCGGGCGAGGCCAGCATCACGCTCGACCTTGTCGCGATCGAGGAACTCCGTGACGATGCGGCCGTCTTCAATACGCGTGACCCCTACTTGCTTTTTGAAGTCGATCTTCAGTATTTCGAGCTCCAACCTCCTGCATTTCACCGCATACCTGTCAGCGGCCTCAGGGTGCTTGGCGAATAGTTTGTCGACTTCTTCGAAGAAGTCAGGGTCGCGCTCCGGTCCGCAGGCGGGCTTGGTGTTCATATCTACACTCCCCAGCGTTGCGCGCTTGGATCCCCCAATCCATGGTCTCTCTGCCATGAGCCCGGTGCCACCGGGCCCAGGTACGTCCCCCGTTCAACCTGTCAAAGAGACACGCTCTAACTTGACTCTGTCGGGGATCTTGGACCCGTCGAGGTCAGGTACCCAGAATTCGCCATGACTTCGGCCGGGGTATCTCGCGCTGGTCGAGGTAGTTCTGGAAGGCAGCTCGGTGCGGACGCGAAGTTGCAGGTCGCGGAGCTCTCGCGGGGGAAAGCCCACGGTGCGGGCGCTGTCGGCGGTGGTGGTGCACTGGGTGCGGGCCGGGCAGGGCTGGCACTGGCTTTTGGTGAACCTGGCCACGATCAGCGGGGCGGCGGTGAGCGAGGAGGTCGGGTAGGGGCCGTGCCAGCCTTGGCTGACCTGGCCCTGGGGGCAGGTGACCTGCTGATGGTCGTAGTCGATGTGGAAGTCGTCCCGGGCAAAGCCCTCGCTCCGGCGGTGTTGCCGGGTGGGGTTGCTCCGGAGCGGCCCGGAGACGGTGACCTGGTGTTCTCGGGTGGCTTGTTCCAGGCGGGGCAGGGAGGTATAGCCGGCATCGACCAGGTGCTCGGCGGGCAGGAGTCCGCGGAGGGCCAGGCGGGTGTGGATGCCGGGCAGGACCTGGCTGTCGTGGGTGGTGGCCGCGGTGGTGGCCACGTCCGTGATCACGTTGGGGCCGTCGGGAGCACAAGTCTCGGTCAGGTGAGCGGAAAACCCCTTCCAGCTGATGATGTGTCCGTGCCGTGCGTAGCGGGCCGAGGTGTCGTAGGGAGAAACGACCGCCCGGGACGAGGGCGGCAGCCCGAGCCCGCCTTCCGCCTCGGCAGTGCACCAGCGCCGGTGGCCTGCGGCGTCACGGTGGTAGTTCTGCACCATGATCTGGCGCAGGGCCTGGACGCGAGGGCCGGACGTGTGGTCTGTTCCGTGCTGGTAGAGGTGCTCCAGGAGCCGGACCGCGTCGTTTCCAGTGGCAAGGATCCTGGTCTTGGGCTTGGTGGGGTTCTTGCCCAGGCGGACCGGTCGGCCGTAGCGGCGCCCCCAGTCCTCATCGACCAGCTCGTCCAGCAGGTGAGGGGAGGTGCCGGCGACCTCTTCCAGTGCGGCGCGGACCGCCTCGGTGATCAGCTCCAGGCGAGTCAGGTCACGCACCGCGGCCAGGACATGGGTGGAATCGGTGCGCTGGGTGGTGCGCTCGCGCACCAGTCCGGCCTCCTTGAGACGGGCCAGCGCAAGGTCGAGGAGGCGGTCAGCACGGTTGCCTTCAGCAAGACGATCGCGGAAATCGGCCAGCACGCTGTGATGGCACCCGGGATCGTCCAGCTCCATGGCCATCGCGTACTTGAAGTCGATGCGGCAGCGGACCGCCTCGGCGGCCTGCCGGTCCGACAGGCCGAGCAGGAACTGCAGCACATGGGTGACGGTGAGTTTGTCGTCCTCGGTGAGCAGGTCCTGGTGGCCGCTGGGGGCCGGATGTGGAGCGGCGACCTCGCCGCCGCCCACGGACTCGAATCTCCGACGAGCTCTACATGGCCCGCGTCTGGGCGCTCATCCGCAAGGAAGAAGCCGCCCGCACCGGCGGCCGCCCCACCGCCTTCACCCAGGCCGCACCGGTCGACTCGCTGCCCGGTACGCCGGGCCCGGGCGTTCCGGCCTGGGTGTGGAAGTACAGCGTGCTGGCCCTGTCGTCGGGCGGGTTCGTCGCCCTGGCCGGGTTCGGCGTCGGGGCCGCTGCCCCGGGCCTAGCCCACATCGACGACATCCTGTCCGCGCTCGGTCAGGCCGTCATGACCATCGCCATCCTGGCCGTCCTGGTCAGCGTGCTCCTGGCCCCGGGCACTCGCAAGCGCCGCGGCGGAAACGGCGGCACCACGGTGACCATCAAGAAGGCCGTGTTCAAGCGCAACCGCTTCAACGGCTGACCAGGCCAGCGGGTGTCAGTCCTCGTACTCGACCCACGCTTCCGCGTACGCCTCGACGTATATCTCCTCCACCGCGGCCGGCTCCTCCACGGCCTCGACCCACTCCTCCTCTTCCACCCACTCTTCTTCAACCCATTCGCCGTCCACTCCAGCTCCTCCCCATCGCGCAGCGTCGCCTCAGCGTGATGCACAACCCTCCCCGTACAGAAGAGGGCCCGCCGATGCGGGCCCTCTTCCGCGTCCGGTTGCCCCGCACCGTCACCGGCCCCGAAGCGGCTCCGGTGGCGGTCCAGGCCGACTGGCCCGCACCACCCGATACGCCCTTCCCAGTCCCTGACTTCAAGGAGCGCCGACCGTGGAACCGACCCGCGCGTACTCTCGGCGTGCACCAAGCCTTGGTGCCGGACGCCGTGGCCGCCGGTCCTGATGAGGTCGCCTGGCATGGCTGGCTGACCGAGCCGGAGCTGCGGTCGGCCCTGCTGGAGGGGGGGCTTCACCCTCGACAGCCACGAAGCCTTCAGCCGGTATCTCGCGTTCCGGACCGCGCGGTCCTGACCTTGCCCGCTTCTCGGGCTGGGGTGCCTGCTTGCAGCCAAAGCACGGAGCACTTGAACAGCGATGCGGGCTCAGCGCTTCAAGACGCCAGGTCGGGGTGGGAGATTAACGACAACCGTCGTGCTAGATGGCACCCGTTGGACCACACCACCAGGAGGAACCAGTGTCATACCCGCAACCACTCACCCCCGAGGAGAAACTCGCCGACGCGAAGAAGCAGCTGAGCCTCCCGCGTATCGTCGTGATCTGCGGCTCCACCCGTTTCATGACCGAGATGACCGAGGCCGATCTGCGGGAGACCAAAGCCGGAAAGATTGTCGTCAGACCGGGTTGCGACATGAAGTCGCCGCACGAACTTTGGTCCGATCCTGTCGAGGCCGAGGCGCTGAAGGTTTCGACTCGACGATCTGCACCGAGCGAAGATCCGGCTCGCTGATGAGGGGCTCGTTGTGAATGTGCGCCCGAGTTCCCCCGCACGCGGTGCCCGTGGGCACCTCCCCAGTGGCCCTGCGCTGTGCATCGATGGGTCCCTGTCACCTCTACGGGTGAAGAGTGAGGGAACCTCGGAATTTGTGAGCCTTCTTCTAGCAGCCTGAGATTCCTTACGGTTTCGGGAAGTTGAGGGGGCGGGATGTCGCTCGCAGTCGTTGCACCGATCCGATCTCGACCGCTGCTGCAGTCACCGCAGGACGTCGCGGACTTCGAGCAGGACCTGCTGTCGGAGTTCGTGCTCGCACGGGCGGCGGCCGGACTCGCCGACGAGACGATCTCCGGCGACGTGGATGCCCTGATGGAGGTCCGAGGATGGTTCGGCGGCCCGCTTTGGGAGCTGGTTCCCACCGACCTCGACCGGTTCTTCGGCGAGGACCAGCGCCGACTGGCCACGCTGACGAAGGTCCGCAAGGCGCAGGCGCTGGCCACGTACTTCGAGTTCCTGGAGGTGCGGCACCAGGCCGACATTCACGCTGCCACCGGAGTACTGGTGCAGTGCCCGGTGGACGAGATCAACGGTCCCCGTGGCAATACCAACATGCGGGTGCGGATCCCGCCGCCGGCCGCGGACGTCGACCGACTCTTCGCTGGCTGGCGCGACGACCTGCACGCGGCTCGGAAGTACGCGCCGACCGTCCGCAACTACACCGCATGTCGCCTGGCCAGCCTCATCGGCCCGCGGGTCTCGGAACTGTGTCTGCTCGAAGTTCACGACATCCGCTGGGACTTGGGCACATTCGGCAAGGTACTGCTGCGCGGTAAGGGCAGCCGCGGCCAGAAGAAGGAGCGCCTGGTCCCGCTCATCAACGGCTCCCGCGAGCTCCTCGAATGGTGGCTCCAGGGACCGCGGTGGGAGTTCGACGACCAGCTCGATGAGCCAGGCGCACCACTGTTTCCGTCCGAGCGCCGCGACACCGGCGGGCGCTGCAAGCGCGTGAGCACCAGCGCGATCCGGGGCGGCATGGCGGAGGCAGTGCAGCATCACCTCCCCCGCTGGGCCGGCCGTGCCACCCCCACGCGTTGCGGCACTTCGCCGCGTCGGATCTGTACGCACAGGGGATGAACGTCGTCGCCGTCCAGGAGCTGCTCGGCCATCGTTGGATCAACACCACGATGATCTACGTCCACGTCAACAAGACCCACATCGAGGATGCCTGGATTTCCGCCGGACAGCGGGTGGCGTCCCGGTTCACCGGTTAGCCCTGGACAGGAGCCCTTATGAAGTGGAACCTGCGGCTGGCCGCCGCGCAACGCGACATCTGGAAGTCATCGCAGCTGCAGGCGATGCTCGCCGACGCCGGCCTGGTGATCAGCGCCGGGAAGATGTCCAACCTGTGGTCCGGGCAGCCGGTCACGATCCGCCTGGACGACCTCGACATCATCTGCGAGGTCCTTGGCTGCGAACCCAACGACCTCATGGTCCGAGAACCGGAGAAGGCCCGCGCTCAGCGACCTGCGAGCACTCCCGCCCGTGCTGCGGTCGCGGGCGAGCGCCCTAGGCTCGGACGCAGGGTCGGCCGGACGGAACCACCGCTGTGAGCCACCTGCGTCCCCGATCGTGCAAGCAGTGCGGCGAGAAGATCGCGGAGTACGGCCGGGCCCGCTGCTTCAGCTGCCTGCATCCCAGCCTTCCGCCTCCGAACTGCAAGGTCTGCGGCAGCGACGCCCACTACGCCGGCGGCTTCTGCCGCCGATGCCATCCCCGCGTGCCGTATGCGGACAGCTGCAGCGACTGCCTTGCCTGGGGCATCTGGCGCCGCCACGGCCGCTGCGCGGCCTGCACCTCCCTACGCAACCGCGGCCACCAGACCGGCACCTGCGCGACTTGCCGCCGTACCGTGCCGCTCTTCAAACAGGGGGTGTGCCGACTGTGCCGCTGCCAAGCTCTCGCAGTTCCGCGCACATGGCAGCGCCCGGACTGGTCCACCGCGGCCAACGCCGGGCAGCAGCTGTTCCTCGCCGATCTGGTCCGGCGGGTGCACCTTGCCGCCGCCGCTCGACCGCGAGGATACGGAGCCCCCGCGGCGCACCAGCAGCCCGACATCGCCTTCTGGGCGACACCCCGGTGGCGCCAGGAGCCGCTGTTCATCGCAGCTCGGGACATGTCGCGCGTCACCGTGCCCGACGTCACGCCGATCGATTCCGCCTTCACCGCCTACGTCGCCACACAGGCCGATGCCAGCGCCGAGACCCAAGGCTGGTCACCAGCCTTGCGCGAGCGCGTGCAGAACAGCCTGTACCTACTGACCGCCGTCCACGGTCCGCACGAGACAATCAAGGCCAGCACCGTTGCCACGCTACCGCGTCAGCAAAACCGACGTGCCGTCATCCGGGTCACCGAAGTCCTTGCCCACCTCGCTCTCCTCGAAGACGACCGCATCGACCCCCTCGACGCGTGGATCCACCGCCGACTGGCCAGCGTGCACCCGGAGATCCGCGAAGAAGCCCTCGTGTGGATCCGCATCGTCCGTCACGGCGGACCTCGCCGCCGTCCCCGCTCGACTACCACGGTCCGAAACCAGGCCAACTCCGCGATCCCGTTCCTTCTTGCCTGCTCGCAGCGCTACCGCACCCTTCGCCAGGTCAGCCGTGCCGACGTCACCGAGTGGCTCGCCCAATGCGCGGCACCGCGCACCGAAGCCGTCGCGCTGCGCGACATATTCAAGTCCCTCAAGAGCGAACGGCTGTTGTTCGCCAACCCCGCACGAGGCGTGAGCCTGGGATCCCGGCCCAGCTCGGTGCCCATGCCGCTGAGCCCCGAAACGATCCAGCGTCTGACCGCAGCCGCCGAGACCAACCCCGCCCTGAAGCTGCTGATCGCCCTCGTCGGCATCCATGCGCTCTACCCGCACCCGGCCCGAGGCTGCCCCTGACCGCCATCGACTTCACCCGCGGCCGGCTCACGCTCGGCGACATCGATCACCCCCTCGACGCCTTCACTCAGCAGGCCGCCGTCGACTACATCCACCTCCGGCACCAGCGCTGACCACATACCCGCAACCCTCACGTGTTCATCAGCTCGCAGACCGCGCACACCCGGGCCCCGGTCACAACCGGCTGGATGCAGCCTCTGCTGCGCGGCCTCCCGGTCACCGCCCAGCAACTTCGCGAGGACCGAATCCTCGAAGAGGCCGCCGTCACCGGCGCTGACCCGCAGCACCTATGCGCGGTGTTCAACATCACTCCGGAGACCTCCGCTACACCCGCTTCTTCCACCCCGACCCCACGGACAGCGACGACGTATCCGGCTGCAACATGGAGACATCGTGACCGACCACCACGCTCACCTGCTCGCCGCCATCGTCGAGCTCGGCGGTGAGCTGGAGCTCCCAGCTACCCGTAACGGGCGCTTCAGGGGCGCGGTCATCCCAGAAGGCTGCGCGGTCAGCGCCGGCCGCCGCCGATGCGGCGGTCGTCGGCCAGTGCGGTCAGCGGGCCGAACTCGCGGGCAAGCTGGTTCCACGTCAGTACCTCGCCACAGCGGGCCGGGAACTCCTTCGGGTTGAACTCGGGCATGGTCCAGGTGCCAGTGCCCCGGTCCCGCAGCCACAGGTCCCCGTCACCGTCGACCACAGTCGGCGGGACCGGTACGGGCTCGGCCTGATCGGTGGGCTCCCAGGTGACCCGGCCCGGGTGGGAAACGCGGCGCAGCTCGGTGGTGGCCAGCCGCGCGGCCAAGTCACGGGTGGACTCTTCGGCGTCCTTGACCGACTCGAGTCGGTATGCGTCGTCAAGTACGGGCAGGGCTGGATTCTTGCTGCGCTTTGAACTCATACGCTGACTACCTCCGGTGGGGGGCGTCACATCCGTTATGGCACCCCGTAGAGCAACACGGTATCCGAGGCGGGAGCCGGGCCAGGCCTCCTCCGCTGGAACGGTCAGCAAGCCCGCCGACGCCCAGGAAGATGCTCTGCGCCAGGTCAGCGACTTGTTGGGTGAGGCGAGGAAGGCACTCGACACGCTGACGAAGTAGCTGGAAGCAACCGTCCAGCCCACGGTTCAGCCCCCGCTCGGTACAACCCTCTCCGGGGCGAGCGCGGCCTCCAGGCGGTCCAGGCGTTCGTAGAGAGCGCGGACGAGGCGGGCGCGGCTCTGGACGCAGCACACGGTGCCCTCCAGCGTCGCGGACAGCCGGCCTTCCGCCTCGCGCAGGACGACGTCGGCGAGCGCTTTGGGGCCGCTGCTCTTCGGCAGCTGGTCGGCGCGGCGCCGTACGTCGGAGGCGACCGCGCGGGCGTGGCCGGTCAGCTGGAGGGCGAGGATGGCTTGGACGAGGCTGGTGATTCGGGTCGTCGAGCAGCGGAGCCTGCGGAGGAGTATCCGCCAGGACTTGAGGGTGGCGATGGCCTGTTCGACAAGAGCCCGGACGTTTGCTAAGCCCGTTCGTCGTCCGGCACACCTCGCGCCTGCCTCTCCCTCCCATGAAATGCCGTCCGACATGGGCGGCGGCGGTCAGCCATGGCTGCGATCAGTTGAGCAGGAAGGTTGCAGACCGGCTCTCGACGGCACCCGGATTAGCCGGGCGGACGGACCTGCCGTTGCCCCGCGAGCAGGGCGCCGTAGGAGAAGCTGTGTGCCCTGCGAGGCGCCAGGCCAGTCACCTGCCTTTTTTGTTGAACCATCCGAGCGACTGGAGGACGGACGCGCCGATAACGAGGATGCCGAGAGGAACGACCGTGAACCAGGTGGCATCGGCTTTCATGGCCGCGAGCAGGGCGATGGCGCCGAGGGCCAGCGCCAGGAGCACGAGCATGCCCAGAAGGACTCGAATCTTGGAAACCAACGGAGGACTCTCCAATGTTCAGGCGGGCTCTATTGACCAGACAGCGTTCGCTACCCGTTGGACGGCTGGCGACGGTTGCCCAGTGGGGAGTCAGCAAGCTCCCCGGCGTGACACCACGGCTCCGTCAGGAAGCTCATGGAGTGAGTCTCCCAAGGCTGCCTTCCCGAGGCGTCAGTAGAAATACGTAATCGAAGACGTAGGTCACCGGTCGGCCCGGGGCGGGGCAGCGGCCAGCCGTACAGTGAGCCATTGCCAATCTCACCTGTCGGATGGCCAGTTGGCCTGACGGACGGATGAAGCCCCTGTAGACGGGTTTTCGACCAGAGAACCGTCTCCACCAGAGGCTTCGTATGCTTGTCTACCCGTCCGGCGTCGACGTTTCCAGCTCTGCCCTGCGCTTCCTCACTGCCCGCCTGAGGGAACACCGTCGTGTTCTCGGCACCCGATGGCGGCGCCTGAGCGCGGGTCGCCAGCCCTGCTTACCCTCGTCTACCTCCGCAACGGCCAGCCGTATGCCCAGCTCGCGGCTGGTTTCGGGATCGGCACCACCACCGTCTACCGCTACGTCACCGAGGCCGTCGGGCTCCTGGCCGTCCTCGCCCCCACGCTCGCCGAAGCCATGCGGGCCGCGTCGATGAAGGCGTATTTGATCCTGGACGGGACGCTTCTGCCGATCGACCGGATCGCCGCCGACCGTCCCTTCTACTCGGGCAAACACAAGAAGCACGGCATGAACGTGCAGGTCATAGCCGACCCAAAGGGGCGTCTGCTGTGGGCTTCACCGGCCCTGGCCGGTGCCGTCCATGACATCCGGGCGGCCCGCGAGCACGGCATCATCGACGCTCTCGCCGAGGCCGGCATCACCTGCTGGGCGGACAAGGGCTACCAAGGCGCAGGCGGCACGGTCCGACTCCCATACCGCGGCCGGTGGGACCGCCTCTCCGTCGGTCAGCAAACCGTCAATCGATCCCACGCAAAGGTCCGGGCCCTGGTCGAACAGGCCATCGCCACCCTCAAGTCCTGGCGGATCCTCCGGAGGCTCCGCTGCTCGACGACCCGAATCACCAGCCTCGTCCAAGCCGTCCTCACCCTCCATCTGGCCAGCTCAAGCTGAGGATGGAAAAGGCTTAGTGACGCGCAACCCGCCGCCAGTGTTATCCGGTCAGGTGCGGCGCACGAAGAGAGCCACCGTCTGCGCGCGCGCCCGTTGGGCCCTGGTAACCCTGCCCGGCCCAGGGCCCCATCTCCCACCACCGCGCCGCACAAGCAGCTGCGGATAGCGGACCGGCAGCCGAGGACACCGCTGCCCACGACAACATTCTCGAGCGGGCCCTCGCACGTGGAACGCCATCCCGCTGACACGACGGTGATACGACGCCTGATCGACGAAGTGGCCGCACCTGACGGCAGGCTGGGTCGCTCTCGAACTCGCCCCGGGACTCCTGTCCGATCAGGAAGCCGACGGCGGGGTCCTGGCCCGGTACGCCGACGACATCGGCATCGGTATCGAGACGGCACGCCCTCACCGGCGACCGCCGCGCCCTGGACGGCACCTGGCTCTAACCAACCGGAGCCGGGGACGGTACGACCGGGCTCACAACCGCTGCGACTTAAGCCGGGAATGCTCCCATCGTCTCCACAGCCGCTGCAAGCAAAGTCAGCCGCAGCAACGGCCGCCGCAATCCAACGTGCCCGACGTCGAACAGGACGACAGGTGCACTGAGCGTTCATGCCTTCACATGAGCCCTGCCACGTGCACGACTTCTCGCGAAGACGGTTCCGCCACGCCATGGCGGACTTCGGGCAGTCGAAGCAGCTGATGGGTGCAGGCGTATGCCACACGACAGGCTCTCGAAGAGCCCCACCCGTGTGCTGCCCGGACGGGGCCGAGCGCGATGCGCTACTGCGCTACGCGGCCGGCTGCCCGAACGCGACGCTGGCCTTCGAGCGGGCGTCTCCGTCGCGCGTGGGTTCAAGATCAAGTTATGATCGACTTCGACATTTGCGAGCCGGTTGATTCCGGCTGTGAGGAGGCCTTTTCGTGAGATTTCGCGTTGCTCGAAATGCTCGTCGGGTTGTTGGGGTAGTTGCGGGGGCTGTGTTCGTTTCGCTACTCCCGGCGTCGTCTGCATCTGCGGCGTACCCGTTCGGGGATTGGGACAGTCTTATTTCCGGGCATACCATAAACAAGTGTCTTGAGGTCGCGGACTGGAGTGAGGGCAATGGTGCTGCGGTCCGGCAGTGGAAGTGCAGTGGCGGGGCGAATCAGAAGTGGCAGGGTCGGGCGGCTCCTGGCGATGACCCGTACACGGCGCCGCTGTACAACCAGAACTCCGGGAAATGTCTTGAGATAGCGGACTGGAGTAGAAGTGACGGTGCTCCGGCCCGGCAATGGGATTGCACTGGCGGAGCTAACCAGAAGTGGGTTTTCACCTTCAGTGGCAGCAAGATGGTCATGAAGAACGTGCACAGCCAAAAGTGTCTTGAGATCGCGGCCTGGAGTGAGGCCGACGGTGCTCCGGCCCGCCAGTGGACGTGCACCGGAGGATTGAACCAGGCCTGGTTCTAAGCGCTGTCCCGTAAATGATCTATGACGTGTTCGGTGACCTGCTTGTTTCTTCGTCATCCGGCGAGGGTGAGGTTGTGCAGGCGGGCGATGCCGAGCATGGCGTGGTGGACGCCGTCGCCTTTGAGGCGGCAGTCGCGGAGGATCTTCCAGGTCTTCATCCGGGCGAAGGTGTGCTCGACGCGGGCGCGGACTGTGCGGTGCGAGGCGTTGTGTTGCTCTTTCCATGCCTCGAGTTCGCTCTGGCCGGGTTCGCGGCGGTGCGGGATGACCAGGCCGGTGCCCCGGTAGCCGCCGTCCGCGATGACCGTGGTCCTGCCGACGGCGGCCTTCGCACCGGACAGCTCCCACGCCTTGCAGTCGTTGCGGTTGCCGGGCAAAGGGCTGCCGACCGCGACGACCAGCCGGGTATCGGCGTCGATGACGACCTGGTGGTTGGTGGAGTACCGGTAGTTCTTCGACTGCTCGGCGACGCTGTGGTCGCGGGTGGGAACCAGGGTGCCGTCCACGATCAGCACGGTGTCCTTGCGGAACCGCCGGCGCTGCTGCAGGGCGAGCGACGGCCCAAGGTGGTCGATGATGCGGTCGGCTGCGGACTTCGACACCCCGAAGAGCGGCGCCAGTTGCCGCAGGGTCAGGTTCGTCCGCCAGTAGGCAGCGACCAGCAGCACGCGGTCCTCCAGCGGCAGACTCCACGGCCGGCCCTTGCGCACCGGATCCGCACCCTCGCGCCGGAGCGCGGTGATCAGCTTGCCGAACTGGCGCGGGCTCAACCCGCTGAACGGGGCTATCCAGGAGGGCTGCGACGCCGTGATCACACCAGGCACGGCAAGATCATCTCACCCCTGACCAGCAGTTACGGGACAGGACTTAGCCTGCGGATTTTTCTGGGTACAGGCTTGGATTGAAGCTGGGGTGGAAGCGAAGCGGGCACCGTAACCAGCTGAAGTCTCTGACCTCTTGAAACGAGGCCAACTCCCATGCGATGGGAGTACCGGGGGCCCGCGAAGTGGGCCCCCGGAGTGGAGCGAAGCGGAACCCCGATCCAATCCGACGTGATGATCTGTGTTTGTTTGGCAGTAGTTGTTCGGCGTTGAAGCGGAGCGGGAAGGACTCGGGGTGGGAGCGGAGCGGACACCCCAGCGCAGAAGCTCGAAGCGCTATCCGCTTTATTAGCGAGGCCTCACTCTGCCGACCCCGTGACCCGAGACTCACCGTCGCAGTTGTGCCGGGCGACGCATGCAACCCAACGGATTGCGCGCTCCGGGGCCCCGATAACCCGCGCCTGGCTCGGGGCCCCACCCCATGCCCCGCCGGCCCCCAGCGGCGGCGGGGGCGGCGTGTACAGACCGGCAGAGCTCCGGTGTCAGCGGCGGAGGAAGCCGAAGATGCCGTTCTCCTTGCGCCACGCCTCCGCTTCCGCCTTCGCCTGAGCCTCTTCAGCCGCCCGTTCCTCGGCCGCCTGGCGCTCCCGCTCCTTGGCGGAGGCGCACACAGTGCAGTCGCTGCCCGCCGGTACGGACTGCCAGCCGTCGTTCGGTAGACGTCACGGCCGCAGGTCGGACACGCCCAAGCGGCGGCCTTCTGCCGCCGCTTGGTCTCCTCCCGCTCGCGCTGCTCGCGCTCCTCCTGGGCGCGCCGCTCGAGGCGGCGTTCCTCATCGCGGACGTAGAACGCCCGGTAGTCGTCCGGGTTGTCCAGAGCCGCTTCGAGGGTCTCCCACGAGGAATGCCCGTAGCGCCACCAGATGGGCCCGTGGGGTCCGTGCTCCTGTAGGCGGGGGGAGGGTGGTGACGGGGACGGTGTCGTCGTAGCGGCGGAAGCCGTCCTTCACACCGGACCCGTAGAGGGTGCCGTCCTGCCAGTGGCCCCTCCAGCACTCCGTGGAGAGGTCGCGGATGGCCGTCATACGGTTCATCATCGCCTCGGGCCCCACCTGCTTGGTGAACACGATCGCCACAGGCGGGTGACCCTGGCGGCCGTGGTCGCCGTAGAGCGTCTGCCACATCGAAATCTCCCGGGCGCCTGTGTCTTTGACCGTGCGGCGGAAGAATCGGCGATACTTGAAAAATCTTGGCCACGATCTGCCGGTCTTCGGTGCCGTTGTCGACCTCCACGAACAGCACCGGCAACCCGGCCCCAGGTGCGGTCAGGACGGCGTCCGCGCGAGGGCTGCCCTTGACCGGGGTAGTGAACGTACCCGCCACCGGCAACACGACCTCGGTCTCCCACGAGGCCAGCGTGCCGACCCCCGCGGGCCGGGACGGGCCAGCCGTTGTCTGGGGCGGGACCGTCGGCGTCGGCGGCGGCTGGTTCTTGCGGACGACCGGCCGGGTCGGCTCCGGGACCGGCTGAAGGAACGCGGTGATCGTGTCCGTGACCTTCCGCGCGTGCGGAGCACCCGAGGGCACCGACGCCTTCGCCGTGCCGCCCATCTCCTTCACCTCACGGTCCAGGACCACACTCGGCGCCTGAAGGCCGGCCGGAGTCAGGTTCCACAGCTTCTCCGACACCCGATTGCCCTTGTCGTTGATCCGGGTCGCGGACCCGAGCGAGACGACCAGGCCCTCCACCCCGAGATCCTTCGCGGCGTTACGGACCGTCTGCGCGTCAGCGGTGCCCGGACACGTCAACTGCCGGATCTGCCGTGCCGGCCGCGGGCGCTTCGTGGTCGACCCGTACGGTCGCGCCTTCGTCCCACCCACCAGCACCCCACGCCTCCCCCACGTCCGGCCGACCGCCCAGCGCCGGTCGGCGGCGGGCTCCCGCCCTGGCGCCCCGGAACCCGATACTCACCTCTCCTACCACTCTCGTCTGACGTAGAAAGGTGAAAAGAGGGTTGTCGAAGTGCCGGGAACCGGGCTGGTCCAGGGGGCCTGAGCTGCACAAACGTGCCGGCAAACGTAGGGGAGAACGTAGGGGAAAGCGTAGAGACCGCCGCAGGGCCGACCGCACCCGCTTCAACGTCTGTGACGCCAGCCGGCGGTTAGCCAAGGAGCCCGGGTACCCACACGACGCGCCTTCTGCAGCCCGAGACTCTCGACGCATACTGCGGCCGGTCAAGCACTGGCCACCACGACCCGAAACTCCAGCGGAGAGTTCTCGGCGGTGCAACGCCGGGGCAGGCGAAAACCCCCGGGCGGAGTGTGACGGCCACGCCGGGGGCCCCATTCGCGTATCTGCCGATCCAGACTCTGCCATGGTCCTGCGAGCCTGCGAGGCCGCCACGCACAGGCTCACCCAAACGGCACCCCGCCAGCCGCCGCCGAGCCTCGCATCCATGTCCGTACTAGGGGTTCTCCCACGTGCGGGAGGCCGTCATGCCACGCCCCGTTTGGAGCGGCGCCATCTCACTTGGGCTGGTCACCACCCCTATCCGGCTCCCTGAGCGCGACCGAGAATCACTCCATTGCCTTCCGTCAATTCCATGAGGCCGCCAGCAGCCGGATCCGGTACCAGAAGATGCGCGAACTGGACGGGCAAGTCGTGCACCAGGGCGAGATCGGGCGCGTCTACGAGATCTCCCGCGACACGATCATCGAGGTCACGGACGCCGAGCGGGATATGAGCGGGTCGTGTCCACGTCACGGACTTCAGTTCCGTGCCCCGGCCTGCATGGATGGTGAAAGCCATGCCCGAGGAGATCGACAACGTCGGAAACGTCAGCCAGTCCCGCTACGAGCAGATCGTGGCCGAGCTGCGGCAGGTCGTCGAACAGCAGACCCAGGGCCAGTTCACGATCGGTGATCGCGCTCTGGAGATCGAGCCGGTCAGGCCCCGCGGCGGCATCGCGGACGCGGAGTGGACGGTGAGGGAGTCCCTGATCCGTCTGGCCGAGGACATCGGCTTGACGTTCAGCACGGTGAAGAACGCCAGGTGAACCGCGTCGCGTTGGCCGAAGGAGCGTCGCCAGGCGGGTGTCTCGTTCACGGTTCACCGCATTCTGGGGCAGATCGAGGAGGAGGAAGAGCGGTTCACCGCGATCAAAATCCCGCCGGAAGGCAAGACGCGGTGGTCGCCGGACGAGGCCAAGCGGCGGGTGGGGTGGACGGTCGACAACCCGGAGACCCCGCAGGAGAAGATCACCGCGATCCACCATCTGGCCCGGGACGAGGAGGTCGCCGCGTCGGTGACCACCGAATTCCTCAAGCGTCCGCAGGTTGCGGCCAAAGTCTCCCCGGAGAACAAGGTCCGGGTGGTTGAGGAGTTCACCCGCGACGAGACGGTCGCGGCGAGTGCGGCGACCAGTCTGCTGCGGCGGCCGGACGTCGCGTTCAAGGCGATGAGTGACGACACCGCCCGACTCCAGGGTCAACCATGCCCAGGTCGAGCGGAGTCGACAAGCCCGCGAACACTTCGAGGACACCAGTCCGGTTGCCCCGGCGGTCCGTCACATCGACCGGACGGTGGAGTTCCTGGACCTGGTCACCGCCTGCCACTCGTTCGTCGCTGCGGCCGGCCGCACCGTCCCCGGCCTGCGGGACCGGACCCTGGGCGACGACGAGCGCACGATCGTGCAGCAGAACATCGCGAAGGTGAGGGCGACGCTCGACTGGATCGAAACAGCAGTCGAGACCGGCAAGGTCGACATGGACGACGAGCTGGCCCGCATGCTGAAGGGCGAATAGCGGTGCCCCGCGCCTCACGGCGACGGGGAGACGCCGCCCGGCGGCACGCGGACACCATCCGGTTCGTGTTGTTCGAGGCCAGGCCCGCCGGCCTGTTGATGCACCAGTTAGTACGCGCCAGCGGACTGTCGGTCAGTCAGGTGCGGTCGGGGCTGGCGGCCCTGCGGGATGAGGCCGCTTCCAAGGGCTCGCCGCCGCTGATCTGGACCAGGCAGGACGGCTATCATCTTGGCGCCGAACGGGCCGCGCTGGAGGCATACGAACGGGCGGTGGTCAGAGAGAAGCTGACCGTGTTCCGCCGGTTCATCACCGGCACCGTCGCCCCGCATGCCGCCGCCCACCCGAACGACAAGTGGGTACGCCACATCGTCGCCCAGCTCAACTCCATCGAATCCACCCTCGACCTCATCGCCAGTGCCTGACCGTCTCCTTGGCGGGTGCCGACCGGCTTCGCCGGTCGGCACCCGCCGCAGGTCAGTTGCGGAGGAGAAGATGCGTCGCCCCCGCTATCCCTCGGACACCTCCGACGCCGAGTGGGCCCTGATCGAGCCGCTGCTGCCACTGCCGGCCTGCGACACACCTGCTGGGGGGCGGCCGGAGAAGCATCCCCGCCGCGAGATCGTCGACGCGATCCGATATGTCGTGGACACTGGCTGCAAATGGCGGGCCTTACCTGCGGATTTCCCTCCTTGGAGGACGGTTTAGGGGTTCATGGCCCGCTGGGCCGCCTGCGGTGTCGTCGGCCAGATCCGCGACGTCCTTGCCGGGCGGATCCGCCAGGAGATGGGCAAAGGACCGAGGGCCGTGGCCACGATCATCGACTCGCAGTCCGTGAAGGCGGCCTCGACCGTCGGCAAGGACAGCCGTGGTTACGATCCAGGCAAAAAGATCAATGGCCGCAAACGACATCTCGTGGTCGACACCCGCGGCCTGCCGCTGATGGTGATGGTCACCTCGGCCGACCTGCACGACTCCGCTGCGGCAAAGGAAGTCCTCTTCCGCCTCCGCCTGACGCGCCCCGAGATCACCATCCTCTGGGCCGACCGCGCATACGCCGGCAAGCTCGTGACCTGGGCGAAGAAGCATCTGAACCTCACGATCAAGACCGTTGCCCGACCGAAGGACTCCTCCGGGTTCGTGCTGCTGCCCCGCCGCTGGGTCGTCGAACGCTCGTTGGCCTGGATGATGAACGCCCGCCGGCATGCGCGGGACTACGAACGGCTCGTCCAGCACTCCGAAACCCTGATCACGTGGGCCGCGATCACACTGATGACCCGCCGCATCACCCGCGGCAGCAAGAGGCTGAACCTCCTGCCCGTCACCCCGCCGCCCCGGTCGGCGCAAGCCGCCTGACTACTGGTCGGTCTGCGGGCCCTCCTTGCCGGATTGCTCGTGCCAGCGGGTGAACTCACGGTTTGCTTGATCGATCTCAAGTTTGGTCGCGACCAACTTGGCCTACCGCCCGCCTGTTCACGTCAGGTCAGACGGAACCGTCCCCTCCCCGAGGAAGAGCACTTCGACGCGCTCCTGGCCGTCGCGCTCCTTGTCGTCGACGCTCGGCACCGCGGCATGAATCCGCCGCTCTTCCCCACCAGGAAGAAGCAGGAAGAAGGCGGATCCGTACGTCATCGCCGTGATGCACGACAGCAGCCAGTCGTGCCGGCACGTCTCGCAGGATGCCACCCCATTGCGGCCATCCACCCTCGGCGAACACTCCGAGCCAAGCCTCGACCTCAGCTTCCTTCTCCCGAACTCGGAGCAGCAGACGGGACATACCGTCAGCCTGCCCTGTCTCATCCCCCTCGGTGATGCCGAACCGCCCGGCAGCGCTGCCGTCACCCTGATGGACCACTGGCGGGTTCCAGGCTGGGGATCAGAAGCAGCCACTGACGCATCCCCGCAGGTCATCCCTGCTGCCACCACTGGGCAAACCGCCGGTTCTGCCACTGAAGTGCCCGCCCGGGAGCCTCAACAACAAGGCTCTGCCCGGCAGACGTTTGCCGCCCAGACTCCCTGAGAGTCCTTGATCACGTCGAGGATGACAGCCTCGGCCGCCACCAGAGCACGTGCACGACAACAGAGCTGGATGGCTGAGGAGTACACAACAGCGTCCGGTTCGCCGTCGCCCCACGTGATGACGCCAACTCCCGTTTTCGGATCGAACCACTTCACAGTCCCCCTTGGCACAACGCTCACCTCTCTCAAGAGCAGGATGTGAGCCAGGACTACTGGCCAGAGCCTTGCGGTTCGCGCAAGCGACACCGCCCCTCATTCGAGCGAACCTCGCGCCGACCGGGAACTACAAGGTCAATGCGCCTCCGACGCCGGTAGTGGCCCCGCCTCCGGCGGGACCACTACCGCACCCCCCTGCCCGCTGGGCCAGATCGTTCTCCCGCGCGACCTCGCTGATGCCCGGCGATTGAGCGTGTGCACGGCCCGTTCGTCGGCAGAGTTGTCGAGGAGCCGTCACCCCGCTGGCGACGCTGCCGGTCCCGGCCGCATTCCTCCCCGGCGCACGAGTGGGTGCGCCCCCGAAGGGAGCGCACACCTCACCCACTGCCCGCGGTCAGTGCCCGTGCGCGGCCGGCGTGGGCTCCATTTCCGGGGTGGTGTCGTGCTCCGTGGTGGCCGTGTCGGCGGTGTCGCTCTGACTGCCGCGGCCGATGTGGTTGAAGGCGAGGTTGAGCAGTACCGCGACGACGCAGCCGGTGCTGATTCCGGAGTCGAGGATGATGCGCATGCTCTCGGGGAACGCGTGGTAGAAGTTCGGCGCGGCCATGGGGATCAGGCCGATGCCGAGGCTGATGGCGACGATGAGGACGTTGTCACCGCGTTGGAGGCCGGCCTGGGCGAGGGTCTGGATTCCGCTGGCGGCCACGGTGCCGAACAGGGCGAGACCGACGCCGCCGAGGACGGGCTGCGGCACCAGGGAGACGACTGAGGCGAGGAACGGGCACAGGCCCAGCAGGATGAGGATGCCGCCGCTCGCGGCCACGACGTACCGGCTGCGGAGCTTGGTGATGGCGACCAGGCCGACGTTCTGCGCGAAGGCGCTGGCGGCGAAGCCGTTGAAGAGCGGGCTCAGCGCGGTGCCCAGGCCGTCTGCGCGCAGCGCGGCGGCGAGGGTCTTCTCGTCCGCGGGCTTGTCGACGATCTGGCCGAGGGCGATCACGTCGGCAGTGCTCTCGGTCATGGAGACGATCATCACGATGATCATGGAGATGATCGCGGCGACGGCGAACTGCGGAGCGCCGAAGTGGAAGGGGGCGGGGAAGCCAATGACGTCGGCATCGGCGACGGCGCTGAAGTCCGCGAGGCCGAGGGGCAGCGCGATCAGGGTGCCGGCGACGAGTCCGAGCAGGATGGAGATCTGCTTGAGGAAGCCGCGCAGCACTCTGCGGAGCACGACGGTGATCAGGAGTGTCACGGCGGCGAGGCCGATGTACTTGATGTCGCCGTAGTCCGCGGCCTGCGGGTTGCCTCCCTGGGACCAGTTGAAGGCGACGGGCAGCAGGGACAGGCCGATGAGTGTGATGACGGTGCCCGTGACGACGGGCGGGAAGAACCGGATGAGCTTGCAGAACCAGGGGGCGAGCAGGAAGCCGAACACCCCGGCCACGATCACGGCGCCGTAGATCACGGGCAGCGCGTCATCGGGGCCCTCGGCCTTGGCGATGGCCAGCATCGGGGCCACGCCGGCGAAGGAGACGCCGTTGACGAAGGGGAGACGCGCGCCGACCTTCCAGAAGCCGATGGTCTGCAGCAGGGTGGCGATACCGGCGGTGAAGAGGCTGGCGCTCATCAGGAACGCGATCTCTGCCGTGCTCAGTCCCACGCCGATGCCGACGACCAGAGGTGGGGCGACGACACCGGCGTACATGGCCGCCACGTGCTGGAGACCGGCGCCGAGGAGCTTTCCGAACGGCAGGGTCTGGTCGACGGGATGCTTCGCGGCAGGGGCCGGTCTGGGGGTGGCGGTGGGCGACACGGAGGTACCTCCTGGGCTGCGTGGGACGGCGGTCGCCGAGGAGCAGGGCGCTGGGAAGCGGCCGATGTCTCGGAGGGCCGTGTGGACTGGTTCGATGACGCAGTCGAGCGGGCGGCAGGAGGGCCCGAGGGCACAGGGGTGCCCTGAGGAACGGGAACGTGGGAGTTGCCCGAGCCGGGGTGTCGCGGGGTGAGCGAGCCCCGACAGGCCCTGCCGAAGACTGCATGAACGGATCGTCCACGATGCGGAAAGCAGCTTCCGTATGGCTGGGTGGCTCTAGTGCCTCATGTGGCGGCGAGTGTGTCAAGACCTCCTGGCTCGGAGGCGGGTGGGGTCAGGTCCCCTGGGTGCGCAGCCGCCGCCACAGCTGTTCGTCGACCCGGTCGAGGAAGGCCAATGCCTCGCGCTCGACCGCCTCCGCAGCAGCCCCGGTCCGGCCGTGGTTGTCGATCCGCTGGTACGCCAGGTGCAGCTGTTCCAAGGCACGGCGGATCTCCGCCGGCGCCACGGGGACGATCTTTTCGACGGGCCGTACGTAGTTCGGCCACCACCCGGTGACCGCCTCCCGCAGCAGCACGCGCAACTGCCCCGTCCTGCCGCACGCGCCGACGAAGCAGGCGGGCGGCGGGCGAAGTACCTCGAGCAGAGCCTGGGTCTGCCGCCCTGACCCCCGCCAGCGGTTGCGCCGCTCCGCCTCGGCGTACCGGTCGCGGGTCATGCCGACCTCCAGGGCCACCTGCTCCACCGTCAGCCCGAGGAGCGTCCGGCACTGCAAAAGCGTGGCCGGTTCGCCGAGCAGATCACCCAGTGAACACCACAACGCGGCGACCAGCCCCCTGATTTGACGGGCCGTCGGCATCTCGGCGCCCTGCTCCCACGCCCGGAGCGTGTCAGGGTGGAGGGGGTGCCCTTGAAAGGCCGAGACGGCCCAGGCGACCTGGCCGTGCGTGAGTCCGAGCTCCTCCCGCACCCGGGTGGCCCGGCGGGGATCGAGCGGTGGATAGGCGGAAATCTCACCCTCGGGCGGACTGTGGAGATCGTCTTGGGATGGCATAGCCGGACACCGTAGGGCCGGGGTGCCGCTGCGGCCAAGACCTGCGGAATCCGCAGGCGCTCAGGACGCCGATGAACGCGCGTTGACACCCTGGGCGACAGTGATTGTGCATACCTCCAAGCAATCACAGGAACCAATTGGTCTGTTTGGAGGAGTTGACGGCCAGGGGGCCTGTTCGTAGGGTCGCTGGTGTCCACAGTGGAAAGTGAATTCCGCAATAAGGAATGACGTCGTACTCCGTACCCCGGAACCCGGCACGATTTCCGTATCCCTCCGGGCAGGCCCGTCCACCTGTCCGGCTCGTCCGGCCATGCTTCGCTCCGACCGTCCCAGCCGTGCGCCGGCCGGCCGGTCTCTCGGAGGGATTGTCCCCATGCGTTCCCCTGCGCTCTTCACGCACGACCGCACCGCCCCGTCCCTCCCCGCCCATCCCGCGGACGAAGTGCTGCCCATGCGGCGGATGATCCCCGCCGCCCTGCAGCACGTGGCCAGCATGTACGCGGGCATCGCGGCGCCTCCGCTGATCATCGGCGGCGCGATCGGCCTGACAGCAGCACAGCTCACCGTTCTGCTGGCCGCGAGCCTGCTCGTCGCGGGCCTGGCCACCGTCGCCCAGACGCTGCGCTTGTGGGGTGTCGGCGCCGGGCTGCCCGTCACCAACGGCGTCTCGTTCGCTGTGGTTTCCCCGGTCCTGGCCGCCTCCGTGTCACAGGGGAAGGCCACCCTACCCCTGGTGTTCGGCGCCACTCTCGTCGCCGGGGCCGTCTGCTTCCTCCTGGCCCCAGCCTTCTGCCGCCTCGTCCGCTTCTTCCCGCCCGTCGTCAGCGGTTCCGTCATCACGCTGGTCGGCCTCTCGCTGCTGCCGGTGGCCGGGGACTGGGCGCGCGGCGGCGACCCGCAGTCCTCCGGCTACGGCTCACCGTCCAACCTCGCGCTCGCCGCCGGAACCCTCGCCTTCATCCTCCTCCTCCACCGACTCCTCAGCGGACGATTCCTGCAACGGGTCGCGATCCTGCTCGGACTGATCGCCGGCACGGCCGCCGCGGTACCGATGGACAAGGTCGACTTTCACCACCTCTCCCAGGCACCGCTGTTCGCACTCCCGGACCCGTTCGCCTTCGGCGCCCCGCAGTTCGAGGCGCCGGTCATCGCCACCATGCTCGTCGTCATGCTCGTCTCCATGACGGAGTCCACCGCGTCCCTGATCGCGGTGGGATCGGTCGTCGACAGGCCGGTCGACGACCGCGTCATCGCGGGCAGCCTGCGCGCCCAGGGACTGGGCACCGCACTCGGCGGCGCACTGGGAGCGTTCGTGAGCTGCGCCTACGCGCAGAACGTCGGCCTGGTCGCGATCAGCCGCATCCGCAGCCGGTACGCGGTCACCCTGTGCGGAGCGATCCTGGTTCTCATGGGCCTGGTGCCGGTCCTGGGCTCGCTGGTCGCGCTCGTGCCGCTGCCCGTACTCGGCGGGGCGGGAGTCGTCTTCTTCGGCTCGATCACCGTCGCCGGAATCCGGACCCTGGCCAAGGCGTCCCTGGCCACCGGGCACAACGGCATCATCGTGTCCGTCGCCCTCGCCTTCGGTCTCTTCCCCGTCGCATCGGCTGACTTCTACGACCGGCTCCCCGCGCCCATCACCATGGTGCTGGGATCGGGCATCACGGCGGGATGCCTCGTCGCCGTCCTCCTCAACCTGCTCCTGAACCACTTCGGACGAGGCAGCGAGGCCAACGAGAGCCACATCCCCACCGCACAGGTCAACGCGTTCGACGGTATCGACAGCCAGACACACCTCCCCCCAGGTTCAGCCCGACAACCCCGATGAATCAGGGGCGCCGTGTGACTCGTCACGCAGTGGGCCGCCCGAGGCGAGGTTCAGAAACAGGTACTAAGCTTGGCGTTTATCCTCGCTCGTCACCCGACCTGCTGATCTGCGGTGTTTCCGGGGACGGCGGAGGCGGCCGTTCTCCACGCTTCGAGATGTCGAGTCATGAAGCACCAGAGAACGGCCGCTGTGTATGAGTCTGTCTGCCGAGGTGTCCGGACGCGAGGCGTTGGATGTGTTGTCCCGCTTTCGTGTCGAGTTCTACGACTGCCTGTATGCCCGGGCTGACGCGCTCTTCGAGCTGACCGACGCGGTGCTGTGCGCGGAAGGGCCGGTGAACACCCTGGTCGAGCTGTCGCTGACGGCCGAGCACCGGCGTGGACACGGCGCCTTGTATTCGGGGCTGGACCGCGGCCGGATTGAACCGACGCGTCTGCGACGCACTCTGGCCGGCCTACCGCTGCCGAAGACGACCGACGGGCGGATCGTACTGGCCGTGGACGTGAGCAACTGGCTCCGCCCCGACGCTCCCACCAGCGACGGCCGGCTGTTCTGCCACGTCTACGCACGCGGCGACCGCGGCAAGGACCAGTTCGTCCCAGGCTGGCCGTACTCCTTCGTCGCCGCTCTGGAAACAGGCCGCACCTCCTGGTGCCGGCTCCTGGACGCCCTGCGGCTCGGACCCACGGACGATGCGACACTCGTCACCGCCGCCCAGCTCCGCGAGGTCGTGGAACGCCTGGCCCACGCGGGACACTGGAAGCCGGGCGACCCCGAGATCCTGATCGTGATGGACGCCGGCTACGACGTCACCTACCTCTCCCACTCCCTGCGGGACTTGCCGGTCGTGCTGCTCGGACGACTGCGCTCGGACCGCGTCATGCTCCGCGACCCGGGCCCCGCCCGCTCCGGACCGAAGGGCGGCCGGCCCCGCCGACACGGCGGCATCCTCACCTTCGCCAAGCCCGACACCTGGCACCAGCCCGACGTCACCACCGCCACGGACACCACCCGCTACGGCAAGGCAGAGACGACGGCCTGGAACCGTATGCATCCCCGACTCACCCACCGCGGCCCCTGGCTGGAGCACGCGGACGACGAACTACCCGTCCTGCACGGCACATTGATGCGCCTGACGGTCGAGCGCCTGCCGGGCGACCGCGAACCGAAACCGGTCTGGCTGTGGTGCTCCGCAACCTCGGCCACGTCGGCGGACGTGGACCGGTGGTGGCAGGCCTTCCTCCGCCGCTTCGACCTGGAACACACCTTCCGACTGATGAAACAGACCCTCGGATGGACCGCACCGAAGATCCGCCGCGCCGACACCGCCGATCTGTGGACCTGGCTGATCATCGCCGCACATACCCAGCTTTGTCTCGCCCGGCCCCTCACCGAAAACCTCCGACGGCCCTGGGAACGACGAACCGAACCCCGTCGCCTCACCCCCGCCCGGGTCAGGCGGCGGTTTCGCAACGTCCGCGCGACCGCGGCGAGGCTGTCGCACGACTCCTGCCCGGTGAAGGTCAAGAGCGATTCGTTGTTCGGTTCCAGGGATCAGGGAGGCGCCGGACTCTTGGCTGGTGGGGCGGAACTTCTTGTCGTGTGACCGTGAACGTGATCTTGAGATGCCGCGGGATGTGCGGGAGTGGCTGCCGCCCGAGCACCTGTGCTGGAAGGTGCTCGACGTTGTCGAGTTGCTTGACCTGTCGGCGTTCGAGAACAGCTACCGTGACGACGGGCAGGGTGGGACGGCGTACGCTCCCGCAAGTCTGATCGCGTTGCTCCTGTACTGCTACAGCAAGGGAGTGCGTTCCTCCCGTCGCATCGAGCAGGCTTGCTGGGACGACGTGGGCTGCCGAATCATCACCGCGAACCGGCGAGTGGACCACTCCACCGTCGCGCAGTTCGTACGACGTCACCGTGCCGCCTTGCGCTGTTCGTGCAGGTGTTGTCGCTGTGCGGACGACGTGGCCTGGTCGATCTTTCGGCGGTGGCCGTGGACGGCTCACCGATGGAGGCGAACGCCTCACGCGACGCCAACCAGCGGCTCCAGCGCCTGGAGGAGACCATCTCCCAGTGCGAGAAAAAGATCCACGCGCTGATGGAGGATGCAGTAGACCGCGCGCTGAGCGTCGAGGCCGATGGCTCGGCAGCACAGGGCAATGGCGATGACGCGTGCGACAACTGGCCTCGCCTGTCCCGGCTGTGCGACCGGCTCACGCGGGCCTACCTGGCCAGGGACAGACTGCATGAACGGGCCAAGCCTTCGCCCACCGAGATCCGGATCAAAGTCGAAGCCGCCGAGCGGATGGTGGCTCGCGCGGAGAAGCGCCTGGCCGCCGAGACCGAGGCTCACCAGGAGAAGCTGAAGAAGTACGAGCTCCGAGTCCGAGAGGACCGGGCGGCAGGACGTCGTGGAGCGAACGGACGGCCGCCGGTCCCGATGGAGCACAAGACCGTCCTCGTTCGCCAGCGAACGCGACTGGTGAAGATGCGTGCCTGGCTGGAGCGGGCCCGCACACCCCGACCGGCCCCCTCCCCGGAGTCCCGTGCCTGAAACGGTGTAGGAGTGGAGCCGGTCGATTTCAGCGAACCCGGCGCTCTCATAGAGGCGGTTAGCGGCGGTACGGTCCCGCTCGTGGCCGGGGGGCGCGTCGTCATCGACGTAAAGGATCGCTTCCTTGGCGCCGAGGCCGGTCAGCGCGTCGAGTACGGAGCCCAGCATCGCCCGGCCCAGACCCCGTTTCCGCGTGTCGGCGGCCACCTCGATCCACCACAGCACACCGACCCCCTGAACGGGCGACCCGATCACCGCCTCGGCGACGGTGCTGCCGTCCTGGCGGACTTCCAGTCGCCGCCTGCTGCTGTCGCTGGGGTCGGGGCCGATGTGAACGTGTGGCAGGCGCGGCAGTGTGGGGGCGGGCAGATCAGCGCGCATGTACCGCCAGAGTCGCTTACCGGTGAACCCGGCTTGTTCCAGCGCTCGGACCGTGGCGGGGCGGTGGCCGACCGGCAGAGCCTCCAGGCCGAGTGACAGGGCCGAAGCGAACTGGAACGCCTCGACCCGCCGGGCAGGAAGCGCGGTGAGGGCGTGGTGGAGCAACGCGTCGGCGGTCGTCTCGTCCTCGCGGCAGTGGAGGCACAGGAGCTGTCCCGTGTAGTCCCTTGCGCGGGGCGCGTACGAGACGACGCCCACGACAGCCCCGGCCCTGTTGACGGCCACCTGGGTCACCGGCTTGTTCAGCTCGGCCCACCAACCGGCATCCACAAGCGAGCGTCCCTCCAGTGCTTCGCTCAGCATGGCGGGGGTGGTGCGGGGCTGGCCGGGGATCCGGTCCGCTTCGACCAGGACCAGGACGGCCGGCGCGTCGGCCGGGCTGTACGGGCGCAGGTTCATGCCGCGTGCGGGGCTCACGGTTTCGACCATGGCCGCGCGTGCCCCTTTCTGTCCAGCAGCTCAGCGGGGACGGCGGCGTGAGGCCGATCTACTGGGCTGGCGGCAGCTGACCGGTCCGCGCCGCAGTGTTGGGTCAGCCGGGCGGTCGGGGCGCCGTTCAGTCGCTCAGGCGCTGTGTGGCGCGGTAGATGCGCAGTTTGCGGCGTGTGGTCAGGGGTGGGAGGCCGGCCAGGATGAGGCGTCGGGCGCGGTGGCCGGGGCCCACGGCGTGTATGTCGGCGATCGGCCTGCCGATGTGGTCGTCGAAGGGAACGACGTCACCCACACGCAGTTCCCACGGCAGGAGGTCTATCGCCACCGTCCCCAACGGCTGCCGCGGCAAGGCAGGCGCGATGCCCGGTGAGGTGGTGCGGGTATCTGCAGGCTCCGGTGCAATGATCCATTGGCGACTCACGCCGACAGCACTACCCCTCACTGCAGCGGACCATGCGACGCTCCGCAGAGCGGTGCGGGCCTCGGGCATGGGGGCACCTTCGAAGCCGGGCTGTGCGGCGCGCGACTGTGCGCGGTACCTGTGAGCGGTCGGTGGGGAGGCATGAGCGCATGTGGACGTTGCCGGACCCCATGCTCGCCGCCCCTGTGTCCGACCCGGGGCTGCCCCCTGGGTGGGCTGCGGAGCTCAAGTGGGACGGATGGCGGGCGATGCTGTCCGTGGACGCCGGACGTGTGGTGCTGCGCTCGCGCAACGGAGCGGACCTCGCCCCTTCCTTCCCCGAGGTCTGCGCCGCCACGCTGCAGCTGCCGGATGCGACGGCGCTGGACGGGGAGCTGGTGGCGTGGGAGTCCGGAAGGACCGCATTCGAGCGGCTGCAAGGGCGGTTGCAGCGGCGCGGCGCCGGTGCGGGGCGGCTTGCCGAGCAGTGGCCCGCGCACTTGCGACCGTCGCGGGCCTAGGTGGCGGGGGCCGTCGTACGGCCGCGCACGTCCTGCCACCAACCGGCGTCCACTGGTGAGCGGCCTTCCAGCGCCTCGCTCAGCATGGCGGGGTGATGTGGGGCTTGGGGCTGGCCGGCGGGGCCGGTCGGCTTGGATCGGACGCCGCACACCGGTCTGATCAGCCTGGGTGTACGGAGGCAGCATCACCCCCATGGGGGAGATCTCGGTTACGACCATGGGCAGGTATCTCCCTTCTGTCCCTGCAACGCCCGTAGGGACGGCTGCCGGGCCGTTGCCGGGCCACGTCCCTTCGTCTGACGTCACCGCCGCAATGACGCGGCACGGGCACTGCGGCCCCCACCGTCCTCAGACAGCGTCGTTGAACCCCGCCAGATCCGTCCCCGCACAGCTGGCATTCTCATCCCCGTCCAGCTCTGGCCGCAGGGCGAGCATGTCGAGAAGCAGTGCGAGGTCGGATGCGTCTTTTGCCCGGCCTGCCAGGGCAAGGCGCGCCCGTCGGCGCTGCGCCCGCCGCCCCACTCCCCCGCTGCGATCGTGCTCTGCCCTGTCCATGACCGTCGATCCCACCACGACTGTGACCTCAGCGCGCGCCGACAACGCGCCTGCGCAAAACTTATGGCCTGGCGGTCGATTCGGCGGCCTCGGTGCTGAGGGTGCGCCCGCCACGGTCAGGTGGGAGTCCGTCCAGACCGAGCCACAGCGCCGCCGCCATCCCGCCCCGCCGGGCCGCCCGGTTCAGGTGTCATGCGAGGCGACGGCCGCGCGAAACTCCTGCGTCATCAGCGGGACCGAGCCACGCTGCACGGGCGCCGCGCCCGGTTCGCCCCACACCATGTGGAGCGCCGCGAGCAGCTTGTCGTTCATCGCCTCGTCGACCACGGCCCGGTACTCGTTGAAGATTTCACGTCTGTCCCGGACGGCGACCATGGTTCCGTGGCGGCTGCCGGTCCACCCGATGGTGGTGACCTTCAGCCGAGCTGCTTGCAGCTGCCTGTGAATTCGCCCCGGGGCGGCCGTCAGTACCGGACAAGGGCGATCGGCCGCCCCGGGCCCCCGGAACCCCTAACAGAGAAACCGGAGACCCCCATCATGACCGCAACGCTCCAGCAGATCGAGTCCAGCTCCCGTCTTCTCGGAGACGAGGTAGAGGCGTGGCTCAAGCAGATCACCCCGATCAGCAGCCCGGCCAACCCCCTCTCCGCGTCGCCGGTTTCCGCCCCGGCCGCGGAGCACGGCTTCGACATCAAGGCCCTCGTGGCCGCCGGCGTCGCTGAAGTCGAGCGCTCTCAGAAGGCCACCGCCACGGCCCAGCAGCTCGCCCGCCCCGGCCTGCTCGCCCGCATCACCCGCCGCCACCTGCGACCCGCGGACCGCGCCAGCGTGCACATCCGCCGCGCCGCCGCCGAACTCGCCACCGGCGGATGGTGCCGCGGCGTCCTTCGCGACACGCGACCGCCTGCACCTCCAATCTACGCACGATCGAGCCGCCGGGCTCAGGAGACGACCAAGACGTCAGCGCAGGCCATAGCTACTACCGCGGGTTCTTGAAGCTTGCCCCCCAGACATATCCGCCCCCGCAGACCCGCGTCGTGAGGGCCCTGCCCACCCCAGGGCCCTCACCCTCCTACCGGCCGGCAGCGCATGTGCTTCTCGCGCCCCCTGTCCGCCCGGGCTCCCGGGGGAGCGCCATGAGGGTGTGACTTCCTCGGACGAGCAGAGTCAGGGGGCGGGACCACATCCGGCCGCCCACCTTGACGGCGCGGGCATGCACCCGCGACGCGGGATCGGCCAGGGGCTGATCGCCGTGTGTACCCAGACCATCAACCAGATCCGTACCCTCATCGTCACCGCCCCTTCCGAAGTACGCGACAAACTGCGCGGCTTGTCCGCACGCGAGTTGATCGACACACTCGCCCGTTCCCGTCCCACCGGTGACCTCGGCGCCCCTACCTGCGCGGTCAGGACAGCACTCCGGCGGCTCGCGCGCCGCTACCAAGTGCTCGACGAGGAGATCAAGGATGCGGACAAGGAGATCGGAACGCTGGTCACCCTGGCCGCACCCCGGCTCGTCGCGCTGCCCGGGGTCGGCCCCGAAACCGCCGGCCAGCTGCTGACGACCGCGGGTGACAATCCCGACCGGCTCCGCTCCGAAGCAGCCTTCGCGCACCTCTGCGGAGCGGCCCCTGTCCCCGCAAGCTCCGGCCGCACCAACCGCCACCGGCTCAACCGGAGCGGCGACCGCGCGGCCAACAACGCCTTGCACACGATTGTCCTCGTCCGCATAAAATGCGACCAGCGCACCCAGGAGTACGTCGCCCGACGCACCGCAGAGGGCATGGTCAAAAAGGACATCATGCGCTGTCTGAAACGGTTCGTCGCCCGCGAGATTTACCGCCACCTACCTCACGTGATCCACACCTCACGAACGCTCCCACAGACCACTTGACTATCTATAGGAGTCAGCCGTTCACCTGCGGATGACGCCTCGCGGGCGTGAAAATCGGTACGGGGGCTGTCCGCCGACGCCGATCGATGTCTGGGCTGTGAGCCCGCATAGGAGTCTGGTGAGGGAGCCGTCCGAGGGGCCGCACACTGTCGTCTCGAGCACGCCGTTCAGCTTCTCCGTCTCCCCTCAGGCTCCCCGGGCAGCCCCCGCCCGCACCAATGCCCAAGGGGAGGAAGACGATGGAGGAGTCCAAAGACGACCACGACGACGGAAGTGTTGCCCGGGTCGCGGCGATCGACATCGCCAAGGCAACCGGGATGGTGTGCCTGCGCATCCCGCACGACACCATCGAAGGCCGGCGCGTCCAGCAGGTCTGGACGGTCGCGTCCACCACGAACGCGATCCTCGAACTCGGCGACCGGCTGGTCTGCCAGGGGGTCCAGCGGGTGGTGATGGAGGCGACGGGCAGCTACTGGCGGCCCTTCTTCTACCTCCTGGAGGCCCGCGGCCTGGAATGCTGGCTGGTCAACGCACGTGATGTGAAGAACGTCCCCGGCCGGCCGAAGACCGACAAGCTCGACGCGGTCTGGCTGGCCAAGCTCGCCGAACGCGGCATGGTCCGCGCTTCGTTCGTACCGCCCAAGCCAGTCCGGCAGCTACGAGACCTCACCCGCACCCGCACAGTGTTCATCCAGGAACGCACCCGGCACAAGCACCGGGTGGACAAGGCCCTGCAGGACGCGCAGATCAAGCTGTCCGACGTTGTCTCCGACCTCTTCGGTCTGTCCGGCAGGGCCATGCTCGATGCCCTGGCCGCCGGTGAACGCAACCCCCGAGCTTTGGCGGATCTCGCCAGAGGGAGCCTGGTGAAGAAGAAGCCGGCCCTGGCCGAGGCACTCACCGGGCAGTTCGAAGAACATCACGGCCGCCTGCTGGGCGTGCTGCTGGGCACCGTCGACCACCTCACCACGCAGGTCCAGGAACTCGACCGGCTGATCGCCGACCTCATGAAACAGACCACGGCTCCATACGACACCGGCGGGCCGTCGGACGGGGACGACACCGGCGGGCCGTCTGTCCGCGACGGTGTGACCGCGCAGGAACTGGCCGAGCGTCTCGATGCGGTCCCCGGCATCGGTCCCGCCACCGCCCAGATCGTCCTCGCCGAGATCGGCCTGGACATGAGCCGCTTCCCCACCCCCGAACACCTCGTCTCGTGGGCGAAGCTGTGCCCCCGCACGATTCAGTCCGGAGCGAAGAACACCGCCGGCCCGGCGGGCAAGGGCAACCCATGGCTCAAGGGCGCCCTCGGCGAAGCCGCCAACGCCGCTGCCCGCACCGACACCTTCCTCGGCGCTCGCTACCGCAGAATCGTCAAACGCCGCGGCCACGCCAAAGCCCTCGTCGCCGTCGCCCGCTCCATCCTCGTCATCACCTGGCACCTGATCAACGACCCCGACGCCCGATACCAGGAACTCGGCACCGACTGGCACCAGCGCCATCTCAATCCCGCCCGCAAGACCCGCGACCTCGTCCGCCAGCTCCAGGCCCTCGGCCACCACGTCACCCTCGCACCCACTATCGTGGCCTGACCTCAGTCACCCCCACCCACAGAGAAACCGTCCGGCTCCGCCGTACGGCGCTCCCGCCTGCCCGGAGAAACGGGGATTTTCCGTTCAGCTTCTCGCCCGACTCACCACATACGGTCTTAGGCACCGTCGCCTCGGTCCTCGAGCCGGGCGCGCTGGAACGCCTCCAGCATCGCCAAGCGCGTCTACTCCGCCCGGGCCGCGCGCTCCCGGGACGCCGCGTACGTGGCATGCCGCTCGTGTGCCGTGACCCACTGCGCGAACCAGGCTCTCCGCGACCCGAGCGATCTCGACGGTCGGCGCCGTACGGATCGCCTCTTCGGCGACCGCACGATCAGGCTCATCCAAGGCGTACTGCAACTCCACCCGCGCGAGTACCTCCCGGCCTACAGGGGTGGACTGCAGCCACAGCACCACGCCAGGGTCCTCCACCATGTGCAGGCGGAGCCGCTCCGGGCAGCGGTTTCCGTGAGGCGTAGGTACAGCTCGGGGTCGCTGCTGCTGGCGCGCATCTCCGCCGAGGCCTCTGGGCTCTCTCGGATGTACCTGACCAGGGCCTCCAGTGACGCGGTGGTCCGCATGAGATGGGCCGAGTCAGGTTCGTACGGACGGGGTCCGGGGTCGCCGGGCTCCCAGGTCCGGGCCGCACCCGCAGTCCCCGACAGGGGGCTGCCCTTCAGAAGAGGGCGAATTATCACGAACAGTTCTTGCACAGGACTCCCGCATCGCGCCAATCGAACCCTCGCGGCCAGATGGTTTCCTTATCTGCCTGGGCTCCATGGAGGTATGCCGTAGAAAGATTGGCTCCAGAGAGGTTAGTTCCCACAAGCTTTGCTTTACAGAGATTCACCCTACTGAAATTCGCAGCTTCTTCACGGGAATCATTGACTCTGCTGACATCCGCTCCCGTTAGATCTGCGCGATGGAGGTCGGTGATGAAGAAGTTGGTGTTCTGCAGCTTGGCCTCTCTCAGGTCGGCACGCGACAGATCAAGACGTGAAAGATCAAGCAGAGGGTCTGCTCGCTCGGATTCCTGACGTCCAATCACCGTGATGGCAGCCTGCAAGTCGGGTGCACGAGTGCCAAGTCGTGCTGGAAGGCCACAATCCCTGTTCCAATCAGAGTGCGCTGCTCGGCGGTGCAGAAATGCCACGAGGACCTCGGTAACTGCGAGCCGGTTGTCTTCACGGTGTTGGCTCGCGACCTGCTCCAGCCCGTACACCCCACCCGTTCGTGTTTCAGGGCGGCTACTTCCCAACTGATCGATGGCACGGGTGAACCGCTCACTCGCTTGTCCTTGCCGGGTCAGCGTTTGTGCATCGGCAGCCTGATCACCGTCTTCGCGGAGCTGTTCAAAAGCAAGAACAGCACCTGCCAAAACGGCCAAGCCACCAACCGCCTGCAGCGCTGTCGTACGCAAGTCATTCTGCAATCGCAGGCGAGCGTCTGCCAGCTCGAAAGGATCCTTCTTGCTTAGCCCTTCTACTTCCCTCAGGTCTGTCAGCTCTTCGTGTCTCAGCCGTGGGGCAAGTCTCCGAGGGAACACCAAGCCCCAGAGGGCCAGCAAGATGATAACTGCGCCACACACGGCTAGAAACACAACAAGCCAACCCGGCATGAAGACTCCCAAACTTGACCCTGGCCGTTGTCGCTCCAGAAGATAGCGACTTCGGGGCCGCAAATGTTGCTCCACCAGACCCTCCCGCGTGGTCTATTGCATCGAGAAGCTGGGCCGCGGCTCCGGGGCGTTCGAGCGGGGCGTTGCGGCGCTGGCGCAGTACAAGAACCGCGCGAGCTCCCTGACCGCCCCCAGGAGCCACGTAGAGCACCTGGAAGACAGGACAGAGGTCAAGCTCGGGGTATTTCTGTCGAACACGAAATCCAGGCGCGCGAAGCTCACGGAGGACAAACTCCAGGCGCTGGCCGACCTCGGACTCCACTGGCCGTAGCGGCGCGGGAAGGAAGCCCGCGCCGGTGTGCCTGTGTGCGGATGGGTGGTCACCGAGTACCCCTGTTCCACGTGCCCCGGAAGGCGCCGACCCGCGGCCAGCGCCGGGCCGACCCTGGCGAGTCGCGCGGGTCCAGGGTGAGCCGACTCGGATACGCGGTGCGAAGTTCGTAGCATGGCAGTATGGCTGTCTTGTCACAGATGGTGCCCCTGGGTACGCCCGCGCCGGGCTTCGCGCTTCCCGATCTGGTCGGCCGGACTGTCCGCCGTCACGACTTTGCCACCACTCCTGGGCTGTTGGTCGCATTTTTGTGCAACCACTGCCCCTACGTGCGCCATGTCGAGGCCGGGCTCGGCAGGCTGCTCGCCCGGTACCCGAACCTGGCGGTGGTGGGCGTCTGCGCCAATGACGCCGACGCCTATCCGGACGACCGGCCCGAACGCCTGGCTGAGCAGGCCGGGCGGGCTGGCTGGACCTTCCCGTACCTGGTAGATGCCGACCAGAGCGTCGCCCGGGCTTACCAGGCCGCCTGCACGCCGGACTTCTTCCTCTACGACGCCCAGCGCCGGTTGGCCTACCGGGGAGCGATGGACGAGTCCACACCGGGAAGTGGCAAACCGGTCACCGGTGAACTACTGGACGCCGCGATCACTCACGTCCTGGCCGGTGAGCCGGTCCCTGAACCCCACCGACCGAGCATGGGCTGCTCCATCAAGTGGCGAGAGTGATCACCGCTCTCTTCGAGGAGGGCAGGCCGAGCCGGCCATCCGTGACAGGAAGAGACTCAAAGGTGGGTGGGCTTCACCTCTGCCCACACCGCCCATCTCATCGGCGCTCGTCCAGAGGGGGGTCTCAGGAGCGGACCAAGCGCCCGATGGTGTCCACCACGCTGTCAGCCGCATCCCTAGCCCGATGAGAGCGTATGGCAAGATCTTCCTCGCCCGAGGCGTAGTGAAGAGTGAACGTCGCCTCTGCCAACTCGGCGAGACCCTCTCTGTCAGCCTTGGGTGAGATGCCCCGTTCTGCGGGCTTAGCCTGAGAGGGCACGACAGGAGAACCGCCCCGTATGCCAAGCACTGAGCCCGTCGGGTCCGACCCGGCACCGAGGCCGAAGCGTCGTACGTTCACCTCGGAGTACAAGCTTCGGATCGTCGCCGAGTATGACGCCGCGCCCAGGAACGAGAAGGGCGCGGTCTTGCGCCGGGAACGGCTCTACCACTCGCACGTCAAGGAGTGGCGGGCTGCCCGGGATGCCGGGGCCCTGGAAAGCCTGGTCGACCGCCGGACCAGCCCGGCCCGCACGAGGAAGTCCGCTGCGGAGGTGGAGAACGAGAAGCTGCGCCAGCAGGTGGGGCGGCTGCAAAAGGACCTGGCCCGGAACAAAGCCGCACTCGAGGTGATGGGAAAAGCCTCTGCGCTCTTGGAAATGATCTCCGAGAGCGCGGACTGAGGCACGCCGCCGACCCGGTCCTCGACACCGCGTTCACCGGCGTCGGGGACCGGCTGGGCATCACGGCCGCGTGCCGGCTGACCGGCCGCTCCAGGGCCACCCATTACCGTCGGCTCAAGCCCCCGGCACCCCGCGCAGCCCGCTCCCACGTCCAGGCACAGCCCTCGGCCCTGACGGACCAAGAACGTGCAGCGGTACTGGAGTTGATGAACAGTGCCGAGTACGCGGAGCTGCCGCCGGCGCAGATCTGGGCCCGTGAGCTGGATGCCGGCCGCTATCACTGCTCGGTCTCCACGATGTACCGGGTCCTGCGCGAGCACGGGCAGTCCGGCGAGCGGCGTCGTCAGGCCACCCACCCGGCCAGGGCGGTGCCCGAACTGGTGGCCATCGCCCCTTCGCAGGTCTTCACCTGGGACATCACCAAGCTCGCCGGACCGGCCAAGGGCATCTGGTACCACGCCTACGTCGTCATCGACATCTTCAGCCGCTACATCGTCGGGCACACCGTGGAGCGTGCCGAATCAGCCGAGCGTGCCGAGGAGTTGATCCGCGAGACCATCGACCGCAACGGCATCGTGCCCGAGACCGTCCACGCCGACCGGGGCACCTCCATGACGTCCAAGAAGGTCTCCCAGTTGCTGATCGACCTCGGTGTCACGCGCAGCCATTCCCGGCCGAAGGTCTCCAACGACAACCCCTACAGCGAGGCCCAGTTCAAGACCACCAAGTACATGTCCGACTACCCGAACGGTTCGATTCCCTGGCGCACGCACGCGAGTGGTTCGAGGCGTTCACGTCGTACTGCAACCATGAGCACCGGCACTCGGGTATCGGCTGGCACACACCTGCGAGTGTCCACTTCGGCACCGCCGAAGAGGTCCGCGACCAGCGCGCCGTCACCCTCGCCGCGGCCTACACCAGCCACCCCGAACGCTTCGGCCGCCGCCCCACACCACCCGAAATACCCCGGCAAGCGTGGATCAACGACCCCGCCAAACGCAGGGAACCTACACCACAGATCTCATAGCATCACAAACGTCTCACTGGACTTGAAATCTTCCGGGGCGCCGATCAATGGTGCCCCAGACATCACAGATGTTCCGGTTTGCCAGCGGCCGGTCCTAGCATGGGCCCATGCCCGAGCGCCGCTGCGATCCGTCCGGCCCGTACGATCTGCGCCTGACTCTCTCGGTGCTGCAGCGCGGCGGCCGCGACCCTGCCTTCCGCTGGGCCGACGGCGCGTTGTGGCGCGTCTTCCGCACACCGCAGGGGACGGTGTGCCTGCGGATTGGCCGGTCGGGCGGTGAGGTGGTGGGAGAGGCGTGGGGGCCGGGCGCCGGCTGGGCGCTGGAGATGTGCCCACGCTGCTGGGGGCGAAGGACGATCCCGGGCTCTTCGTTCCTCGTCATCGCGTCGTCGCCCGAGCCGCGCACGGTCATCCTGGATTGCGGTTGGCACGGACCGGGCTGGTGATTGAGACGCTGGTCGCCAGTGTGCTGGAGCAGAAGGTTCCACTCGGGAGGCGTTCGCGGCCTGGCGCCGGCTGCTGCTCCGCTACGGCGAGATTCCGCCCGGCCCGCACCGGACGGCATGCGCGTCCCACCCACACCGAAGGAGTGGGCGAGGATCCCCTCCTGGGAGTGGCATCGGGCGTGCGTAGGAAGACAAACGCGCGTCGGCAATCGTGCGGACCTGCCGCTGCGCATCACGGCTGGAAGAGGCCGCCGGCATGGACCTGCCCGACGCCATGCGGCGCATTCAGTTGGTGCCCGGGATCGGACCGTGGACCGCCGCAGAGGTGCTACAGCGCTCCAACGGCGCACCTGACGCCCTCACCCTTGGCGACCTGCACCTGCCCGGACACGTCGGTTACGCCCTCACCGGCCGCCGCGGCCTGGGCGACGCAGACATGCTGGAACTTCTGGCGCCCTATGCCGGGCAACGCCATCGGGCCGCCCGACTCATCATGCTCAGCGGAGGCATTCCCTCCCGGCGCGAACCCCGAGCGCCCCTTGGACACATCGCGCGCCTGTGAAAGGCACCCGGCTCCATGAGCGTGCAGCTGCGTGTTCATGGTTAGAGCGGGGGTCGGCAGACAGGGTGACGGCGGCCCCGGTTTGGTCGTGGCGAGGGGTGCGCGCTCAGGCGCAGGTGCCATGCGCGTCTGTGAGGACCATGGTGTTTCGGGTGAGGCTGAGTGCTTGGAGGGGCAGCGGGGTTTCTTCGACCAGTCGGCAGCCCCGTAGCCCGACGCCAGGTTCGGAGTGGCGAAGCAGCTGGGGTTCTCGTCCGTGGTGACGCCGTCGGCGGCGAACGCAGGCCCGCGAACAGGACGGGCAGCCTGTCCCGCTGGGGGAAGGTAGTCATGGCTTTGAATTGCGCGGCCGTGCCCTCGGCCGGAAGCTCGGTGTGGCGTCGATCTCCGACCGGCGTGACGTAGCTCCTGCCGGTCGGAGATCGACGCCACCGCTACTGATCGGTACCGTCCACGGGAACAGCGGATGCCGATCCCGGTACACGGGATGACATCGCCACCTTGAGGCCGCCCGCCCGCACACGACAGGGGACATTGATGTTCCGCAAGGTATTGGTCGCCAACCGGGGCGAGATCGCGATCCGCGCCTTCCGCGCGGCGTTCGAGCTCGGCATCTCCACCGTGGCCGTTTTCCCCTACGAGGACCGCAACTCGCTCCACCGGGCCAAAGCCGACGAGGCCTACCAGATCGGCGAAAAGGGCCACCCGGTGCGGGCCTATCTCTCGGTCGAAGAGGTGATCAAGGCCGCGCGCAAGGCTGGTGCCGACGCCATCTACCCCGGATACGGCTTCCTGTCGGAGAACCCCGACCTGGCCGCCGCGTGCGCCGAGGCCGGGATCACCTTTGTCGGCCCTCCGGCTTCCGTACTGCATCTCACCGGGAACAAGTCCCGCGCGGTGGCGGCCGCCCGCGAGGCCGGGGTTCCCGTACTGAAGTCGTCGGAGCCGTCCACGGACGTGGAGACGCTGATCGGCGCGGCCGACTCCATCGGGTTCCCGGTGTTCGTCAAGGCGGTCGCCGGCGGCGGCGGGCGGGGAATGCGGCGCGTCGCCGAGCCCGGCGAGCTGCGGGAGGCGATCGACGCGGCGATGCGTGAGGCGGAGTCGGCGTTCGGCGACGCCACCGTCTTCCTGGAGCAGGCCGTCATCAACCCCCGCCACATCGAAGTGCAGATCCTCGCCGACGCCAACGGGAATGTCGTGCACCTGTACGAGCGTGACTGTTCGGTGCAGCGCCGCCATCAGAAGGTCATCGAGATCGCGCCCGCGCCGAATCTCGACCCGGAGCTGCGCGCGCGTATCTGCGCCGACGCCGTCGCGTTCGCCAAGCACATCGGATACGTCAACGCGGGGACCGTGGAGTTCCTGGTCGACGAGCGCGGCAACCACGTCTTCATCGAGATGAACCCGCGTATCCAGGTGGAGCACACGGTCACCGAGCAGGTCACCGGACGGGACCTGGTGATCGGGCAGCTGCGGATCGCCGCGGGAAAGACACTTCCGGAACTGCGCCTGACGCAGGACGACATCGTCCTCACGGGCACGGCCCTGCAGTGCCGTATCACCACTGAGGATCCCGCCAACGGTTTCCGTCCCGACACCGGCACCATCTCCGCGTACCGTTCCCCGGGCGGCCCCGGTGTACGGCTCGACGGCGGCACCGTCCACACCGGCGCCGAGGTGTCTGCCCACTTCGACTCGATGCTGGTCAAGCTGACCTGCCACGGCCACGACTTCGACAACGCGGCCCGTCGCGCACGGCGTGCGATCGCGGAGTTCCGTATCCGCGGAGTCGCCACCAACCTGCCCTTCCTGGGCGCCGTGCTCGACCACCCCGGCTTCCGCGAAGGCCGTATCACGACGAGCTTTATCGCCGAGCATCCGGAGCTGATCCGGGCGCGCCCCTCGGCCGACCGCGGAAGTCGCATGCTCACGTATCTGGCCGAGACGACAGTCAACCGTCCTCACGGCCCGCGTCCCCAGGTGATCGACCCGGCCGCCAAGCTCCCTCCCGCCTCACTGGGCAGCGCATCCGCCGAAGGCTCCCGGCAGCGCCTCGCGGCGCTCGGCCCGGAGGCGTTCGCAGCGGAGCTGCGTGCGCAGCGGGCCGTCGCGGTGACGGACACGACCTTCCGCGACGCGCATCAGTCCCTGCTCGCCACCCGGGTGAGGACGCGCGACCTGCTGGCCGTCGCCCCGCATGTCGCTCGCACGGCACCGGAGCTGCTGAGCCTGGAGTGCTGGGGCGGTGCCACCTACGACGTGGCCCTGCGATTCCTCGCCGAGGACCCGTGGGAGCGGCTCGCGGCCCTGCGGGAGGCGGTGCCCAACATCTGTACGCAGATGCTGCTGCGTGGGCGCAACACCGTCGGCTACACGCCTTACCCCGTCGAGGTGACCGAGGCCTTCGTCGCCGAGGCAGCGGCGACCGGCATGGACATCTTCCGGATCTTCGATGCGCTCAACGACGTCTCGCAGATGCGTCCCGCCATCGATGCCGTCCGGTCCACCGGCACCGCGCTGGCCGAGGTCGCCCTGTGCTACACCGCGGACCTGTCGAACCCGGCCGAACAGTTGTACACGCTCGACTACTACCTGCGCCTCGCGGAGCAGATCGTCGAGGCCGGCGCGCACGTACTGGCCATCAAGGACATGGCCGGCCTGCTGCGGCCGCCCGCTGCCCGCACCCTGGTGACCGCACTGCGCGAGCGCTTCGACCTTCCGGTCCATCTGCACACCCATGACACGGCGGGCGGACAGCTCGCGACGCTGATCGCCGCGATCGACGCGGGCGTCGACGCCGTCGACGCCGCCGTCGCCTCGATGGCGGGCACCACCAGCCAGCCTTCCTTGTCGGCGCTCGTGGCGGCTACCGACCACACCGAGCGCGCGACCGGGCTCTCGCTCGACGCGGTCGGGGGACTCGAGCCGTACTGGGAGGCCATGCGCAAGGTCTACGCGCCCTTCGAGTCGGGGCTCGCCTCGCCGACCGGGCGCGTCTACCACCACGAGATCCCCGGCGGACAGTTGTCGAACCTGCGTCAGCAGGCCATCGCGCTCGGCCTCGGCGACCGCTTCGAACTGATCGAGGACTGCTACGCCGCCGCCGACCGGATGCTGGGCCGGCTGGTCAAGGTGACCCCCTCCTCCAAGGTGGTGGGAGACCTCGCCCTGCACCTGGTCGGAGCCGGCGTACAGGCGGCCGACTTCGAGTCCGACCCCGGCAAGTTCGACGTTCCGGACTCGGTGATCGGATTCCTGCGCGGCGAACTGGGCGACCCGCCCGGCGGCTGGCCCGAGCCGTTCCGTACCCGCGCACTGAAGGGCCGCCCTGCGCAGGCCGAGACCCCGACTTTGTCGGACGAGGACCGCGAGGGACTGGGCCGGGAGCGGCGGGCGACGCTGAACCGGTTGCTGTTCCCCGGCCCGACCAGGGAGTTCGAAGCCCACCGCGAGGCCTATGGCGATACGTCAGTTCTGCCCACGCAGGACTTCTTCTACGGTCTGGAGCCGGACACCGAGCACACGGTCACGCTCGGGGCCGGTGTCACGCTTCTGATCGAGCTGGAGGCGATCTCCGAGGCCGACGAGCGGGGCTTCCGTACGGTGCTGGCCACGCTCAACGGCCAGTTGCGCCCGGTGTCGGTGCGGGACAAGTCCGTCGCCACCGAGGTCAAGGCCGCTGAAAAGGCCGACCGCGGCAACGACCGGCATGTCCCCGCGCCGTTCGCCGGTGTCGTGACGCTCCAGGTGGAGGAGGGCTCTACGGTGTCGGCGGGTCAGACGGTGGCCACCATCGAGGCGATGAAGATGGAGGCTTCCATCACTGCCCAGTGCGCGGGCACGGTCGCGCGATTGGCGATTGGAAAGATCCAGCAGGTCGAGGCGGGCGATCTGCTCATCGAGATCGGCTGACGTCCGCTCGCGCGGGTGTACGCGGCCGGCCCGGGTGAGTCCCTGGGCCGGCCGCCCGCGTACAGCAGTTGGCCGGCCGTCCGCCCCCCATCGCTGCGCCTCGGGTGCCAATGCTGACCTTTTGTTGACCCCTGAATGTTCGAAATGTCCCTGACCGGCACGGACACGCGAAGGTCGCGCTACGCGTGCGTTGACCTGGCGCTATGGGCACTGGCCTCGTTCTCGAGAGGTGTGGGTGTCGGGGCCCTTTGCCCGTCGTGTGGAACCGCCGGGCATCACGCGAGATCCAGCACCCCGCCCATGTGCAAAATTCGTTTGGCGCACCGGCGCCCGCTCATCCACTTCCGACCTGACCGCCCGGGTACGGCCGCGACGCGGTTCTTCGGCGGGCCGGCCCGACAGCCCGTCAGGGTAACCCCGGTCACTCAGGCGGCGGGACGAGATCACCGCGCAGCCGCCGGGCGCGCAGCACCAGTTCCATTTCGAAGCGGCGGTCCGGGTCGTCCAGGTCCTCGCCCCCCAACTCACGGAGCTGTCTCAGCCGGTAGCGCACGGTCTGCGGGTGGACTCCGAGCCGGGCGGCCACCTCCGGCGCGCTACCTCGCGTTTCCAGCGAGGCCAGCAGGGTCTCGGCGAGACGGTGGGCGTGCGCGGGGCCGCCGCTGTCGCCCAAATGGGCCAGCCGCCGCCGCGCCAGATCGTCGATCAACTCACCTGAGGGCAGCAGCACCAGGGCTTCGACGTGCTCGCCGCAGTGCAGGAGCCGCCCTTGCGGCAGAAGGCCCCTGCTCGATCATCGTGACGGCGGCCTCGGCCCAGCGCAGCGACGTGGCGGCCTGTGTCAGGGGAACCGACGGGCCGATCGCGCCGGACCGGGGCGTTCGTCCTGTGGCCGGGGTGATCCGAGTGAAGCGGAGTGGGAACGGCTGCGCCGTTTCTGCCCGTCAGTAACAGGCGTTGTGGCAGGTGCCGAGACCAGAAGCCGCCCACTCCCCCGACAGGCCGACCCCACGCCGCCTCGCCGCCGACGCGGTGCGGCCGCTGGTGGAACCCGCCCCGAAGAGACGCTCCGATGACCGACGTCCCAGTCAGGGCAACCTGCGCTGGCTTATCAGCCACCCAGATCATCCCTCCTCACAAGCAGCGGCGCGCCTCAGACCACCCATCCGGAACGCTTCACCATCGACCCCACCCAGGCTTACAAGCGCTGGACGAAACCCAACACCGTAGTCTCGGTGGCGGTCCAGCCCCACGACCTCGAACTCGTCCTCACTCAGACTCCTTCATGCGCCCAGTCGCCGCACGGCCTGAGCTTGATCTTTAACCTGGCTGCTGTTTCAGGTGGACGTGTTCGGTGAGGGTTTCGGCTCGTTTCACGGTCTTCCCTGGCTCGTAGCGTGGGGCTGGCCTGCGGTTTTGTGAGCCGGGTGTGTCAACTTAACGGCTGATCTTGGTTGTTGAAGGTCAGTTGTTGCTCGGGGTGAGGCGGCCTTCGAAGGCGATCTGGAAGGCGTTCAGGGGCGCCTTCCAGCGCATGGTCCACCGCTTGCGGCCCTTGCCGGTCGGGTCCAGGCTCATCAGCGCCATGTAGATGCACTTCAGAGCGGCGGCTTCGTTGGGGAAGTGCCCGCGGGCGCGGACGGCCCTGCGGATGCGGGCGTTGACGCTCTCGATCGCGTTCGTGCTGCAGATGACCTTGCGTATCTCGACGTCGAAGGAGAGGAAGGGCACGAACTCGGCCCAGGCGTCCGACCACAGCTTCACGATCGCCGGATACTTCCCTCCCCAGGACTCCTGGAACTCCAGGAACCGCTCCGTCGCCGCGTCCTCGCTGGGTGCGGTGTAGACGGGCTTGAGTGCCTTGGCGACCTTGTCCCAGTCCTGGCGGGCGGCGTAACGGAACGAATTGCGCAGCAGGTGAACCACGCACGTCTGGACAATCGTGCGAGGCCAGACGGTTTCCACAGCCTCGGGAAGGCCCTTGAGCCCGTCGCAGACGAGCATGAGCACGTCGTCCAGGCCGCGGTTCTTCAGCTCGGTGAACACGTGCAGCCAGTACTTGGCGCCCTCGCCGCCGTCGCCGGCCCAGATGCCGAGGATGTCGCGGGTGCCGTCCACGGTCACCGCCATCACCACGTAGATCGGACGGTTCGCGACCTTCCCGTCCCTGATCTTCACGTTGATGGCGTCCACGAACAGGACGGGGTAGACGCGGTCGAGGGCCGGTTCTGCCATTCGGCCATGCCGTCCATGACCTTGTCGGTGATGGTGGAGATGGTCTGTTTGGACCCTCCGCTCCGTAGACCTCGGCGAGATGAGCGGAGATCTCCCCGTGAGTGAGGCCCTTCGCGGACAAGGAGAGCACCATCTCGTCGACGCCGGTCAGACGCCGCTGCCGCTTCTTGACGATCTGCGGCTCGAAGCTGCCGGCGGTATCGCGCGGCACCCTCACCTCCACCGGGCCGACATCGGTCAGCACGGTCTTCGCCCGGGTCCCGTTGCGGCTGTTGCCGTTGTTCTTCCCGGCCGGATCGTGCTTCTCGTAGCCGACGTGATCGGTGATCTCGCCCTCCAGGGCGGACTCCAGCACCCGCTTGGTCAGCTGCTGCAACAGCCCGCCCTCCCCGGTCAGTTGCAAACCCTCGTTGCGGGCACGGTCAACGAGCATCGCAACGAGCTGCTCGTCCGACACCGCACTCGACGGTGCCTGAACCACCTGCCCGGCCTGCTCGTTCTCCACGGCGGTCTCCGTCATCAGACGCATCTCCTTGATCATCAGATCCGCCGTTGATTAGACACTCCCGCGTCCGCCGCCCTGCGGGCGCACTTTCGACGGCGGGATCAGCGGCTCGGCGATCTCCCACAGCCCGTCCGGAACAATCCAACTCCACGTACCCCGCCCCATGCCGAGTCCAACGAACCAGCACCACATAGGACATCGTCTAAAGATTCCGAACGGTATGCCCGGCATCGCCGGAGTTCTGCCGGGCCTGCCTGGCGAGGTCTTCCGCCAGATCGTTGATCTTGCGGGCCTCGGAGTACAACGAAGCCCCGACAAAGCAATCAAGGGCATCACCTGGGCGCCACCCACGCCCGCTACCTGACCCCGGGCTCCTCGGCAGCCGACTTCCCCCGGACGGACAAGCCCAGCGCCCCCGACCCATCCCCGGTGCCCGTCCCCACCTTCGCCTGGTGGTGGGACCACCTCGCACAATGACCGCCATCCCCGACCACCTCCCACCACGCCGGCGAGAGCGTGCACGGGCCTGCTCCTCATCGGCCCGCACGCCTGCGTGATCACTGCCTCAGGCGCAACCGCTGAAGCGCAGCGGGTGTCGCAAGGCACCTCCGCGGTCGATGGCGGTGTCGGCACTGATCTCCACCACCAGCTCCGGGCGAACGAGGATCGCGTCCAGGACGTCGCAGGACACCCACGTCAAGGCGAATCGCGCTCCCATCCACGGGTGCCCGGGTTCGGCTGCGGCGAGGTGCTCGCCGGCCTCCCGGGCCGCATCCGGGCGCAGCCGGACCGTACGGCCGATCGCGCACGCGGCCGTACGGGTCGTGGCGGCCAAGGACGAGGGGCTGGGGCCGGGCGAGGGTGCCAGCGGCGCCGATGATGGCCGCGGTTACGCCGGCGGCGACAACCAGGACGGCGTAGGCGTCGCGCTGATGCTGCCGCCGCACGGCATCGACCGGGCCACGGTGGGCTCCGCGGGCTTGCGGCCGCCCAGCAGCTACCGAGGGTCGTACAGCTCCCGGGCCAGTGCGGTGAGTTGGTCGCGGGTGGGGTCGACCGGGATGCCGCTGGCATTGAGGTACATGACCGCTACGGTGCAGGCGACGGTCAGATTGGAGCGCTCCAGCCAGCGGCAGCGGGCGAGGGTGTGCACAAGCGCTGCTGCGCGGGCGTAGGGGCCCATAGATGGGTTGCTCGAGGAGTCCCTGCACGTTGACCTGTCCTGGGTACTCGAAGTCGCGCAACGGGCCGGCCACCGCGATCCTGCACCGGACGACCTCGGCGTTCCGCTCGCCGCTGTCGCCCGCCACCGCGGAGAGTGATGCCGCTGACCGTAGTTGTGGCCACTGACATCTGCCGAACCCGGATTAGCGTCGGGCTCGCCGCCAGCTATGGGCCGGGCTGAGAGGCGGCAGAGACGAGAGACGGCGGACCGTGGGGGCGGGACCAGCGGAGGAAGCGGTCGTGGCTCCGCCCCCCACGGGATCAGGCGGCGGGGACGGCCTGGCCGGGTAGGCCACATAGGAGCGAGGCCGTTATGCGCTACTACGGGGATTTGTCGTGTGGCATCTGGGAGGGGTCCGGGCCTGACGTGACCTGGCTCCAGATCGCCAATACCACCGCGACCTGCGCCAGCAAATAGGCGACCTGCACTGATACGTGGCGCATTTGGTAGACCGACAGCAGTAGGTCGATGGGTGAGCGCCAGTAGGGGCGCTCGTGGGTGAACGAGACTACGTCGATTCTGATCCCCGTAATAGTGAGTACGAGCAGCAGAAGGGCGCAGCCCAGGTCGGCCACCCCTCTTGCTTGGCCGGTCATCGCGACTAAGCCCAAATGCACGAGGACGGGGGCAGCAATAGCGAGTGTGACGAATAGTGCTTTGGTCGGTCCTTGACGGCCAGGCAATATGCGCCACAAGGCGCCAAGCAGGAATCCGCCTGCCATCCAGGTAATCTGCCAAGAACCAGCGTGATACATGGCGGCCAGGAGCCCGACTCGCTGCTCCATCACGATGGCCCAGGAGCCATCCTTTATTGACCATGCCCAGAACATCACGCACGTCGCTGGCACCCCGAGCCAGCCAGCTGTGCGGGCGGTCTCGCGGGCGTTATCCCACCAGGAAGTGTGTGGTCCCCAGCAGAGCACCACATCGATAGGGCTCACGCTCTGTGGTAGACGAACGCGGCTCGGCAATCCGGCAGGGCGAGCGATGAAAGGGGAAACTCTCCAGCGGTGCAGCCGGTCCAGCATGCGCTCGATGCTTGCCCGGTTGAGCACCTCTTCATCGTGCTGTCCTTTCTCCAACCGCCTCAACTGCGCATGCAGTTCACGGTGGCGGCCGGCGGCCTGAAGAAAATGAGATCGATCCTGAGGCGTCAGGAGCTCGTTGAGTCCGGTGTTCGCTGCGACTTCGCGGGTTAGGCGTGCGTGGCGGACGCCGAGGTGCAGCAGCAGGGTGACGGCAGCCAGATTGAGGAGCAGGCTCAACACAGTGGCCGGAACACCCGCGTACCACCCGTAGGCAGGGGCTACGGCCACCGGGAAGAACAGTAGGATAAGTAGCCGGTCCTGCTTCGGTGGGGCGAACGGCGAGGCGCCGGTGGCCAGAGCCCTGGCACGGAGGGCGAAGAGCAAGGCGACCGCGCTAATCACCCAGTTCGCAGTCCACACCAAAGTAGCCCAATCAAGGCCGAACCATACAAGAAAGTCAATGAGTTCGTCGGTGACGCCCTCGTCGTATGTGACCCCCTGCGGGTTCTCGAACTTAGTGCTGCTCAGCCAAGAGAGGCGCTCCCAGAACCGGTACGCTGCTATCAGACTCCATATCCCTGCGGTGACGGACACTTCTGCCAGCCCAAAACCAATGCCATGTAGCCGCATGCGGTGGTCATTGGACCTTCCCCACGAGGCGGCCGCAATGCGCTGCAGGGCGGCGGCGACACCCAGCAACCACAAGAACACCAAGGCAGCGGCCGCTGCGGCGAGCCAAAGCGAACCAATACGCTCCGGCCAGAAGTCCGCGTTCTGGAATTTCCAAGGCAGTCCGAACCATGGCGGCCAGAGCACAGGCAATGCGCTCAGCACCGCGGCGGCGAATGCGGCCCATGTGATGCTGCGCCGCGGCCGACCAAATGCGATCAGCGCCAGCCCCGTAAGGCTAACCACGAGCCATACCACCCGGTCCTGGTAGTGGTCCACCACAGGGTGGTCTACGAACTCCTGGACCATCATGTATCCGGGCCTGACCAATACGCCTTGCAGCGCGAGCAGAAAGGCGATCCAGGCTGCAGCCTGCAAGCCCCAGGCCGCCTTACGGCACCGGTCCGAAGTCGCTGCCCGCTGCAAGCGGCGGGCGGCCACCAGCATCAAGCCTGCGACAGCGATGTCCCAGGCAAACCCCTCGAGCAGGACCCATGGATAGCGACCTGCGGCCGCGTTCCGATGCTGCGGCAAAGGCGCTGCGAAGGCCAAGTGCGGCCAGCTCTGACTCTGCTCATCCCGCCATCGAAGCATCTTGCCTTTGTCGATCTCCCCGGGCGGGGGGGTCACCCATTGCGGCGCCTGGCCGTCGAGGTCGACGGAGACCTCACTCCACAAAGCCCGGGACAAAGCCGCAGGGGGAGTCAACCTCACGCGCCAGTTATCCGCACCGAAGTCCAAGTTCCAGGGCCCCACATCAGTTCTGCCGTGATGGTCAGCCCATGTGTGAGCCCGGTACTCCACGCGGAGCCGTCCTGCGTCACTAGTCACGGCAGGCGCTGTGGTACGCCACTCCTGGCCCCGGACCCACCACATGCTGTCTTCATTGCTGTCAAGAAGGCAGCGCATGGCCGATCGGTACGCCTCGGTGTTCGGCGCCAGCGAAAGGGCGGGTGCCATGGCCCACTTCGTGGGAACAGTGACTACCAGGCTGCTGGATAATTTACTGAAGTCCGAACCGCGATGCCTGAAAGTCAACGAAGCACGGACCGTAGCCTCGGCGAGTTGGTCCGGTCGGCAAGGGTCCGTCGGGACCGCCAGCGCAATCCCGGGGGGTCAAGGCGATTGCTAACAGCAACCCCAGCGACAGCGCAAGCAGCCTCAACATGTCCGCAGCCTCCCCCTCGCTGCGAGAGAACTAACCTCACGATTCGTTCTCTCCCTTATGGCCGATACCTAAGTCCTGTCCCCTGACTACTGGTCAGCGGTGAGATGATCTTGACTGTGTCTGGTGTGATCACGGCGTGGCAGCCCTCTTGGACAGCCCCGTTCAGCGGGTTAAGCCCGCGCCAGTTCGGCAAGCTGATCACCCCGCTCCGGCACGAGGGTGCGGATCCGGTGCGCAAGGGCCAGCCGTTCGGCCGTAACGAGATGCGTGAGGCGGCGACGCCTGAGCGCCAGTTGTGCGGGAACCGACCGTCATGCCTCGTCGTCATGGTCGTACAGGCGCTGCTCCAAGTCGCTCGCCCAGTGCTGGGCCCACGCGCGCAGCTCGGCCGTCTCTTGTGCGGTGAGGCCGTACGCCGTGAACTCGTCGTCGTCGGCCCACTCCGCACCGGTCAGTCGGTCGCGGAGGTCGTGCAGGCGAAACTCGTCGCGGCCGTGCCGCCTGCCGAGCTGTTCCAGCTCATTGCTGGTGCGGTGGCGGGAGGCTGCGTGTACGTCGATCAGGTCGCGGACGGCGCCGCGGTCGGCCAGGGCGCGGACCTTGGTGCCGATGACGGAGTCGAAGGCGAGGACCGGCCCGTACTCGGTCTGGGCCGGAGGTGTCCAAAAGTGTTCTTTGAGGACATCGACCTCGCACTCCTCGCCGGTGTCCGGGTCCGTGGCGATCAGGCGGGCCGACAGTGCGTCTACATCGATCACGCGCACCTGCCAGCCCCGCGAGACTAGGCCCTGCTCCAGGCTGACGATGATCTGAGCCATCGGAGCCGGGTTTTCGGTGGCGACGTCGAGATCCTGGCTCAGGCGCTCAACGAGACCGTGCGCCTGGACGGCGTACCCGCCGGTAAGGACGAGCGGGAAAGGGGAGCCGATGTCGATGACGGCGGCCAGGAGCCGGCGGTGCAGGTCGCTCAGTTTCACGCGGCGGCTGATCCCGCGGTCGTCAGCTCGGGGAAGGCTTCCTCCCAGACCTCCCGCAGGTGCCTGCTGACCAGGGTGCGCAGGACGGGCCACTGGGCCAGGAGGAGGTCGCGGTTCAGCAGGGTCACAATGTCCTCGTGCTGCCCCTCGGCCAGGACGGTGCGGTACAGGCCCATGCGAAGGCGTGGGCGGTCCAGGTCGTAGGCGCGCAGTCCGGACCAGGCGACGTGCAGCGGCAGCTCGACCAGGCCGTGCTTCGGGCCTGCGAGCTTGTCCAGCGAGGTGGGCAGCCGGGCCGCGTACCGGGCGTGCAGCACCTCGGCGGCCGAGGGCGCCGCGCCTGTGGAGGAGAGCATGACCATGGTCCCGATTATCCCCCGTCCCGCCCGTCTCCGGAACCACACAGGAGCGCGCAGCACACCCGATGGGCGGTTCGCGCTCCGCCCGGGAGGGACGACATCAAGCGCCCCACGTCGTCCGTTGGCGTGTCCCCATCCATGTGACGGCCCCTTTGGGGACACAGAACCGGTGCAGGCCCTGGGGAGTGCCCGCCGGGTCGCGTGAAGTGGCTCTTTGTGGCCCCAGGGTTTCCCTCCGGGTGTCTTTGCACGGCGAGTAAGATCATGAGGGCGGGAAGCGTCGCTGCGCGGCGAGGCGGGGGAAGGACAGAGCGTGGGCCAGGGGCGGATGACGTTCAACGTGCGGTACGGGACGTCCTTTCCGGTCGTGGTCCGCCACGGCGAGGGACACGCAGGGCATGACGCTATCGGGCTGCTCTGCCGCGTGCCCGACGGCCAGGCAGGCGCCGCGCACCCCTGCGCCCGTACCTTCGACGTCGTCGGTGAGGGCCCCGGCGCGATTGCCCGGGTGTCGACGGAGGAGACAGGCTCGCACGTGAGTGGACGCCCTGCCGTGTACCGGGTCGACGACCCGTACGGCGCTCGGCTGGGCCGGATCACCTACCGGCACGGACGCGCCCTGCGCGGTGCCCGCGCGCGTTGGACCGTCGAGTCGGTGACCGGACACTGCGTGCGCGGCTACCGTGGGCGCTTGTTCTGGTGGGCGCTGTGGTGGCCCGTCGGCCTGCCCGTGAGCCTGGTGTGGCTGATCCTGTCCCTGCTCGGCGAGGGCGACGACGCCTTCGGCAAGCCGCGCAGGGTGATCTGGCGCGACAGCTCACGCCGGGCGCGCCTCGTCTTCCGGGGGGTCGCGGACGAGTACCAGGTCCTCGACGGGAGCTGGGACCCCCGGCTGGTCGCCGCGCTACTTGGACTCCACCAGTCGTACGACCCGTCCGAAGGCAGCGGCGAGAACGGCTGGTACGCCAGACCCTGAGCCTGCCGTCTGACAGTCCGCTCTCCACCTGGGCGGGCCAGTCGAGCCGGCCGAGCACGGCGTTACTCCCCGCGCCAGGGCCCCACCACGTCCAGTGTGGAATCTGGAACGCCTCGCGCCAGCCGACCATCCGCGCCCATACCCGCCAGCACACCCGAGGACAGAAACCACGCACACAGGAATACGCAAACCCATGACAGCCACCCACCACCCTGCTACTGAGGCTTGCGGGTGTGTCAATTTAACGCCTGTCTCACATTCGGTGGTGACAGAGGGTGCTGCTATCCGAGGAGGATGCGGTGGCGAAGCAGGGTGAAGCCTGCTCGTCCGTGCATCTGGCGCGCGATCCGCTTGGTCTTGGTGTTGACACCCTCGGTGGGGCCGTTGCTGTACGGAAGCGTGAGGGCGGCGTTCACGGCGTCACGGTCTCGTTCCAAACCTCGGGCGAAGGCATGCAGGTGGGGCAGGTCGGCGCCGCGGACCTGGACGATCCAGCGCGAGAGTGCGTCGGCATTGTCGGCGTGAGGGACAAGGAGCGGGGCGAAGTCTCGGATACCTGTGGCCAGTTGGGTCATCTCAGGGCAGGCGGCGGTGAGCTTGGACAGGAGCTGGTGTTGCTCGGCCTTGAGGTTGTCGGGCCTGGTCAGCAGCATCCGGGCGAGCCGCCGCGGGGAGATATGGCTGCGGTCGGCGTCCGCACGGCCTTGGTTGATGTACTTGTGCAGGAGGTTCAGGCAGCCCGTGAAGCCAAGGCCTTTGATCTCTTCGAAGAGGTGCTTGACGGGGACTCCAGGGTCCTCGGCCCGGCGCTTGCGCAGGTGCTCGCGGTAGGGGTCGACCAGGCTGGCGCGGTACTTGGGGACGCGGAGTATGCGCTCGGGCCGGTCGGCGCGGGCGTAACGTTTGACGGTGTTCAGGGCCAGTTCCAGGCGGCGGGCGCATTCGAGCAGGCCCACGCCCTGGTCGAGCAGACCGTGGACCTGGTGCCAGCGTTCCAGGGTGGTCTGGGCGCGGGGTCCGTCATAGATAGGCGCATCCAGCACAGTGGCCCAGCAGGTGCTGTGCGCCTTGACCTCGCTCAAAACGGCTTCGCACAGGTTGTGCCACAGATGCCAGCGATCACCAACCTGCACCGCGTCGGGCAGAGCGCGGCGGATGGCCTCGCATAGGTCGCCGAGCCGTCACGGCATACGACCTCGACGCCAGGGTGCTCGCGCAGCCACGCCTCCAGCGTGTCGGCCGTGCGGTCGGGCAGTACGTCGATCCGCTCATGGGTCTCGGCGTCGATCACCACGGTCGCATAGCGGTGCCGCCGGCGCAGAGCGAAGTCGTCGACGCCGATCACGCGGGGCACCCGCCCGGCGGGCAGCGGGATCCGCAACAGGGCGCGCAGAGCCGTGTGACGCGACAGCCCCATCGCAAGTATCGCCAGCAAGCGTGCCCCAGCCCGGCCCGCTAACTCCTTGACCACGGCCTTGACTTGCCTGGCCAGACGGGTCGTGCGGCGCTGGTAACGCTCCAGCACCCCGGGCACCTGCTCGCGGAAGGTGTGGCGGCAGCCGCGCGTGGGACACACCAGACGCCGTACCCGCACCCGGACCACCACCCGTCGGTCATCGACCGGCGCATCGGCCACGATCCGCCAGTGATAGCCGTGCACCCGCCCGGACGACGCCCCGCACGCCGGACAGGCCGCGGTGTCCTGGGGAGTCCGTGCCCGCACCGCGATCCGCTCGCCCTCGTCGGCCACGTCCTCGATGACCAGCGGGGCCAGGCCCGAAAACACCGTCTGCACAAGCTCGTTGACATCCTTCACGCGAATGTCAACGACCATCACGACTCACCGTCACCACCGAATGTGAGCCAGAGCCGTTAAGTTGACACACCCGCCCCGTTCACGGCCGCGCGCCCGGTTTTACCGTTTTACGGCGCAGGTGTGGCTGTCGCGTCGACGTCTCCCGACCCCGGTGATCCAGGTCTACCTCGGCGTGTGGATCCTGCTGACCCTGACCCGTGTCCGGTCCGTCGGCGGAGCCAAGGCATGGTGGGGCGGCTGCGCCGAAAGCGTGCGCACGACTTGCAGTCCACGCGCGGCGATGAGCTGGCGGACGGTCTAGCATCGCCCGGCGGGGCCCCCGCCAATCCTCTGCGTTGCGCCAAGAAGCCGACTCCCTGCGATCCGGTTTATTACCCCAGGGCTGCAGTCTCTGCTTCAGTTGCGCACTGAAGGTTTCCGGTTCTGGTGTCGTTCCTGCTGCTCTCATGGCTACTACGGTGTCAGCACGTTCCAGGGAAGGCACTCAGGGGCGGCGCCCGCTCGGCACCCACCCAGCGTGTTCGCCTGAACCCGGAGGCCGAACCCACTCGTACGGACACACACCGGCTGGGCATGGCAGTGCAAATCTGCACGGACCGCTACGTCGGCCGATTCATGGACGAGGACCCGCTCGTGGTGCCCTGGGAAGCCGTGGAGTACCTGGCCGGACAGCTCGGCATCGTGGACGCCTCGTGCGTGAAGCGGTACGCCGAGCGGACTCGACGTGTACGAGCACGCTGACGAGGTCCACAAGCGAGAATCGGTTCAAGTACCGGGACTTCACCGTCGGGAAGTGAGGCAGGGAGTTCTACAGCTTCCTGTGCGGGCGGGCGTGGACGCACGCCGAGGGACCGGTGGCACTGTTCCCGCAAGCTCCTCACCAGCGCCCTTACCTCCGCAGGTGTCTCATGAGACATACCTCAGCCTGGAGAACCGGGGCTGGTATGGCCGAGGCGGGTGAGGTCGGCGGAGCGAGTGCCGGCGGGCTGGAGGTCGGCGTAGGGGTGGAGGCGGGCGCCGGCGGTGCCGTCGGGGAGGGTGCGGGACGGCTGAGGTTGGGCGGGGGTGGGTGCTGGGGTGCGGCCGAGGATGTCAAGGACGGCCTGGGGGCCGTGGGTGCGGCGGGCGGTGGCGAGTTCGTCGAGGTTCCAGGCCATTTCGCCGACGACGGTGCGTCGAGGTCCGCGGGCCTCTACGGTGCCCCGGATCAGCAGGAGGCCGTTGTGGAAGATCGTGTGGGCGCATGCTTCGTGGGAGTCTTCGAAGAAGGCGGCGTCGACCAGGCCGGAGCCGTCTTCGAGGGTGAGGAAGACGATCCGGCGGCCGGAGGCGATTGGCGGGGTTTGGGTGGAGGCGCGGACGCCGGCGACGAGGACGCGCTGGCCGGGGTGCATGGCGCGCAGGTGGGCTGCGTCGGTGGCGCCGATTTCGCGCAGGAGCCGGTGGTGGTCTTCCATCAGGTGGCGGCTCACGTCGATCTTCAGCACGCCGAGTTCGGCGTCCAGTTGTTCGCGGGCGGTCATTTCCTTCAGGCCGGCCGGTCCGGCGGCCACGAGGGTCGCGTCGAGGGGGAGTTGTTCGGTGCCGGGGCGGGTGCGGGCGTGGCGGTGGATTTCGGCGGCCTGGAGGAGGAGGTCGCGTCGGGTCGCCTCCCCCTTCAACCCGTCGAGGGCGCCGATCTGGATGAGACGCTCGATGACGGGGAGCTTGGGGTGGGCGCGGGCGTAGAGGTCTTGGAGGGAGGTGTAGGGCTGGCCGGCGGCGATCCGGGCGACCTCGTCTTCTGAGATGCCCCGCACGGTGGCGAGTGAGATGCGTACGCCCCAGCCGGTGGGTGTCTTCTCGACCGTGTAGGCGGGCTTGGAGTGATTGATGTCAACGGGCAGGACGGGCACGTTGTGGCGCCGGGCGTCGGAGACGATCACACAGGGCGGCCACATGCCGGGGTCGTGTTCCAGCAGTCCTGCGTACAGGGCTGCGGGGTGGTGGGCTTTGAGCCAGGCGGACTGGAGCGCTGGCACGGCGAAGGCGACGGCGTGTGCTCGGCAGAATCCGTACGCGCCGAACGAGGAAACGACTGACCAGACCTCGTCGAGGACTTTCGTGCTGTAGCCGCGGGCGCCGGCCTTGGTCCGGAACCAGTCTTCGATCTTGGCAAGGCGCTGCTCGTCGGCGAGGGCGCGGCGGGCGATCTCTCCCAGGGCGCGGTCGCATCCCGTCATGACGGAGAAGATGTCGATGATCTGTTCGTGCCAGATGGTCACTCCGTAGGTGTCGCGCAGGACGGGTTCGAGGTCGGGGTGGGGGTAGGCGGGGGCGGCGCCGTGGCGGGCGGCGATGTAGAGGGCGGGCATGCCGCCTTTGACCGGGCCGGGGCGGAAGAGGGAGATGTCGGCGATGACGTCCTGGGGGCCTCGGGGCTGGAGCCGGCCGACGAGGTCCTGCTGGCCGGGGCTTTCGAGCTGGAACATGCCGACGGTGTCGCTGTCCTGGATCAGTTTGAACGCGAAGACGTCGTCGAGGGGGACGTCGAGGTCGATCTGGCGCCCGTCCGTCCGCCGGATCTCTGCGACGGCGTGCGCCATCGCGGACTGCATCCGCACTCCGAGGACATCGAGCTTGAGCAGGCCGAGGTCCTCCACGTCCTCCTTGTCCGCCTGGACCATCGGGTACTGGCCGCCCGGTGTCGGCTGCACCGGCAGCCGGTCGAGCAGCGTGGAGTTGGAGAGGATGACACCGCACGGGTGCATCGCGATCCCGCGCGGCAGCCTGTCCAGTCCTTCCGCCAGCTCCCACAGCGGCCCGTAGGAGGCCGCCTCGGCGGCGAGCGGCTTCAGCTCGGGGAGTTCGGCGAGTGCGCCGCGGATGTCGCAGGCGGGCAGGTGCGGGAACGACTTCGCGATCCGGTCGACGACCTGCGGGGCAACACCGAGGGCCAGGCCGGTGTCGCGCAGGGCGTGGCGGGCACGGTAGGTCTCGGGCATGCCGGTGACGGCGACCCGCTCTTTCCCGAAGCGCTCGATGATGCGGTCGTAGACCTCCAGCCGGCGGGCGGACTCGACATCGATGTCGATGTCCGGCAGGGAGGCGCGCCGCTCGCTGAGGAACCTCTCGAAGAGCAGCGAGTGTTCGAGCGGGTTGGCCGAAGCGACGAAAAGTGAGTGGTTGACCATGGAACCGGCGCCAGAGCCCCGGGCGGCGACTCGAATGCCCATGTCCCGGATGTCAGCGACGACTTGAGCAACGGCGAGGAAGTACGCCTCGAACCCGAGGCGGCCGATGATGCCGAGCTCGTAGTCGAGTTGGTGCATCGCACGCTCGTCCAGGTCCAGGCCGCGGGCGACCATCCCGGCCTCGCACCGCTGGCGCAGCAGCCGCATCCCCCCTCCTGGACCGGACTGCGCGCCCACCACAGTGGCCTCGGGAAAGTGCGGCACTCCGAGCCCGAGGTCGCGTGCGGGGTCCACGACGCATGCGTCGGCCGTCGCGACCGTCTCCGCGATCAGCCGCTGCGCCCGCCGCGGAGGCAGGCTGGCGGCCGCGGTCACCCGCTGGGCGATCGTGATCATGTCGGTGGGGCCCTTGAGCCAGCGCTCGCCGCAGTCCAGCCGGCGTCGGTCGATCGGCCTCAGCAGGCGGGCCGCGTCCAGCACGTCCGCGATCCGGTGCTGCGCAGGGTCGGCGTAACGGACCGCATTCGACAGCACCGCCGTCACACCGACCCGGTCTGCGAGGGCGAGGGTGTGCGCGGCCAGGCGCACCGATCCCGGACCGAGACCAGACAGACCCCAGCACACGACCTCCAGCCGCAGCGCGTCCCCGACGACCTCGCGCCAAGGAGCCAGCAGCCGCTCGGCGACGTCGGGCCGACCGGCGGACAGCGCCCTCACCGGCTCCGAGGCGGGGCCGAGAAGGACCGTCAGCCCCTCTCCCCCGAACCTGGTGATCGCTTCCCAGGACGCCGAAGGCGGCCCACCGGCCGCAAAGCTGTCGGCGTGCGCGGCGGACACCAACCGGCACAACCTCCCCCACCCGGCAGCGCTCTGCGCGAGAAACGTTGCCCGAAGCGGCGCCTGCGCCACGTGAGCCCCACCGCGTACTGGGGTCCGGCGCCGGGGGCCAACAGTCGTCGGTGCGTGGGCGGCGACAGCCAGGTCGACCCCGAAGACGGGGCGCACACCGGCGGCCATGGCAGCCTTCGCGAACCTCACCACACCGGTGACGGTGTCACGGTCGGTGAGCGCCAGCGTACCGATGCCATGCTCGGCCGCCCGGGCCACGAGAGCATGCGGATGGGAGGCGCCGTAGCGGGCGGAGTAGCCGCTGGCGACATGGAGGTGCACTCCAGTACCCACAGCTCACCTCCAGCCCTCCCCACTTTTCAGCCACTATGACCTGAAACCAATGTATCGAACTAAATTCGAACAGAGCCAGTCGGCGGCGCCTGGAGCTGCTGTGACAGAGCACGTTGTGACTGAGCGTCGTAGTTGGCCACTGAGCGTTCTAGTTGGCCGGAGCCGACGCAAAGCCGGCCGTGCGAGAGGCTCCGGGGTCACGCGCGAGCGCGGGAAATGGAGATGCTGGTTACTGGCGTGCGCAGGCAGGATCTCCCCATGTCGACCGACGTGAGCGGAATGATCGAATGCCGTCCGGGGGCCCACCTGTGGGGCCCTGCCGACGAGGACTCCGTATGGGAGGTCGGCATCGATCTCTTCCTCCTCAACAGGGGCAACGCCTACGACGGCCTGGCCTGCCTCTTTGGAATCCGAAACTCCTTTGGCTTCCTTCCCCTTGCGGAAGATCGTGGCTTCCCAGACGACGCCTCGGATGGGCTGCGAGGTGAGTTCGCCGGCTACGGAGGCCCCCACAATGTGCACGGGACCACCTGGCTGACCTGGGCCGAGCTGGACAGCGCGGACTGGCAGGAGACCGACGCCTCAGGCACACGACCCCGCGCCTCAGCCGCAGGGATCGACACTGACTGGGTCCGGGTCTGGAGCGTCATGCGCATCCTCAGCGAAGTTCACGGAGCCGAGAACGTACGCCTCGTCGTCTGGTTCCACTGAGCCTTTCAGCGTGGCCACCGATCGGGTGATGACCATGGTGCCCGCAACAGACAGGGCTCCCGTGCCGTTGGGTGAGGTGTTCGAAGTCTCAACCTGCCGGTCCAGGAGCCCCGTTGGTTCCCTATCCTGCCGCACTCGACCTGCCTCATGCGCTGGTCGAGTGGGTCACGATGATCGTCACCTGTGAGGGTGACCGCCGCTGCAAGCTCCTGCCGCACAAGCGCGCCCTCGTTGCTCTCGCCTACCTGCGCAAGCACGACACTCTCGCGCAGATCGCCGCCGGGTTCGGCATATCCGTAGGCACCGCCCACGCCTACACCACCGCCGTTGTGCGGCTCCTCGCCGACCGGGCGCCGGGCCTGCTCAAGACCCTGCGCAAGCACGCCCCGGACTACGTGCTCCTGGACGGCACGCTCAGCGAGTGCGACCGCCTGGGCGACGGACGCGCCGATTACTCCCACAAGCACCGGCGCCACGGCGTGAACGTGCAGGTCGTCACCGATCCCGAAGGCCAGCTTCTGTGGATCTCGCCGGCCTTGCCGGGCCGCGCTCACGATCTGACCGCCGCACGCACCCACCGCATCATCCGAATCTGCGAACGCCAGGGTGTCCCGATCGTCGCCGACCGCGCCTACATCGGCGCCGGCTCCCAGGTAACCACCGCCATCCGCCGCCCACCCAACGGCGAACTGTCACCGACCGAACGGACGCTGAACCGGGCACTCGCCCAGGCCCGCGCTCCTGTCGAACGAGGCGTCGCCCGCCTGAAGTCCTGGCGGATCTTCCGCCGGAGCCGCTGCAGCCCGAACCGCATGACGGACATCGCCGCCGCGGTCCTCACCCTGGAGAGGCAACGCTGAAAAGGCTCACTGAACGAAGTTTCGAAGGAGGGCGTGAACACCGTGTCGCCGGGCACAAGGGCTATCACACCGAGGTCCTGGCATTCGGAGCTGGTCGGGATCTACCCACCAAGGGACGAACTCAGGCCCTTGTGAAGCTCATACGCACACGCGCCTGAGCCGGAATTGACGATGGGGTTTAAAATGATCATTCTTGGGCTTATTCTGCTGATCATCGGCCTGCTTGTCGGCATGGGTCTGCTGACGACGATCGGTGGCATCCTCATTCTGGTTGGCGCCATCCTGTGGATCCTGGGTGCGACCGGTCGCGCGGTCGGTGGACGCAAGCACTTCTTCTAAAGTCAGGGCGCCTCACCAACTCTCTGCGACGAGTGACGTGTCCATGACTCCCTCCGCGTCGGAAAGTCCACACCGTGAGGAGCTTCTGGGGCGTGCTCGCGCAGGGTGGTCCCTATGGACCAACGTGGCCGACTCCCCACCTTCGACGCCGCTGCCCAAGTGCCTATGGTCACCGGTGTCCTCTAAGCAATCATGCGCGACGTTTCGCAGAAGCAGTACCCGATTCGGCAACGCCGCACGGTCGCGGTGGTAGGTCGTCAGCGTGCCGGGACGGCGGGCCGCCAGTGGGGACGGCCCGCCGTGCTCACCGGGTCAGCCGGTTCACACCTGGTCGATCACCCAACGGGACGCCGTGCCGATGGTGGGTTGGAAGACGACCGTGGACCCTACGGTTCCGTTCGCGTGCAGGTACTTGCCGCTCCAGGTGTGGCTGATGGACTTCGGGCTGCCGGACGTGGTGTTCCACTTCTGATACGCGCCGGCGTTGCACGGGAAGGTGTAGACGTCCGCGCCGTTTCCGTCGAGGCAGTGGCCTGATACCGGGTTCCTGAAGATGCCTCCTGTGATCGTCCAGACCTGCTTTGCGCTGCGGTCACAGTTGCCGAGGACGAGGTTTCCCTTGCCTGTCGGGACGTCCACCACCTGAAGGCAGGAGTTGCGGCTGTTGGCGTTAATCACCTGGTAGTACACCGGGGCCGCCGCCTGCGCCGAGGTCGGGGCGCCGACCAGCAGCGTCGAGCCGAATGCGATCGCCGCGCCTGCACCGGCGAGTCGACTGAAGTTTCCCTTGAGTTGCATTGATTGATCCCCTCGAGTTCAGATGGTTGGCGCGCCGCCTGTGGCGGCGCCCGGTCATTCCCCCTGTTCGCCGCTGCACGGAGGCCTTCGGCGACCGGTTTGTGGGGATGGGTTGGGACGACGTCACCGTCGCGCATGCCATCCCCATGGCGTCATCACCACGTCACCATCGGCCGCCAGGCGGTCATTTCTGTGAACGCTATGCTTTGATCCAATTACTGTCGGCAAGGGGAGTGGCCGGGAGGATGGATTTTCGAGTACTCGGCGCGCTTGAGGTCTGGACGGGCTGTGAGCGGGTGCTTCTGCCTGGAGCGCGTCGTCAGCGGGTGTTGGCTGCGTTGTTGTTGGCACCGAACTCGGTGGTGCCGCTGTCCAGGCTCGTCGAGATGACCTGGGATGACGAGCCACCCGCCACCGCCATCAAGCAGCTGCAGAACTCTGTCTCGGCACTGCGGGAACGTTTGGGCGACAGCGACCAGCGGCTCATCCTCACCGAGGAATCCGGCTACCGGATCTGCATCGGTGAAAAGCGGCTCGACTCGCTCCGATTCGCCGCCGGGGTCGCCGACAGCCGCCGTCACGCTGCTGAGGGAAGGCTGGATCGGGCAGTCCGGGTGATCCAGCCGGCGTTGAGCCTGTGGCGTGGGCCCACACTCGACGGGCTGGGCAGCGCGGCGTTGACCAGATCCGCCGCACGGTTGGACGAGCAGCGGCTCAGCGCGCTGGAGCTGTGTGCCAGGTGGCGGCTGGAACTCGGCGAGCACCACGAGGTCGTCGAAGATCTCGCGGATCTCGTGCACGACCATCCACTGCGCGAAGGGCTGCACGCGCAGCTGATGGCGGCGCTGGACCACTGTGGCCGGCGCGCGGACGCGCTGCACGTTTTCCACCGCCTCAGGACCTGCCTCGCCGAAGACCTCGGAGTCGGCCCCGGAGCCGATATACAGCGGCTGCACGAGCAGATCCTGCGTGGTGAACCCCCACCCCGCCGGGACAATCGCGCCCCGGCCGTCGGCGCCGTGCCTGCCCCTAGGTCGCCCTGGGCCGTCGCGTCACCGGTGCCTCGGCAACTGCCACAGACGATCCGCGACTTCACCGGCCGCGCCGATCACCTGTCCGCGCTCGACGCCCTGTTACCGCCTGCCAGCGGGCAGGCCGTGGTGATCTCCGCACTCGACGGATCAGGCGGAGTAGGCAAAACGACGCTCGCGGTGAACTGGGCTCACCGCGTCCAGGACCGGTTCCCGGACGGCACACTGCACACCAACTTGCGCGGTTACGGTCCCGGCAAGCCCGCGGGCCCGGACGAGGTACTCGACGACTTCCTGGTCGCGCTCGGCGTACATCCGGCGGCGGTGCCCGCCGGGACCGGCGCCCGCTCGGGACTGTTCCGTACGCTGGCGGCGGGGCGACGAATGCTGATCGTGCTGGACAACGCCAACAGCGCCGAGCAAGTCCGGCCGCTGCTGCCGGGTGCGCCCGGGTGCATGGTGCTGGTGACCAGCCGCGACAGCCTGACTGGCCTAGTAGTCACCGAAGCCGCGCACCGACTCACCCTCGACGTGCTCTCCCCAGCCGAGGCCTTGAGCCTGGTCGTCGGCATCATCGGCCCCACCCGAGCCCAAGCAGAACCAGCTGCGGTAGAAAACCTCATCCGGCTGTGCGCGCGGCTGCCGCTGGCGCTGCGGATCGCCGCCGGGCGCGCGGCCGCGTACGAGCACGTCTCGGTCGCCGACATTGTCGCCGAGCTCGCCGACGAGGACTCCAAACTCGACGCACTGAGCTGGGGCCAAGATCCTTACGCCGCGGTCCGCAATGTACTCGAGTGGTCCTACGAACAACTGACTGCGCCTCAGGCGTGCCTGTTCCGGCGCCTCGGCCTGCACCCCGGTCCAGACATCTCGACACCCGCCGCAGCGGCCCTCGCACGCCTGCCACCACGCGAGGCACGAAAGCTGCTCGACGCGCTGGCCGACGCGCACCTCATCGAGCCGGTCGCACGCGACCGATACCGCTTCCACGACCTACTGCGCGCCTACGCGGACGAGTTGGCCTGTGAACACGACACCGAGGGCGAGCGCCGCCACGCCCTCGACGCAGTGCTCACGTGGTACAGCCACACCGCTCACATCGCCGACCGCCAGCTCTACCCAACCTGCACGCGCCTGGTGGCAAACCCCGCCAAGCCCGCCCACCCCCACCCCATAGCCGACCGTGACCACGCCTGGGCATGGTTCACCGCCGAACGGGCCAACCTGGTCGCCGCCCTGCACCACGCCGTCGACCGCACCATGGACCAGTACGCCCTGCACCTCGTCGACGCTCTCGGCTTCCTCGTGCTCATGGGCGGCTGGGAGGAACGCATCGACACCGCCACCGCAGGCTTGCACGCGGCGCAGCGGTCCGGCCAGACCGAGCACGAAGCCAACGTCCTGCTCGCTCGCGGAGAAGCACTGGCGCACCTACAACATCCCGACGCAGAGCCAGACCTCACCCGCGCCTCCACACTCGCCCAGGACGCCGGCAACATCCACATCCAGATCGCCGCCCGCACCGAACTCGGCCAACTACTGCGCCGACAAACCCGGTTCGCCGAAGCACTGCACCACTTCGAAGAGGTGCGCCAGCTCAGCCGAGGATTCGACACCGGACGGTGGGAAGCGGTCGCGGAAGGCAACATCGCCCAACTCCACGCTGATCTCGGCAATCACCAGCAAGCCATCGACCACGGCACACGCAGCGCGTCGCTGCGCCACCAGCTCGGCGATACCGACGGAGAGGCATGCGCACTCTCAGCCATCGCCAGGGGCTGGCAGGGCCTCGGCGACCACGACACGGCGATCACTCATTGCCGACGCGCGATCGCACTCGGCCGCGCGTCCCTCGGCAGCCACGACGAGACACTCGCCTGGCCCCTCGCCGTCCTCGCCACATCACTGAACCACCTCGGACGCGTGAACGAGGCCATCGCCTGCTGGCAAGAAGCCGCCGCGATCTACACCGACCGAGGACTAGACGCCGACGCCGCCACGATGCACCACCACATCCGAACGGCAGACCACCTGCCCACCGACCCGCCTCCCGCCAGCGGCATCGCAGACCAAAGTTCCAACCGTTGATCGATCTGCCGTACCCCTTGTGCGCGAGAACGCCGGCGAGCTCGGCAGCCAGCACGTCTGGTCAGTCCAGTTCCGACCACCTGGTCGGACACCGGCCACTCGGCGTCGATCCACGGGTCGCCAACGGCTGACCTGGGAGCGACCACGCCCCAGACCCAGTCGCACCCGACGCCGGAGGCCCTATGGATGGCCTCGCGACCGTACGCGCACAGGAATACGCGAAGATGTACGACGAACCTCTCGGTACCGCCGCCCGGCTCGACATGCTGCGGCGCCTGGAAGGCGGGGGCGTCGCCCCCCACGCGACTGCGGCCATGCACGCGCTTCGGTTCAAAACCCTCCGCCTGACGATCAAGACGGTGAGCAGGCCCGAGGATGCTCAGGGGTTCGTGCTTCTGCCGCGCCGGTGGGTGGTGGAGAAGCCTCGGGTCTCCCCCTTGCCCTGTTCTCGGCGGTGGCACCGTCGGTTCTTGGGACTTCGTGTCAGGAGGCTTCACACCGGTCCATTACTGTTCCGGCATGCTACGTAGGGGGCCTGCTCTTCATGACCACTGAGCAGGGTTCTCCGCGTTCCTCTGGTACGGAGAGCTCAGGCGGCGAGCTCCTCTCCGGTCGCACTGCAGTCCGGGCACAGTTCGCCTGGCGTCTGCGCGTACCCCTTCATCAGGTTGCTCCCCTCACCTGGAGGGCACGAGCCTGCCACGGGTGATCACCGGCTGACCAGAGCTTCAGCGACGACGTCCAGCTTGGTGACCTCGCGGTATGGCCATCGCCGGGGGTGATCGTGCAAGGTGGGCCGGTGAGCGACTACCCCATCGAGATCCCCGACGAGATGCGCCAGGCCCTGGAAACGGCCCACCGGCAGGGACTCCAACTCGACCTGCGCAGGCCGGCCGGCCGGATCCGGGTAGACGCGGAGGGCCGGTACGCCAGCGAGGGAACGGGGTGGCAGGCCGGAGTCGAATGGAGCCTGCGCTACATCGAGAACATCGCCAGCGGGCTAACCGAGGGCAGGTCATAGGCGCGCCGACAAGCATGCCGTTCAGAGCTTGCGTTGCAAGGCGGGCGGCGACTGGCAGCGCCTGCCAACTGGAAGTTGGGGCTGGGCGGCGTGAAGGAATGTCGGGGAATGTCTGACGGTGACCACCTGTCAGGAATACCTGACGCCATGACGGATACGGACGTTGACCGCCCTGTGACCGCGCCAGGGGAAGGCCCGGAGATCCTCTCGCCGCGGGATGAGGCGCGCATCGTCTTCGCGCGTCATGCCTGCCTTCTCAGCCGTGACGCCCTGGCCCTGATGCCGACGGCGTCCAAGACGTCGCCCGGCGACTTCCTGAGCGGAGCGCTGGAGCTCCGCAGGAAGCTCGACCACCTGATCGAGGCCGCCGTGATCGCGGAGCGGGAGTGCGGGAGCACCTGGGAGCAGATCGCCCAGGCCGCCCAGATGACCCGGCAGTCGGCGCACGAGAAGTGGGCTCCCCGAGTACAGGCGTGGGCGACTCTCGGTCGTCAGGCCCGGTCGGCGGGATCAACGGAGCATTCCATGGACACCGCGCGCTGGCTCGACGGCCAGTACGAGCGGGTGTGGGCCAATGAGCCGGAGGCTGTCACCGCGGGGCTTGATGCCACCCGTCACCCCGGCTCCGACGCCTACGAAGCCGCGCAGAGGAAGCGGGGCACACACCTGCACGCCCGGCTTGTGGAGCTGCGCGAGCAAGCCAGGACGCTCGATGGCCAGTACCACGAGCTCAAGGACGCGAAGGACGAAGACGGTCTCCTTCGCCTGGCCGGGGTGCTCACCTCCACAGCCGCCAACCACGACGCCCAAGCCGCCGCCTACGACCAGCTGGTGACCGCCGAGCCGTCCCTGTCCGACGAACACCGCGGCGCAGCCGAACGCCAACGAGGCAACGCCTACGACGCCCGCCAGTACGCCCTGCTCACCACCCGCAGGACCGCCTGAGAAACAGACGTGTGTTTAGGCTGTCGCGGACCGGGAAACCGTCCCGGCTCGCTGGGGCATAGGCGGAGCAGCGCCAACCGGGGTTCAGCGCCCGGCACGCCGCGGGGTACATGGCTCGGGGCCGGCCGCTGCTGCGGCCGGCCCCTGGAGGTGGCTCTGCTCCGAACCAGTCTCACTCACCACAAACCGGGTTCCCCCACAGCGGCCCTTCTAAGTGAGCGGTTCGTGAGTCTTTAAGTGGATCTGCTGTCGCCTAATGGTGTGGTGGCAGGGCGGAATCTGCCGGTCCGCGGTTGTTGATCTGGTGATGTGATCGGGTGAGTGAACGCAAGCGGTATCCGAGTGACTTATCGGACGAGCAGTGGTCGTTGATCGAGCCGGTGATCACCGCGTGGAAGGACCGGCACCGCTCGGTCAGCGGCCACCAGGGCGCCTACGACATGCGGGAGATCGTGAACGCGATCCTCTACCAGGGGCGGACCGGCTGCCAGTGGGCCTACCTCCCGCACGACCTGCCGCCCAAGAGCGCGACCTACTACTACTTCGCCGCCTGGCGGGACGACGGAACCGACCAGGTCATCCATGAACTCCTGCGCTGCCAGGTCCGTGAACGAGCCCGCCGATTAGAGGACCCGTCCCTGGTGGTCCTGGACACCCAGAGTGTCCATGCGGCCGCCGGGGTCCCCGCCGCCACGACCGGCCATGATCCGGCCAAGCGGGTGCCCGGACGCAAACGCGGACTGGCCGTGGACGTCCTCGGCCTGGTCATCGCGGTCGTCGTCCTCGCCGCGAACACCCACGACAACGCCGCGGGCATCGTCCTGCTGGACCAGGTCGCCGAGCACGCCGGCAAAACCGTCCGCAAAGCCCTGGTCGACCAGGGCTTCAAGAACCAGGTCGTCATGCACGGCGCCGGCCTGGGAATCGACGTCGAGATCGTCCGACGCAACCCACAGGACAAGGGGTTCGTGCCGCAGCCGAAGCGGTGGAGAGTCGAGCAGACCTACGGGATCCTGATACTGCACCGGCGCCTGGTCCGCGACTACGAGCACCGCCCCTCCTCCTCCGCCTCCCGCGTCTACTGGGCGATGACCCACGTCATGACCCGACGCCTCACCGGCGCGAACACCCCCACCTGGCGCACGGCGCAGGCGGCGGCAGCGTGAACATCCGGCCCCTGCTCGACGCCCTGGACCTCCAGGAAGACGCCGCCCAGGCCCTGGCCGACGACCTCCGCGCACAGATGGACGACCTGCAGACCCGGTTGCGGGAGGCCGAGACGCACCTGGAGCACCTCGCGATCACCCGCAAGACCGTCATCGGCCTCGCCGACCGGCTCCCGGCCGGCCCGCCGGATCTGCCCGAGCACCCGGACTACCCCCGCATCCTCGACGCCTTCAACCACGCAGCCGGGCCGCTACGGGCCAAGGACGTCTGCGAAGCCCTTGGCCACGAACTGCTGCCGAAGAACGTCGAAGGCACCCGCGCCAAGCTGAAACGACTGGTCAAACTCGGGATCCTCACCGAGGCCGACACCGGCAACTTCGCCAGGAAGCAATAGCCGACAGAACCTCCACCAGCGGCCTTGCTCCCACCTCAGCCAGAAACGGACATCGTCTTACGAACCGCCCACTAACAACCCGAGCCTCACGACGCTCAACAGACGGGCGTTGGGCGAGCGTGATGGCGCTGGGGCGGGGCGGATGAGGTACGACTCACCGCACGACTCGGGGCCCGACCGACACTGCGATCGGGCCCAGGGAGGCCATGCCCAGTTCCACTCATCACTCGGGTGCCCCCAAGGCACGGTCGTTAACCGAACCCACTGAGGCCGGCCAGTACAGCGTGGTGCGGGAACGAGGGTTTGGATGGACGCCCCGCACCACGCTGGCCTGACGGCGCCGCGCCAGAGGCACCTGCTCGTCAGCCTGCCCCACCCCAGCGGCCCTGACCTGACCGAAACGGCACCGCCCGCCGCACTTCACCCGACCAGACCGTGACCCAAGATCCGCACGCGGTGTGGAGCCGCTCGAAGCGCGCACATAGCGCAGATTTCGGATCGGCTCCGGGCCCCCACGCCCCTCGCAGGCAGGACCTCCCAGGACAGGCAGTGACCGTGACGCCCTGGTGGTCGTTGTTGTGCCGACGCGTGAGTGCATACCCGTCCGCGTTGCGTGGGGGCCCTGCCACCCCTCAGGGCCCCCACCCCCATACCGGCCGGCAGCGCATGCGCTTCTCCCACCCCCTGCCCGGCCGGGCTCCGGTGTGTCAGCGGCGGAGGAAGCCGAACATTCCGTTCTCCTTGCGCCACGCCTCCGCTTCCGCCTTCATCTGAGCCTCTTCAGCCGCCCGTTCCTCGGCCTCCTGGCGCTCACGCTCCTTGGCGTGGGTGCACACGGAGCAGTCGCTGCCCGGCGCTGCGGACTGCCAGTCGTCGTTCGGGTACACGTCACGGCCGCAGGTCGGACACGCCCACGCGGCGGCCTTCTGCCGCCGCGTGGCCTCTTCCCGCTCGCGCTCCTCCTGGGCGCGCCGCTCAAGGCGGCGTTCCTCGTCCCGGGCGGAGAAGGCCCGGTAGTCGTCCGGGGTGTCCAGAGCCGCTTCGAGGGTCTCCCACGAGGAATGCCCGTAGCGCCACCAGACGAGGCGCTCTGTGAAACACCCCCCAAGACGCCTTGGAGAACGCCCTGCTGAACGTCCTGGCAAGCGCCCTGCCAGACGCCCCGACGTCAGCCCCGGCCGACCACCAGGCAATCGTTCTGCTTCGCCGACCACACGACAGCAGCGGCAGCGGATGCCGCCCAGTTTGAGCAGCAGATGATGATCTCGGGTGCCCCGGAATGAGCGTGCGCATCGCCTGCCTGCGGGCGCCTGGTGCTGGGGATCGCCGCGTCTGCTGCGGGGGCCAGCCCTGCGGTCCGGGCCGACGTAGGTGGCTGCGCTCGCCGCAGATGACGAGGGCACTCTCCATGGGCGGGCCGGACCCCGGTGAAGATCCGGCCGCCCGCGGTACCGGGGAGTCAGTCGGGCTCCTGCTCACCTGCCGACTGGGGCACGTTCGCCGGAACTGCCGCAGGCGGGCTGACCTCGGAGTAGCCGCCCTTCCCCGCGGGCCGCACGACCAGCTCCGCGGCAAGCGGTGGGCCGACCATCGCCCGCACGCTGGAGGCCATAGTGGGGAGATACCGCATCTGCTCTCCATGGCGGGACTTGCCTGCTGAACTCGGCTTGTTCCGCACCGCTCACAACGGCTGAATCCGATGGGCCGTCGACGGAACCTGGGAGAAGATTCTCGCTGCCCCGGTCGATCAGTGTTCGGACACCGGCGGCCGGTCAAGGGCGCCTACAGGGTCCGGGGCTGAGGCCCTGGCGTCGGACTCGGTCCGCTTTTCCAGGCGGCTGCAACGCGGCAGGGTGATGGACACGATGTCGCCGGGCGCGTCCAGTTCGATGCGGTGCCACCGCCCGCGCGGCACGATGACCGCCTTTCCGGCCGCAAGCCTGATCTCTTCCTCTTCTTCTTCCGGCTGTTCCGGACGGAGGTAGAGCCGTATTCCGCCGGTGAGGCAGGAGACGAGTTCTTCCGCGTCGGGGTGGACTTCCCAGTAGTCGGCGTGGACGTCGGCGTCGGTCTCCACGTGGAAGGCCATCAGCTGCCAGCCGTCCCACCCGGGGTCGAACACTGGCTGTTCTGCGTGCACCTGGCCGTCTTGGTGAAGGCGGATAAAGGAAGCGAAGAGATCGATCGGGGTGACAGTCATACCGAGATGTCCTTCCTACGGTGGTCTTTCCTCTGATGGGTTGTGGCATGGAGGGGCCGGCGCGGCTACCTCATTCGTCGGCCGGCGCGCGGCGCAGGGCTGCGCCGAGTTCGGCGATCTGGCGCTGCGATACCTCGGCGTACAGGAGCGCCTGCGAGCCGTGGAAGGTGCCGGGCCACTGGTGCGGCTCGGTCGGCACGCCCGCCTGCGGCGGGCCCGGCGCGTAGGTGATGTCCTCGTCGTGGTTCGGGCAGAGCTCCATGGTGGTGATGTAGGGGGTGGCAGGCGGGACAGGCCCGCGGTCCGAGCCGGGGCGGCGTACGGCGAGGCCGGCGCGGAGCCCAGGTAGCGCCGCCCCATCGCGGCGGCCTTCATCCAGCGCCCTTGTCAGCGAGCGTGGGGCAATCCGGCCATGGGACTAATGCCGGCGCCTATGAGGCGTTCTCGGCCTGGGCGTTTGCGTCACCGCACATCGCTTGCCGGTACAGCGACTTCAGCGCGGCGTCGATGGGGTGGTGTTGCGGCTTCCCCGAGGAGTCCGGCTTGTTCCACCTCTGAAGGTTGAGCGCGACGGACATCTGGCGCTCGCCGTCGGCCCGGGTCAGGGACATCGTTCCGGCCCCCCACACCGTGCCGTCGTGGCCCCAGAAGGTGCCGCAATCCCGGACGGCGACCTTGTGCAGACCGAGGCCGTATTCGATCATCGATCCGTCCAGGGCGACGACCGGGACCGTGCGCTGCATCTGCGCCAGCGACGCCTGGTTGACGATCTTGCCGTCGAGCAGCTTGCCGTAGAAGCGGTTGAGATCCTCCATGGTCGATACGAGAGCGGCCCCCGTTCCCGTCCAGGACATGTTGTAGACGCTGTAGTCGCGCGGCGGGTCGTTCAGGCCCCACAGAGACTCGTACATCCGCGAATGCGGTCCCTCGATACGCGGCCCCGCCGGAAACCCGGTGTGCCGGAGCCCGGCGCGCTCGATGACATTCCGGGTGATGTACTTCTCGGCCGTGATACCGGTCACCTGCTCCAGGAGCTGGCCGAGGAGCAGGTAATTGGTGTTGGAGTACACGCCCGGAGTGGCTCCGGGCTCCCCGGCGGGAGGCGCGTCGACCCCCATCTTGATCAGCTCGGCCGGGCGGAATTGCCTGAACCGGTTGTCGTCCAGGCTCTTGGGCGACATGTCCTGCAGAGAAGGGAACGCGTAGCGGATGTAGTCGGGCAGGCCGCTGGTGTTGTTGAGCAGCATGCGCACCGTGATCTTCTTGCCGCGCTCCCCCGGCACCAGCTGCGGCAGGTAGCCGCCGATCGGTGCGTCGAGCTGGATGCGGCCCTGCTCGACCTGCTGCATGACTGCGGCGGCGGTGAAGGTCTTGGTGATGCTGCCGACGCGCTGGCGCATGTCGGGCGTGACGGGACGGCCGGTCCTGACATCGGCGACCCCGGAGGCGCCGCGCCATGTCCGGCCGGCATCGCGTACCTCGGCGTACACCCCCGGCACGCCGGCGCGGTGGACACCGTCCATGGCGGACTTCAGCTCTACGGGATCGAGGCCGGTCGCCGGGCTCGTGCCGGCGACCGGCGCGGCCCTTGTCCCGTCGGGCGCGGGAGCTGCCGCCACCGTGCCCGCACAGACGCTCAGCGCGGCCACGCTTCCACATATCGCCAGTCGGATCTTCAAGACACCGGTCCTTTCGTGATCGATGAGTGCAACGGGGGCTCTCCCCATGCCTTTCGGTATCCCCGGTTCACTTGGCCAGAGCGCGCCGCAGGGCGGCGCCGAGTTCGGCGTTCTGCCGTTGCGAGACCTCGGCGGACAGGAGCGCCTGCGAGCCGTGGAAGGTGCCGGGCCACTGGTGGAGCTCGACCGACACGCCCGCCTGCATCAGGCGCAGCGCGTATGCGATGCCCTCGTCGCGGTTCGGGCAGAACTCGGCAGTGGCGATGTAGGCCGGTGGTAGGCCGGAGAGATCGGCGGCCCGAGCCGGGGCGGCGTACGGTGTGGCGGGCCGGGAGCCCAGGTAGTGCCGCCATGCTGCGGCGAGCTTGTCGCGGTTGAACCAGGGCGTGTCGGTGAAGTTCCGCGCCGACCACGTCTCCTGCCGGTCGTCCAGTCCCGGCTGGTTGAGCAGTTGGAAGTGGATCGCCGGTCCCTGCTCGTCGCGCGCCCGCAAAGCCACCGCGGCCGCGATGTTCGCCCCGGCGCTGTGTCCTCCGACCGCGATCCGCGCCGGGTCGATGCCGAGTTCGTCCGCGTGCTCGGCCGTCCAGGTCAGTACGGCATAGGCGTCGTCGAGGGCGGCCGGGAAGCGGTGTTCGGGCGCCAGGCGGTAGCCCACCGAGATCACCGCCGCCCCGGAGAGGCCCGCGATCCGGGCGGCCCAGGGATGCTCGGTGTCCAGGTCACCGAAGACTCCGCCGCCGCCGTGCAGCCAGACGATGGCGCCTTGCGCCTGGTGCGGGCGGTAGACCCGCACCGCCACGTCCGGGTCGGCGGACACCGTGCGGTCCTCGACCTCCATGTTCGAGGTGTCCGGTGCCGGCGCCGCGGCGGCACGCTCGGAGAAGTTCTTGCGCGAGGTGACCGGGTCGTTCATGTCGAGTTGCGGGAGAAACGGGATGAATGCTTCGAGTTCGGGATCCATGATGACCATCCTCACGGTCGTCACCCGGTGGGTCACCCGCCATCCGTCGCGCATCCCACCGCCAACACGCACCAATCGGCGCGCCCTGGTCCTTCTATCCTTCTGCCATGGAAGCACTGGCCGTTCGGCTGTCGGGACTGGATCCGTACGTCGACGGCGCGATGCGCATCGTCGCGTTCTACGACACGCTGATGCGCCGACGGGTGGACCTCCCGGCGCTCGCCCGGGCCTCGGCGGGCCTGGCCGAGTGCGTGGCAGGGATTCGGCTCCACGGGACGGGGCGGGTGACCCGCGTCTCGCCCGACGGCAGTCAGACATCCACCCCGCCGGTACCCGCGTCCACAACGGTGCCGATCACTCTGGATGAGGAGGAGATCGGCACGGTGTGGCTGGAACGCCCCAGCCCGCCGAATCCCCTCGACGAATTGCTCCTCGACCGGCTCGCTATCGCCGCCGCGGCCATCGCCGAGCAGTACGGCCCGGCCCGCACCACCATGGCCGACCCCGCCCTGGTCGAACTGGCGATCAGCGCCGACAGCGACGAGGCGGCCAGAGCCCGGGCGCTACGGCTGCTGGGTTTCGCCGCCGACCTTCCGGTCCGCGTCGTCGCCGTACGGTCTCGGCTCCCGCTCGGCCGGCTCGGCGGCCTGTTGTGCCCGGCCGGCCCGGTGAAGGCGGCACCTCTCGCCGACGTGGGCGTCATCCTGGCCGCCGCCATCGACCCGGCCAGGTTTCCGGCGGGCGTACGTGCGGGCATCGGCGCCGCGCAAAGCCCCGACCGCTCCTGGCGGCAGGCCCGCACCGCCCTCCGCTTCACCGGCCCGCGCGAACCGGTCGTCCGCTACGCCGACCTGGGCGCGCTGGCGCTCCTGGCCGAGATACCCAAGGACGCCTCGCGCGACAACGCCGACGTGGCCGCCATTGCCCGGATCTCCGGCAACCCGGAAGACATGGAGACTCTGCACACCTACTGCGCCACCGGCTCCCTACGCCGGGCCGCCGACCTCCTCCACCTGCACCACAGCAGCGTCGCCCGCCGACTCGAACAGGTCGCAAAGACCCTGGGCATAGAACTCACTGAACCCACCGGACTACTGCGGGTCAGGCTCGCTCTCACCGCATGGCGGCTACTCGACGACTGAGCAAATCCGCCCCGTCACCCGAGGTGCCCGCACACGGTGGTGCGCTCGGCGCCGTCATCTGCCTCTCTGACACCTCGGCACAAAACGGGACCGACCGATGGCGTGGTCGTCCGGTTCGCCGGCCGGGGCACCGTTTCCCGGGCCCGGCGGCGTGCTGGTGAGCGCGCACAATCGTCGAGTCCACCGAGATTGCCCAGTTCAGCTCTGGTGCTGCACGTATACGCGTTGTGGGTTCAAGGGTGCTGCCCTAACGAGCTCGTGCATGGTTGGCGGTGGCGCGTCGAAGGCTGCGGATTCGCTGCAGGGTTCACATGTGCGGATTACTTCCGAGGATGGCGGCTTGTTGGTGGGAGAGGAGCCCGGCGACGGCTCGGATGATGTCGCTCATGTGCTCGCGTCGGCCGTGGTGTCGGGCGAGGGCTCGCCAGTTCTTCAGATGACCGATGCCGTGCTCGACCCGGATGCGCCGTGACGGCTTCGGCGAAATTGCCGTGGCCGTCCGGCACGCGATGGACCGCGAGTTCCTCCGCCTGGAGAAGGTGGCCCAGTCTGCGGCGGCTCACATCCACAAGCTGGCCAGCGGCTCCTGTGTCTCCTGCGGCGGGGCGCTTTTCCTATCGCCGCTCGCAAACGTGCCCGCCCGATTCTGCTCCGCCGGGTGCGCCGCAGGCAGCAGTCAGGACTCCGGCGCGGCCACGTCACCAAAGGAGTAGCGCGGCGTCGGCTCGCCTGCCGCGGCTCCAGCGGAGTAAAACCGGTTCGCTGGCACCGCGGCGTGGGCCGGCGACCGTCTGCCCGAGGCCGCCCAACGCCTCCAGGGGTCACCTTCGTCGAGGGGGAGGGGCGGCCACGGACAAGGAGCTGTTCGCCGACCTCGTCGTGGGACACGCCGTGATCACACTGCGCGTGGCCCACGGGCCGAGCCGGCTGGCAGCGGTCTGATCTCCGAATCGGCCCGCGCCTGGCCCGGGGCCGAGGCTGGTGTTACGGCTCCTGTAATACCGGCTCGGTCCCTCGCGCTCGCCGCACCGGCCGGGCAAATCCCGAGTGTGCTCAACGCGTCGGCGGAGTGAGGGCGATCAGGGCCGCGCAGACCGGCCCTCGGGCCCTGAGGTCGCGTATCAAGGCCTACTTCGTCCGGTGCATGGTGATGAACCGGGCGTACCGTTCGGTGAATGTGCTGGTGGTGCCTTCCCGGCCAGCCAGGGCGGCCAGGTCGCCCATGATGCGGACGACCTCTGCGTAAGGGCGGGTCCCCCGTCCGGCGAGCAGCTCTGTTGCGCGCTTCCAAGCGGCCTCGGGATCGTGCCGGAGGTCGACCAGTCGCCGGTCCTGGGCCTGGCGTTCCTCTCGAGCCGCTCGTTCCCGCTCCTCGGCCTCCCGCCGTTCCTCGTCGGCGATCCGCAGCGCCGTCTGGGCGGTGGCTGCGGCAAGGATTTCAGAGCCTGTTCGGCGTGCCGGGGCACGGTAGGGAGTCGGCTGGGCGTCCAGGAATCGGCGGCGTAGCCCGGAAAGCATGTGGGCATCGCCGTCGTGGAGCAGGTGGGCGAGGACGGTGTCCTTTTCGCCGACGTCGAGGGTGGCGATCCAGGCGCGGTAGGTGGGGAGCGAGGGTCCTGGTTCGGGCTGCGGTGAGCACCTTGCTGCGGCCGCGACGAGGTCTTGGTCGATGCGCAGGAACGTGGCCAGGTCGGCGAGAGGCTCGGGCAGGTCGGCCAGGCCCGGCGGCACCGGGGGCTCGACGTCGTCACCGTCGAGTTCGCCGTGTTGTAGGCACAGCAGCCAGGCGAGGTAGAGGAGGCGCATGTCGCCCTCGGCGACCTGCTGACGGGCGCGGGCGATGGAGGGCAGCCACTGCTGGTCCCTGTCCCCGTCGTCCTCGGGATCGAAGAGGTCGATGAAGTCCTCCACCGCGTCCTCGGGATCGGACTGCAGGGTGATCAGGACATGGTCGCCGCTCTCGCGGCTGGTCGCCGAGTCGCCGGTGCAGTAGGGCTCGGTGGCCCCGGCTGGCAGGGCGGTGGTGGGCCAGCGCAGGATCACCTGCCGGGTGCCCCAGTTCGCGAAGTAGAGGTGGGCGTCGTAGTGCGTCTCCACCAGTGCCTGCGGGTCACCCCGGAAGTCACCCCAGCCGTAGGTGTTCACGAAGCGGTGCCGGGTGAGGCGGGCGCGCGTCGTCAGCGCGCGGATCTCCGCGAGCTGACTGTCGGTCAGCGGCGCCTCCACCAGGAACTGGTAGTGCTGGTACTCCGACATGCTCCTTGACCCCTCGATCGCTTCCGCTCCGGCCAAGTCGTAGCAGAGACGCAGGTCCGGCGGCGGGGCAATGCGCGGTTCTGGCGGACGGTGGGCACGCCGAACTCCGGCCAGGGTGGGGTGACTCACACGTGATCCCCCTCGGAAAGACGTCGCGTGAGCGCTGCCGCTGGAACCAGCCGGTCGGCAATTGCAGTGGCTGCTGATGCACTGGCTCGCAAGTGTCAGCGAGTCGGCTCCTGACGACCAACCTCTTGGACGCATATGACGGCCCTTCGGCGAGCGTCTAGCCCCTGCTCAGCCTTCCCCTCGGGGTACGAGGCTCAGGTGGGCTTGTGGGCTGGGCGGGGCTTCGGGCTGCGGGGCGCGGGCCCAGCCGTGGGCGTGCATGGTCTCGGTTTCCCAGTCCTCGAAGAGCTTCGGCAGTGCCTTCGGATCGCGGTCCGGGTCGCGGTGCCACTGGAGGAAGGCGCGGGCGGCTGGACGGCGGGTGTCGCAGGCCGGGCAGAGTTCCATCCAGACGCCGGTGATCAGCGGGCCGTGCCAGTGCAGCAGGAGTTCGCCTTCGCAGCGGGAGCAGGGCCGGGCCGGCTGTTCGTCTTCGTCCCGGTCGGGATACAGCCGGGCGAGTTCTTCGTCGCTGACGTGGTCGAGGCTGCCGTTGAGGTTACCGACGCGACCGAAAGAGCCGTCGGGGCGCACCACCTAGCGCCAGGTGTACGACATATACTGACGTCAGCTCTTGGGGTGAACTGTTGCGAAGTCCCTGATAAGTGGGGGTGGGTGGCTGTATCCGTGGTGTGTGAGATATGCGGATGGGGGCGGACTGACTCCTACGGGACGTCGGCGTCGGGAGTCGGTACGGCTGCAGGCGGCTGAACTGTTCGAGCAGGAGATCAATCTGTCGGAGGTCGCACGGCGGCTGCGGGTGAGCGTGAAGTCGGCTTATCAATGGCATCAGTTGTGGCGGGACGGTGGTGTCGAGGCTCTGGCTTCCCGCGGTCCGAGCGGGTCGCGGTGCCGTTTGTCCCCGCGGTGTCTGGAGAAGCTGGCCGTGTATCTGGAGCAGGGTCCGGCTGCGCATGGCTGGGTGGAGGACCAGGTGTGGACGCGTCGAGGGTGGCCACGCTGATCGGCCGGAAGTTCCACGTTTCGTACAGCGTCTCGGGCGCCACCCGGTTGATGCACCGGCTCGGTTTCAGCCCGCAGGTCCCCGCCCGGCGGGTCGCCGAGCGCGACGAGAGGGCCGTGAGCGTGTGGCGGGAGGTGACCTGGGCGGAGGTAAAAGGGCCCGGGCGGCCTGCGGGGGCTACGTCTGCTTTGAGGACGAAGCCGGGTTCACCCGCAGGCCGCCCCGTGGACGGACCTGGGGCCGACGAGGCCGCACCCCGGTCGTGACCGTCAGCGGACGACGCTCGGGACGGCTGTCGGTGGCCGGCCTGATCGCAATGCGGCCAGGCTCCCGGACCCGGCTGTGCCACCGCCTGCGCACCCACCCCGCCGGCAAAGGCGCACGTCGCAGCATGGGCGAGCGGGACTTCCTCGCGCTGGTCGACGGAGTCCACCAGCTCGTCCGGGCACCGATCGTGCTGGTCTGGGACCGCCTGAACACCCACGTCTCCCGCAGGATGCGAGAACTCGTGGCCGAGCGTGAGTGGCTGACCGTGTTCCTGCTGCCCGCCTACTCACCCGACCTGAACCCCGTCGAAGGTATGTGGGCCCACGTCAAGCGCAGCCTCACCAACCTCGCCGTCATGGCCCTTGACCAGCTCGAAGCCCTCGTCCGCAACCGCCTCAAACGCCTGCAATACCGTCCCCATACCCTCGACGGCTTCATAGCCGGCACCGGCCTGACCCTCGAGACACCAGCCTCACCCTAATGGGACTCGACGGGCCGTGAGGGAGACTACGGTCCGTAGCCGCCAGCAGGTGAGCACTATTCTCACCGGAGCCGTTTGAGCTCTGTTGTCAGACCGTGCCCCTGCTGGTCGGCCGGGAGGCCTGACTTCTGATGGGATGGCGTGCCCGCCGGGTGGTTGGGCGTGAGCACTGGATCCATTAGGGCGCGAGCCGTGCCTTCCGCGGGCTGCGCATCATGACTGGACGAGGGCGAAGGGGCGGGTGCTGGTGTTGTTCATCGGTGACGACTGGGCCGAGGATCACCACGATGTCGAGGTGCAGGACGAGAAGGGCCGCAAGCTCGCAACCGCCCGCCTGCCGGAGGGAGTTGAGGGCATAGCGAAACTGCACGCCATCGTGGCCCGGCACGGCGGCGAGGACCTCGAACCCGGGCAGATGGTGGTCGGGATCGAGACCGACCGCGGACCGTGGGTGCAGGCGCTGATCGCGGCCGGCTACCTGGTCTACGCGGTCAACCCCAGGCAGGCGGCCCGGTTCAAGGAGCGGTACGCAACCTCCGGGGCGAAGAGCGACCGCGGTGACGCGCACGCGCTGGCGGACATGGTCCGCATCGACCGCGACCAGCTGCGGCCGATCGCAGGCGACAGCGGCCAGGCCCAGGCCGTTCGCGACAAGCCGAAGTCAGTAAGCCCCCCTTTCGGGGTGGAGCGTGATGCGGAGGCCCACGATCCGCCCGCTTGCTGATCAGCGTCAAGGGGTCTGCAGGCAACCGATCGCCGCTCGCCGGGGCGCGGCATGCGGGCCGAGAGCGGCCGGGGCTGAGGTGGCGTTTGTGGACCGGGCCGGCGGTCAGGACGGAACGGTGTAGGAGTAGAGCCGGTCGATTTCAGTGAACCCGGCGCGCTCGTAGAGGCGGTTGGCGGCGGAACGGTCCCGCTCGTGGCCGGGGGGCGCGTCGTCATCGACGTACAGGATCGCTTCCGCGCCGAGGCCGGTCAGTGCGTCGAGAGCGGAGCCCAGCATGGCCCGGCCGAGACCGCGTCCCCGCGCGTCGGCGGCCACCTCGATCCACCACAAGACGCCGACCCCCTGGAAAGGGAGACCGATCACCGCCTCGGCGACAGTGCTGCCGTCGTGGCGGGCCTCCAGTCGCCGCCCGCTCCTGTCGCTGGGGTCGTGGCCGATGTGAACGTGTGGCAGGCGCGGCAGTGTGGGGGCGGGCAGATCAGCGCGCATGTACCGCCAGAGTCGCTTACCGGTGAAACCGGCTTGTTCCAGCGCCCGGACCGTGGCGGCGCGGTGGCCGACCGGGAGAGCCTCCAGGCCGAGTGACAGGGCCGAAGCGAACTGGAACGCCTCGACCCGCCGGGCAGAAAGCACGGTGACCGCGTGGCGGATCAACGCATCGGCCATCGACTCATCCTCGCGGCAGTGGAGCCACAGGAGCTGTCCCGTGTCGTCCCTTGCGCGGGGCGCGTACGAGACGACGCCCACGACAGCCCCGGCCCGATCTGGAATCAACAGCGGGCATTGCGCCTGCCCGCCTCCCGGCCGGCTGCCGGACGGGAAGGGAAATACCAGATCGCTTCCCACGTTCACTGAGGATCTCTGTGACGGCTTCGGCGCCCAGCTATATCCCGGCAGCATCGCCACGGACCGCACATCGCAGTCTTGGTCCGGGCCTCCCCACGCCCATCGGATAGAGGCGACGGGAGAGGAGAGTCCATCGGCTACGGCGCTCTCCAGCACTGCAAAGCGGCCCATCCACCAGATTCGGCAGGCCGCTGACGACTCACGGGACGTCAACCACTGGTTCAGTTTCCTTGCACCCATTCCGTCTTCGCTTGCGGGCACGAACCGTCTGGTGGTGTCGGTCCGCCCCTACGTTGTCGAGGCTGCTTCCGGCCTCACCCCCAACCCGGGATCCGCCTGCCTCCAGCTTCAACCGGTCACTGCGATGACCAGCGGCGGGCTCCTCCTCCCGCGAGATCCATCAGCGCCTCGTGGCGCACAGCCGAGCTCGTCGAGGCAGAGAAGTTCGACTCGGCCGTAGCAGGCGATGGTCTTGGTCAGCTGCTACTCGTCAGCTGCCGCAGAGCGGATGATCAGAGAGGCCTACTACTACAGCTGGCGCAGCCAGCACGGCCTTCCCCTACCCCCCGCACCAGGCCTCGCTCCGTTGGCCCATAAGCCACAGCGCTGACCGGTCAACGGTCAGCCACAGACCGTCGCCACAACTTAGTTTCCATGCCGGTGACTGTGCACGCCGCCACCGAACAACATTCCGTGCCACTCAGGCAGGTGCACGCGAAGACGGAGGCCGCATCCGGCAGCGGCGGTACTGCGAGATGGAGGGCGCCGAAGTCCCGTTCGAGGCAGTGGCCCGCGGGTACGAGGCGCCGGACGACCGGATGGTCGTGCTCACCGACGAGGACCTGGCCGACCTCCCGGTGCCCGCCGCCAAGAGCATTGAAGTCTGGGCTTCGCCCCCGGCGACGCCGTCGACCCGGTGGCCCTGGACCGCCCCTGCTACCTCGGAGCCACCGGCCAACCTGCGCCCCCTGCCCGCCCGTGACCGCAAGGTCAGGATGCTCCCGCGCCCCGCCGCCAGGACGCCGAGTCGCCCGGTGTAATGCTGCCAGTGCGGAACCGAGGATCCCGGCGGGCGCGGCTCAGACGGCCCTGAAACACGCTCCACACTGACAGCTAGCATTTTCGGTTCTCTCGCCTCGTGGTGATCCCATCGCTGATGGAGACGACGATACCGAGGGTGCCGAGGCCCACCCCGGCGTAGCCGACGAGTGCTCCACGGGCTTCGTTCTTCTTCTCCTCGTCGTAGCTGAAGGATTTGCCGCCAGCCTCATGCACCACTGGCCGGGTCTCATCGGGCTGCCGTCGCACTCGACGGCGTTGCCGTTCATGAGAGCCTCGGCGTTGATGAAAAACATGGTCCGACGATGGACAGAGCCCAGCCCAGGCCCCTGAGCCATGGCCGGCCGTGAGCTGCGCGTTTTGGCAGTTCCTTTCCGTCCCGATGCCAGAAGGCGATGCCCGCGCGTGAGGGCTCAGGTCATGTTGAGGTACGGCAGGGGGCCGGCCGGCTGGGCGGTCACCCGGCGGATGACCGCGATCGCGAGGATCGCGCACAGGATGTTGAGGCTCTCGTCGACCGGGTTACGGTAGTTCGTCTGGTCAAGGACCAAGAGGTGGAAGGCGACCGAGAGCGGGCCGTTGAGGAGCCAGACGGACCACCAGGCGTTGATCAGACGGGCGTCGCGGGGCGGGCCCGCCGGCCCGGTGGATGTCGAGGGTGATGCGGCGCGGCAGCCACCACATGGCGAGCGGGATGATCCAGGCGCCGACGGCGAAGCCCCGGGTGTACTTGTGGCTGCCTGGGGCGAGGACCTCGGCGTTGCGGCGGACGCGGTGGAACCAGACGAGAAACGAGATCCAGCACGACACCTGGAGCACGGCCGGAAGCGGGACCATGTCCTCGGCCAGCCAGGGCGAGTCTTTGCCGCCGGTCGCGATGATGTAGACGTCGGTGATGGCAGAGGTGGCGATCAGCGACTGGACGACGAGCGCCGGTCCGTTCGGCTTGCGGAATCTGTAGCGGGGCGCCCGCCCAGCGGCCGGTCCGACCGGCACGTTGTACGAGTCCATGAATGTCCCCCCGGGATACGGTGACGCCGCCTTGGTTCGTCACGGCGGCAGTAATGGCCGGCATAGGAGGTGCGTTCCGACGGGGCGTCCAAAGGGGTGACGCCCCTTTGGACACGACCCGGCCGGACCCGCGACGGAAAGTGCCAGACACGCCCTAGGTGTATTGCCCTGTGAGGTTGGGGACGCGGCTGGCGGGGGGTTGGCCCTTCAGCGCGGTGTGTCCGCGGTGGTGATTGTAGGTGTGCAGCCACTCGGGGAAGACGTCGCGTCGTTCCTGCTCGGAGCGGTAGGGGCGGGCGTAGGCCCATTCGTCGAGCAGGGTCCGGTTCAGGCGTTCGACCTTGCCGTTCGTCTGGGGCCGGTAGGGGCGGGTGCGCTTGTGGGTGATCCCGGCCTCGGCGAGGACGTTGCGCCAGTCTCGTGAGCGGTAGCAGTAGCCGTTGTCGGTCAGGACCCGCTCCACGGTGATTCCGGCTTGGGTGAAGAACGCGTGGGCACGGGTCCAGAAGGCTGTGGCGGTCTCCTTCCTCTCGTCGGTGAGGATCTCGCTGTCGGCCAGGCGGGAGTGGTCGTCGACGGCCGTGTGGATATAGCTGTAGCCGGCCCCGCGCCGTTTGCTGCGGCCTTCTTGTCTGCCGAGAACCTTGTGGCCGCCGCCGTTGGGGATGTTGCCGAGTTTCTTGATGTCGACGTGGACCAGTTCGCCGGGCCGCTCGCGTTCGTAGCGGCGTATGACGCGGCCGGTGGCCCGGTCCAGGTGGGTGAGGCGGGCCAGGCCGTAGCGGGTCAGGACGCGGTGCACGGTCGAGGGCACCAGGTGCAGCAGGCCTGCGATGCGGGCCGGTCCCCAGCGGCGCAGGATGCGGACCTTGATGATCCGCCGTTCGGTGCGGGTCGGGGTGCGGCGCGGGCTCGTGTGCGGGCGGGAGGACAGATCCCTCATGCCGGCCTCGCCGTGTGTGCGGTAGCGGTCGGCCCAGCGCTGGGCCGTGGTGGGCGAGACCTGGAAGCGTTCGGCGGCCCGGCGCAGGGGCCAGCCGTCCTCGACCACGCAACGGGCAAGACGCAGCCGTCCGGTCTCGGTCAGGGGTGCATTACGGTGGGGCACGAGGGCCTTTCTGTAGGTGTAGACGTCGCAATCCACACCGAACCGGAAGGCCCTCACCCATTTCAAGATCCCTCAGCCGAGACATGGCTCACCCGTCCACAACCTCCCGGGGCAGAACACCTAGGCTTCCGGGGCGCTCTGGCCTTCGCTTGGTCACCGCGTTCCGTGACGCCGTAGGCCCGTCGTCACAACTACGGCTGCGGTGGCGTGTTCTGCGCGTCGGCGACGGCGCGCTGGGCGCGGAAGTTCTCCCGGTAGGCGTCGTGCACAGAGGCGGTGTGGTGTTCAGGGTCGGTGGAGTCGTCCCACTTCAGGAGGGCTTCATCGTTGCCGATCAGGCCCGACTTGGTGAAGGGGTGGCTGCCGGTGAAGACGATCTTCTGGTTGTTCCTGCCCTTGTAGGTGCCCTCGACGAGCAAATACTTGGTGTGGGTGGCGGTGTGCGTGCCGCCTGCGGCGTCGTCCAGCTTGTGCAGGTCGATACCGCCGTAGCGGGTGGGCTTGTTGAGGATCTGCTCGACCGTGGTCCCCGACGCGTCGAGGTCGCGGTACACGATGTCCACGTAGCAGCCCGCGTCGTCCAGGTCCCACAGTTTCTGTGCGACTTCGGGACGGGTGATCCCGTGCATCGCGACGCGGATCACCGTGCGGCCGTCGGTGGTGCCGTAGCCGGCGTCGTTGCCGTAGCAGGCCGGCTTCCCGTCTACCGGGTCGTCCACCGTGCTGAGGATGTTGACGATGACGTCAGTGGTCGCCCGGGGGAAGAAGTAGGCTTTGGCCCGGCCCGCCTGGGTGTCCATCAGTACGTCGGAAACTTGCTTGGAAGGGTCCGCCTGGGCCTCGGCCTGACGTTTGAAGTAGGCGGCGTAGGCGCCGTACAGGGCCTGGTTGTCGGCCACCGTCAGGGCGTCGTTCCAGGACTTCTTCCGGTCCCAGGTGGTCATGTTCGCGGAGGACTGCACGACCACGTTGTCCACCGGCACGGTGGCGGTGGCGCTGCCCTTGGTCCGGGAGAACAGGTAGAACTTATTGTGGTTGACGCTGGGCCAGCCGTCCGCCGGGGTCGGGTCCTTCGCCAGGCACGCCTGCTTGTCGGCGCACAGCCGCACCCAGGAGTCACCCGAGCCGGCTGGCTTCTTCGCGAGCCCGGCGGCGAGCAGGTCGTACATCGGACCGCCCTCCCAGTGCCTGCGGGTCTCGCTGTCAAGGATCACCTGAACGTTCACCCCGCGCAGGTGCGCCGCGTTCAGCCGCTCCACCACCCATTTGGAACCGAACACGTACGTGGAGATCATGATGTCGGACCCGGGAACCGCGCCGTCGATGAGCCGGGCGAGGTGCGTGGGTATCGCGTCGGTCCGTGCGGGGTCGGGGCTGGTGGGATCGTTGAACAGGGCGCCGGTCGTCACCGCAGGGGCGGGCGTGCCGCCGTCCGCGAGCGCGGGCGCCGGGGCTGTGGCGCCGAGGAGGGCGAGGGTGGCTGCTGTCGTGGTCGCCATCCGGGCGAATTTGATCTTGGTCATGAACGGTGACCCTACCCAGGCACGGCTCATGGACCGCCACCGACCCTGAGAAGCCCCAGTGGTGTACGAGGCGCTGAGCAAGCCAAGCCACCGCCTCCGCAATCCTGGCCGGCCAATTGGCAAACTGTGGGTAACCGGCTTGCTAATTCAACGGAGCACAGCCACGGGCTGAACGCTATGCAGACTGGCCCACCGTGACCCAGGCCAACCGGGCCGACTCGGTCGTCATCCAGGTCGAGGCTCTCTTCTGGGGGGGCGGGTGGGTGACAAGACGTATGAGTCCCTCACCGACACCCCGTGCGAGGGCTGCAGGCGCTGCACGACTGGGTGGCCTCCTACTGATCTTTTCGTAAGTTCGGTGGGTGTGGTGGCCGTGTGGGTGGGAGGCTGTCGGGGTGGCATATCAACCTTCCCCTTCGGTTGCGGGCTCCTCCCTTCCTGCTCTGTCGCGGCCTCAGTTGGCGGAGGCGCGTCGTGTTCGGGCAGTCGAGTTGTTCGAGGGCGGCGTCTCGAACGCGGAGATCGCGAGGGCGGTGGGGGTGTGTGCCGAGAGTGTGCGGCGTTGGCGGCGGGTGTGGGAGCAAGGCGGTGCTTCGGCCTTGCTGTCAATGGCCTTGAAGTGCGGCTCTGATCAACATTTCGGGGAGGCGTGACTGACCGTCACCTCGATCTTTGACTGGGTATGCGATGTGATCAGGTACTCGTCAAGCTCTTCCCGCGGCTGTCCGGCGTCGTCATCGAGGATGTCGTCGATGTGGGGACGGGTGTGGAAATCGTGGCTCATGCCAGCGGAGGCTCTGCTGTCTGTCCTGACTGCGGCACGGGCTCGGCCCGAGTGCACGACCGGTACGAGAGGCGGATAGCGGACGCGGCGGTGGGCGGCCGGCCGGTGGCGATACGCCTGACGGTCCGTCGCTTCCGATGCGACATGGCCCCGTGCGGCCGCCGAAGTTTCGCGGAGCAGGTCGACGGTCTGACCTTCCGGTACGGACGTCGCAGTGTTCTGCAGCGGGCGATGTTGGAGGCGATCGCTCGCTTCCTCGCCGGGCGGGCCGGCGCCCGCCTCACCCGGATGCTGTGTGTCTCGGTGAGCCCGAATACCCTGCTCAACCTCTTACGGTCCTTGCCCGCCGAGGCGCCGGAGAAGAGCCCGCGGGTCCTGGGCGTCGACGACTTCGCGCTCAAACGCGGTCACGTCTACGGCACTGTCCTGATCGACATCGAGACCGGCCGCCCGGTCGACGTGCTGCCCGATCGGACTGCGGAAACCTTCGCCACCTGGCTCGAGCAGCACCCCGGCGCGGAGATCGTGTGCCGTGACCGGGCCAGCGCGTATGCCGAGGCGGTCCGCACCGCCGCCCCTGACGCCCAGCAGATCGCAGACCGCTTTCACTTGTGGAAGAACCTCTGCGAGGCCGTCGAGAAGTGCGTCGTCGCCCACCGCTCCTGTCTGCTCGCGCCCGCCGAAGAAGACGACCAGGTCGTCGAGTCCCCTGCAGGGTCACCGCTGCTGGAGGGCAAGCGCGCGGCGAACATCCGGCGTAACCATGCGGCCGTGCACGAGATGTACGACAAGGGCGTCACCATCCAGGTGATCTCCGCGAAGCTGCGGATGGACCGCAAGACGGTCCGTAAGTACGCGCACGCGGTCACCGTGGATGAACTGCTCGTGCCGCCACAGCAGAGTTTGCGCATGCTCCAGCCCTGGGCCGAGTACCTCAACATGCGCTGGAGCGAGGGCTGCACCGACAGCGGACGCCTGTTCAGGGAGATCCAGCAGCGCGGCTACAAGGGAAGCAGCCGCAGCGTCCGCCGCTGGCTCCAGCCGCTGCGGGACCAGGCTGCCCCGGCGCCCAAGAGGTCGGAGGCGCCCACCGTCCGCCAGGTCACCGGCTGGCTCACCCGCCACCCCGACACCCTCACCTCCGGCCAGCAACTCCACCTCAAGCGCATCCTGAACCGTTGCCCCGAACTGGCCACCGTCCACGAACGCGTACGGGACTTCGCCAAGATGATGAAGAACCTTGAGGGCCACCGTCTGCCTGCCTGGATCGAGACCACGGAAACCGTCGCCCTCGCACCGCTGAAGAACTTCGCGAGCAACCTTCGCAAGGACTTCGACGCCGTCACCGCCGGGCTGACCCTGCCCTACTCCAGCGGCATGGTCGAGGGTCACGTTAACCGGGTCAAATTCCTCAAACGGCAAGGATTTGGCCGTGCGAACTTCGATCTCCTCCGCCGCCGGATCCTTCTCACCCCATGACCACGGTCACGCTCCGCGACGCCTCCCCGAAATGTTGATCAGAGCCGTATGTCGTGGCCACGGTCACCTTGCGGCGACGGGCAGCCACCGGACGCCCACCCAAGCTGGACGACACCCAGGTCGAGAAGGTCCGGGCCGCGTTGGAGCAAGGTGCCCAGGCGCATGGTTTCGAGGCCGACCTGTGGACCCTGGAACGAGTCGGCGCGGTCGTCACCCGGGCAACGGGGGTGGTTCTGTCGAGGGCATCGGTGTGGCGGCTGCTGACCGGCCGGCTCGGATGGAGCCTGCAACGGCCCGAGCGGCGGGCGGTCGAGCGGGACGAGTCGGAGATCGCCCGCTGGATCGCGCACGAGTGGCCGCGCATCACAAAGGGGCCGTGAACACACATGCCTGGATCGTCTTCCTCGACGAATCAGGCGTCTCCCTACTCCCTCAGATCCGCCGAACCTACTCGCCCCGAGGGCGGACTCCGCTCCTGCGGCACCGCCTGAACTGGAAGCGCGCGTCGATGGCCGGGGCTTTGGGCTACCACTCCACCGACCCCGATCGCGGGGCCCGCCTGTGTTTCCACCTCAAGCCCGGCAGCTACGACACCGCCGCCCTCATCGAGGTCCTGGAGCAGATGAAGGTGTTCTACCGCGGGGAGCGGGTGGTGCTGGTCTGGGACGGCCTGTCCGCCCACTGGAGCCGGGCCATGCGGGCTTGGGTCGCCGAACAGGACTGGCTCACCCTGGAACGATTACCCGCCTACGCTCCCGAGTTGAACCCGGTGGAGCTGCTGTGGTCCTCGCTCAAGAAGCGTGAACTCGCCAACCTCGCCGGCGACCACCTCGCCGATGTCGCCGACGCCACCGAGCGAGGCATCCACCGCATCAACGCCAACCCCCGACTGCCATGGTCATTCCTCGCCCATACCGGCCTGACCATCCGCCCACCACACCCACCGAACTTACGAAAAGATCAGTAACTGGCTGCCAATTTCTAATGCCTGAAAAATGGTTGCAGGGCACCCGGACGCTACAGGCGTCGTAAAGCTGAGCGAGGAGGCGAACGCGGCGACGAGACGGTGCGGCACGCTGCGCTGAACGAGGCAGCCCACAGATACGGAGCCCTCATGGCAGGCTCAGCCCATGCCTGCCAGCCCATCGCTCCCTGCTCCTCCGCCTCGGCGGCCAGGGCGCTGGGGTCGGCGTCTGAACAGGGACGGCACCTCGCTGAGGCTGAGGCGGGCGGTGAAGGTGGGGTGCATCGCCGCCTCGTGGGGTTGGTCGGCGTCACGGAGCCAACCGTGCCCGGTGGCCGACGCTCTGGGTGAGCGAGAGCGAGTACCCGTTCAGCGGCGTGCTGATGCGGCTGGTAGGGGTCCTGATGCCCGGTGCCTTCGGCAAGCAGTCGCAACAGCACATGCAGGACTTCAAGTCGTTCGCCGAGATGGGAAAGGACGTCCGCGAAGCGAGAGACTGATCTGCTTGCCGACGGCGGTCGTCGACAACATTGCGACCAGTGGCTCGCGCCGCCTAGCCACACGAGTACGGCTCTGACTTGCGTCGAGACGTTGTGAGGGCGATCCGGATGACCGGCCGGGAGGAGGCGCGCGCCCGGGGCCCGGAGGGGGAGGTACAGGGTCAGGCAGTCGCATCGGCGGGGGCCGTGGCTGGGGGTCGGACCCGGGTCAGTTCTTCCGCACGTTTGCGCAACAGCGGAGCCAGCTCGGTGTACCAACCGCGGCCGACCGCCTGGAGCATCTCTGCAAGGGCGATTTGCTCGCCGATCTCGCCGGCGGGGGTGTCGAGGACGTGGGCGAACTCGGCGCGGATGCGGTCGGCGACGGCGGGGACGCGGAGGCTGTTGACGTAGAGCATGGCGGGGTCGTATCCGATGGGGACGGCGCCCCAGCGTTCCCAGTCCAGAATGACGAGGGGGTGATGCGTGAGGTTGGCCCACTGGAGATCGGCGTGGCCGGTGACGCGTTCGGTGATGGCTGGCGCGGGGATGCCGAGGAACTCGGGGAACACCCGGTCCGCCCAGGACTGCCGGATGGTTTCGCGGGGCGGCTCGGCGGTGCTGAGGGCGTCCAGGCTCTCCCGCAGCGTCTCCCACCAGGAATCCGGCAGGCCCGGGTCCTCGGTGAGGTCGGGGGTTTCCGGGGAGATGACGGGCTGGGCGATGTAGTCGATCAGCTCGGCCTCGAAGACGTACTCCCCGTCCTCCCAGCGGAACAGCTCGTGGAGGTGGGGGCGGGACACCTTGTCCGACACCCGTTCTTCAGCGAGCGCGATGCCCTCGTTCTGGGCGGCAGGGGTCTTGGCGGCCTCGCCGCAGTGGACGCGGAGCCAGTTGCCGCCGTCGGTGCGGCTGCCAATGGTGCGGCCCAGCCATCCCCAGGCCGGTGTTCCGGTCGTCGTGGTGGAGAGCCTGGCGGCTGCGTGCGCCAGGGCACCCTCCATGCGCACCCTGGTGGTCTCATCCTTGGGCGAGTACATCGGTAACCTTCCTGAGCTGGCCCGGGTCGAGCGGGGAGGCGATGGCGTCCTTGGCGGCGTTCCAGTGCTGTGCAGTGCTAGCGGACAGGAGTACCACGTCCAAGCTCGGGCACGATGCCGCAGCGAGGAGGCACGCGGCGGCCGGCGAGGCCCCACGGCGAATGAACTCGGCGAGTTCGGGTGTGGCGAGGGTGGCCAGCTCGCCACCGTGCAGGGGCGACGAGCCGAAGGTGAGCAGGCCCGCCGCACGAGCCTGAACCAGGGGGCCCCGACCGTCGAGGGCGAGAGTGATCGGCCGAGCCATGACGAGGCTGACCGGCTGCTGGACGGCCCGGAGATGATGTTCACCCGTTCCGGAGGCTTCCTTCGCCAGGCCCAAGAGTTCGGGGGCGGTGAAGGCCCCGTGCTGGAATCCCGACCAGGTGGCCACGCCGTATCCGCCGATCCTGCCCGCCGTGGCGAACTCTTCCAGGACGGCGAACACGTCACGCAGCCGCTCGTGCAGGTCTGCGCGGTCGTGGTGGGAGTGCTCGGGATTGTGGACGAACACGATGTCGGCCCGGCCGAGTACGGCCAGGGAGCGTTCCGTCTGCCAGCGGGTGAAGGCAGGGTGGAGGCTGTGGCCAGCGGCCACCTGCTGGGGGGTGAGGAGCCCGGCTTGTGTCGCTGCTTCTCCCTCCGCCCTGGTGAAGAAACCCGTCTTCGTCGCGACCATGGCGCGCGGGTGGTCGGAGATGACAGGGCCGAGCAGCCGGTGGGCGTCCGCATAGTTGGGGGCGCTATCGATCCACACCAACCCGTCGGTACACGCGGTGCGCGCAGCCTGCTCAACGGCGCGCACCCGGTACGTCCCCAGTCCGAGGGAAGCGGTCACCTGGAGCCCCCGACGACAGCGACGGCCTGACCCATGACCAAGGCAGTGATGACTTCTGCCGCCTGCCCGATGCTGAGGCCGGATTCGACTGCCAGCGCTCCGAGCGTGATCGGCATCCCGTCGGCCAGGAGGCGGAGCGCCGGGGCGACGGGTAGGGCGAAGGTCCATTCGTTCCCGGCGCCGGACAACGTCACCGCGTCGTCGTCCTGGTCGATGCGCGCGCGGGGAGCGGTGAGCTGGACAGTGATCCCCGGCTGGGGCGGAACGGCGGTGAGGTGCGGCAGGGACAAGCGCGGAAGCCCCGGGTGGGTGGTGTCCAGCGACCTCTCCCAGCGATCGAGAACCCTCGGGTCCCCCAGGGCAGCCAGTACCTCCTTCCGTACGGCGTCCAGGTAGTCCGCCCGTTCCTCGGAGGTGCCGAAGCGGGGGACGTCGGCGCGGACGGTCGTGCTGGCCCGTAGGTCGTCGCACAGCCAGCCGAGGAATTCAGCCCCGGTCTGTGTGGCGAGTCCGAAGGTGAGGTGAAGCGAGGCGCTGCCCTGGTCGGCGCTCACGGCGTGCCACCAGCCGCGCGGCAGATAGAGCATGTCACCGGTCGTCAGAACGATGTCCGCGATCGGCTCACCTGTCGGGGCCTCGGGAGCTTCGACGTCACGCCAGGCAGGGGTCTGACGGGTGGGCCCGTAGATCTTCCAGCGCTTTGAGCCTTCGAGCTGGAGCACCACCACATCGTGGTCGTCCCAGTGGGTGCCGAACCCTTCCTCGGCGGTCCACGAGGCGTAGGCGTTGACCTGGACGGGGGTGCGAAAGAACCGTTCGAGGCCGGCGGCGGCTTCCCGGACGGGCGGGTGGATCTGGTCGATCGCGTCGATGACGAGTGAGGCGCCTTCGGCGAGCCGGGCGTGGAACTCGGCAGGTTGGGGCTGGTACCAGGACACCCCGCGACGGTTCGTGCGGAGGATGGAGTAGGCCGTGGCGGGGACGGCTTCACCAGAGCGGGAGAGCCGCATGCGGGGCGGTTCGAGCCGGTGCGCGGCGGTGATCTCGTTGAGGTCGTGCCAGGTCAGCGGCGACGGGCTGGTGTTGCCGTTGGAGCGGATCACTTTGTGGGCGCGGAAACACGTCTGGGCGAGGAACGTGTCCCCGCCCAGACGCTGCGCCCACGATGCGGAATCAATCACCGTGGGTCTCCTCGGTCGATCAGGTGTCGTTCATGTCCGACTTGCCGCCGGTGTTGTCCGAGGCTTCCTCGGCACGCGAGCGGGCCACAGTGATGCGGCGGACACCGATCAGCAGACCGCTGTTCTGCTCGGTGGGAGCGTTCTCGTTCATCACGTACTCCTTCCTGACCTTGACGGGTCCCGCCGGGGTCCCGGCGGGAGATCTTGCGGATGGTGCATCCGCCCCGGGACGTGCTCAGACAGTGCGAGGCGGAGATCTGTGGGTCAGCGGCCGGGGTCCCCCGCCAGGGCCAGGGCGACCACCAGGACGCTGACGGCGGCGACGTAGACGAGGACGGCGAGTTGTTGGCGCCAGCCCCACGGAGCGCGCTCGTTCAGCTGCGCTCCAGCCTGGATGGGTCCTCGACGACCCACTCCACCCCACCGCCCTCGGGCCGGGCGAAAACCGCGTTCTGGATGACCACCCGGGTCTTCGGGTCCTCGAACTCGCCAATGAACTGCACGATGCCGGTACGGCGTTTGAGCGGATCGTGGATGCGGGTGCCTTCACTGACCCAGCCCGGAATGTTCTGGCGCTGGCGAAGGCGTCTCTTGGGGGACACGGCACCTCTCCTCGGTCTGGGCGAGCACTGCACCCCGGGGATGCAGCGGGCCGCAGGTGCGACGTGGGGTCGGACCTTCGGCCCGCCGCGAGGGGGAGGCCGCCTTTCCGGGCGGCTGTGACCAGTCAACTGCCGTCGGCTTTTGGACGGATGGGCCAGAAGGCATAGCCATTGCGGGGACATGGCCAGGTTTTATGGCCAGGCTGGGATCCGGGCTCCGTGACGGCCGAGGGATGGCGATGATGACCACGAACGAGGACGACGGCGTGGAACCGATCGGGCCGCTGCTGCGGCGCCTGCGGATGGCCGGCGGGCGTACACAGGAGGAACTGGCGGCTGATCTCTCCGCGCGACGGGGGTACCCGCTGGAGCAGGGTGCGGTGTCGCGGTGGGAGACCCACGAGCGTCTTCCGGACCCGGCTTCGCGGGCGCTGCTGTCTGCGGAGTTCGGCGTGCCGAAGGAGGAGTTGCGACGGGCCGTTACCCTCGCGCGGCGACTTCGCCGTCAGGAGCAGAAGGACCAGACCGACCAGGAGAACGATGTGTTCGACCGCCGCGGATTCATGACGGCTTCGACCGCTGCTGGGATCGCCCTCATTCAGCCTTCATCGCTGCTCTCGTCGGGGCGGAGGATCGGGGCTGACGTCCCACGGCAGTTGAGCCAGCGCACCGCTCGGCTCCGGCGCTTGGACGACTTTGTGGGCGGCGGAGACACCTACCGGATGTACGTCCGGGAGCTGGAGGGCACGACCCGTCTGGCGGACGAAGGGGTCTACAGCGAGGCGACAGGCCGGGGCCTGCGCGGAATCATCGCCGAACAGGCTCAGCTTGCGGGCTGGGCGGCGTACGACGCGGGGAACTACGAGGGGGCCCGCGGGCACTACATGACGGCGTTAGCCGCGTCGCGGGCCGCAGAGAACACCGCGCTGGAAGGCAACTCGCTGGCGTTCATGGCGTATCTGGAGTGGACGGTGGGCGGTGGCTCCGGGATCAGATTCGCCACGGCCGCGTACGAGGCACTCGGCTCGGGGACGGCGCCCGTGGTACGGGCGCTGCTGGCGGATCGGCTGGCGTGGCAGCACGCGACCTCTGGGAACGGCCCAGAGGCGGACTATGCACTGGGTGTTGCCGCAGAGGCCATCCACGAACACGGTGATGAGCCAGGCCCTGACTGGGCGTACTGGGTGGACGCCGACGAGATCGCGATCATGACGGGACGCTGCTGGGCGGAGCTGCACCGACCGTTACGGGCCATCCCGGCGTTGGAGGACGCTTTGGCCCGGTACGACGACACCCGGGCCCGGGACAAGGCCCTGTACCTGTCATGGCTGGCGTCGGCGTACCTGGACGCAGGAGAGATCGAGCACTCGACCGCGATCACGGCCCGGGTGTTCGACCTCTCCGAGGGACTCGCGTCGATCAGACCGATGGCACGAGCCCGGGTGATGGTCAAGCGGCTGGAGCCCCACCGGTCTCTCGCCCCGGTCGGTGCGCTGCTGGAGCGTGCGAAGGGCTAGCGGGTGGCCCGGGTGATCCAGTCCAGGTACTCGGCGCGGCCAGCGTCGATGGTGAATGCGATGACTTCCGGCGAGTCGTAGGGGTGGTTGTCCACCAGATGCTTCTCCAGGGCCTCCCTTCGGTCGTCAGTCGTACGGAACGTCACCTGATACTCCGCCCCCTCGGAGACATCACCGAGGTGCCGGTACGTCGTCTCGATGGGTCCGGTCACCTGCCCGGAGGCGGCCAGGCTCGCCTCGACCGCCGAGCGCGCCAGCTTCCGCGCGGCGTCGTGAGTGTCCACGGTCGTGATCACGATCAAGAAGTCAGCCATGGCGGCAACGTACCTGCCCCCCGAACGCAAGGAGGGTTGTTTCTGCATCCAGGCCGACGACGGCCCTGGGCCTAACCATGATGTGAACATCAGGGCGTGGCCCCGTAGAGAAGGGTGGGTGCAGGATGCCGGTGTGGGTGACACCAGTGTTGGGCTTGGTTGGCGCGTTCGTCGGGCCTCGTTGGCTCCTTGGACGACGGCTCATCTCGCGTGGCGGAGGGCTCGCCGCGACTCGCCCGGCCTGAGGTCGTGGTGACCGGCGCCTTCACCGTGCGGATGTCGCGGGTCTCACCAACCAGGCCGATCACCGTGCGGTCGGCCTCGCGGTCCTGGACGCTGCGAGGGACGCCGGTAACCGTTGGATCTTCGGAGGCCGTCTGGTCATCCGCGCGCCCCGGGGCGCCCGACAGGCAGGAGCAGCACCACCGTGGGCAGGACTGAGTACTACCACGACCCTAAGGCCCCCAAGGCCAACACCCTGATCCCCGCGAGCAACATGCTCGTCGTCAACGACGACGGTGCCATTCTGCTCCAGCGTCGACGCGACACCGGCCAGTGGGCTTTGCCCGGCGGCGCCCAGGACATAGGAGAGAGCCCCGCACAATGCGCTGTCCGCGAGTGCGAGGAGGACATCGTCGCGGAGGTCACCGGCTTCCTCGGCGTCTACTCCAACCCGGAGCACATCATCGAGTACACCGACGGCGAGATCCGGCAGCAGTACGAGGCGGTGTACATCGGCCGTCCCGTCGGCGGGAAGCCCACAGTCAACGAGGAAGCGGACGGCATCCGCTGGGTCCACCCGGAGGACTTCGGGCGAGCTGGACATCCACCCGAGCATGCACGAACAGATCGGCCACTACCTGGCCGGCGATTATCCCCACCTGGGATAGACCCCTCAGAGCACGACGCCCGCCTCGACCGCGGCCGCCCTTACGCGCTCCACGCTGCCGTGGATCGCAGGGGCGGCCCGGCGGATGAACCGCCCGACGACACTGTCCTCCCCATAGCGGCCGAGGATCTCGCCCACCCGCTCCTGGGACGTCGTACGCCCGCCGCTAGGCGTCGTGGTCATGTCGCAGTACACCAGCGCGTAACCTCCCGGTGACCAGTCCCGTGAGTAGTCCTGGTGGGCTTCGCGGGCCGAACGCACCTGGACCTGTCCCCAGCCCGCCAGGCCGGCCCGGCTGCAACAGCCCGGTGCCACACGGCAGAGGAAGCGCCGGGGCCCGGCATGTTGTCCCAGCCGGACCCCCGGGATGGTGCAGCTGCCCTCCCTGCTGGCAGGAAGGGACGGCCGGGCCCTCGCGAGATCACCGTCCCGGGGACCGGGGCACGTCTGAGGCCTGTCGTCTGGATCATGCAGGGCTTGCAGGGGCCGCTCGCTTCGAGCCACTGGTCAGCGGTGGTTTCGTGCCCCAGCGGCCAGGGTCACCGAGCCGGCCACCGCGAGGACCGCCCCTGCCGCCAGTACCCCGCGGCGCGAGCGCCAGGAGAGGACCGACCAGCAGGACCGGGCCGAGAGCAGCGAACCGGCGCTCGCCCAGGAGCCCACCGAGCCGATGGAGAGCGCGGAGCCCACGGAGCCGACCGAGAGGAACGAGCCGACGGAGCCGACCGAGAGCGTCGAACCGACCGATCCGACGGACAGGAACGAGTCGCGCGACCAGACGGACAGGCACGAACCGGACGAAGCGCGGCGAGGGGTCATACGGCGATCGTAGGACGGCACCTCGCCCGCCGTCCGCCGTCGCCCGGGCCCGGGCCCCTTGGCCCCCGACCCCGGCCCCCGGCAGAGCCGGTGTGTCAGACCCCTGTGGCACGGTGATTCCCAGGGCGGGAGAGCCGTCCTCGACGGACCCCGGAGAAGACCCCGGAGAACGCAGGGAGCAGCACGTGAACGACGCCGCCGGCGCCCCCGCCGCCCGCCGCCGAGCGGCGCGCGCACGGCCCTCGGACCTCGCCCTGATCACGGCCTGGTGGCAGGGGCTCGGCGGTGACGGGTTCCTCGTGCTCCCGCCGCCGAACCGGGGCCGCTACACCCAGTCCGACGGTCACGAGGACGCCGCCGAGGTCCTCGCGGAGCGGGGGCTCACCGGCCCCGTCTCCTTCGCCTACTGGCACTGGCAGTCCCACGGGCGGGCCTTCGGCCGCTCCAGCGCCCTGAAGGGCGAACTGCTGTTGCACTGGGGCGGCGACCACACCACCGTCGCCGCCGGGCTCGGTGAGGGGCCGGCCGGTTTCCGCGTCGTCGACGGCGGCCCCCAGGGCGCCTTCCGGCTGGACCGGATCACCGACCGGGACGAGGCGGGACTGCCCGATCCCGCTGACCCTGACGGCGTACGGCAGTTCCTCGACGCGCTCGACGAGCCGGTAGACCGCAGTGCTTCCCCGCTCCGGTACCGGCCCCTGTCCCCGGTCGAGGCCGCCTGGCTCCACGAACGGCTGGACGACCCCCAGGACCTCGCCGCCGCGACCCGGTTCGCGGTCTCGCTGGAGCGCAGGGACGGGCTCACGCCCGACGAGACGGAGCGGCTGCTGCCCGCCTGGCGTGCGGAGTACGAGGAGCGGCTCACGGCGTGGGGCGCCTGGGCGGAGCTGCTCCACGCGCTGCTGCGCACCGGCCACGCGGAGGCGTGGGAGACGGTCGACGCCCTCCGCGTCATCGACTCCAGGGTGGCAGCCGTCGTGTCCCGGGTGCCGTCGGAGCGGGGCCTGGCCGTCGTGCGGGAGGCCGCCCTCGCGGGCTTTCGCGCCCCGGTCCACGCCTGGCTCGCGCTGCACCGGTCGCTCCACGAGCCCGACGCGGTACGGGCCGCGGCGGCCCTCGCGGCGGAACTGGCCGCGCACGACGTGCCGGAGACGTCGATGCACGGGCTGTACGGCGCGCTGATCGAGGCCGTCACCGCCGACTGGCGCCGGGAGACGGGGGCGAGCTACCACGCCGGCCGGTCGTACGCAGATCTCGCGACGGTCCGCTTCGCCACCGACGACCGACTGCCGCGGGCCCTGCGCGTCCTCGCCGCGGACGCGGCCCGCGACCGGGTGGAGCACGTACGGGAGGAGGCGCTCCGGCCCGGCCAGACCGACCTGGACGGCGTCGGCACCGTCGGCGTACTGGCCGCCGTGGACCGTTACGAGGCCGTCAGGGACGGGCTCCTGTCCGCCGTCGGCCCCGAACTCACCGGCTCCGAGACCAAGCTCGCCGACGTGTGGCACCGGTACCGGACGCTCACCGACGTCGACGTGCGCTGGCTGCGGGACCGGGTGGCCGACCCGACGACCGGCCTGCAGGGGCTCGGGTTCTGCCTCGAACTCCTCGTCGCCCACGGTCTGGCCACCGCGTCCGACGTCGAGGCCCTGCTGCCGCGCCGGCTGAAGGACCTCACCAAGAAGTACCGGACGACGTACACCGAATGGCGCCACCCGCTCGTCACCCTGACCTGTCTCGCCCTCGACCTGGACCACCCGGCCGCGGGGAAACTGGTCTCCTGGTGGAACGCGGCCCGGCCGCTGTGGAAGGACGAACTGCGGCTCCTCACCCACCTCGGCGCCCCCGACGAGGCCAAGGCCGCCGAACTGTGGGACTTCGTCACCTCGCCCGCCCACGACGTGGGCCAGCTGATGACCTGGGTGCTGGTCCGGGCCCGCCTCGACGGGGAGCACCCGCTGCTCGTCGCCGACCGGCTGATCGGCAACCCGGACATCCGCGAGTACGTGCTGCGCAGGGTGCTGATCGGCGTGGCGGACCCCGAACAGCCGCTGTGGCACTACGCCGTCGACCCGAGAAGCGTGTGCTGGTGGCGGCGCGCCCAGGAGGTCGCCGAGCACCCCGGCCTCTCCCCTGAGGCCCGTGCCGTCGGCCTGAGCGTCGCCCGCGAGCACTACCTCATCCGCTACCCGGGCCAGGTGAGCCCCGCACCGACGGAGGCGGACCGCGCGAAGGCCGTGGCCTGGCTCGCCCAGCAGGACACCCCCAAGCCCTAGTAGGGCTTGGTCAGGTTGGTTGTGGTTGAGCGTTTCCTTCTGGCCCGGTGTTGCGTTGAGGGGGTGTGACTCCGGATGAGATTGTTGCTGTGCGTGGTGAGTTGGAGGACTTCGCGGCGGAGGTTTTCGAGCCGTTCGCGAGGAACGACCAGCGTCGGTGGGGGCAGGTCTATCTCCGGGGCCTGCTCACGGACGGGCAGCGCAAGTCGGTCGAGCCGATGGCCGCCCGGCTCGGGGAGGACGGGAACCGGCAGGCCCTGGCCCACTTCATCACCACCAGCCCGTGGGACCCCGCGCATGTGCGGGCCCGGCTGGCCTGGAAGATGGAGAAGGCCATCCTGCCCACCGTGCTGGTCTTCGACGACACCGGGTTCCTCAAAGACGGCAACGCCTCGGCGTGCGTGTCGCGGCAGTACACCGGCACCGCCGGCAAGGTCACCAACTGCCAGGTCGGTGTATCCCTGCACCTGGCGTCCGACCACGCGTCGGCGGCGGTCAACTGGAGGCTGTTCCTGCCCGAGACCTGGGCGCCCGGGTCCGCGAAGGCCGATCCTGCCAAGGTCACCCGCCGCACCGCCTGCGGCATTCCCGACGACATCGGGCATGTGGAGAAGTGGCAGCTCGCACTCGACATGCTCGATGAGACCCGCTCGTGGGGCATCGAGGTGCCGCTGGCCGTCGCGGACGCCGGATACGGCGACGCGGCGGCCTTCCGGCACGGCCTCCAAGCCCGCGGCCTGAACTACGTCGTGGGGATCTCCACGACCTTGTCGGCTCAGCCCGGCGAAGCCGTGCCCGTGACCGAGCCGTACTCCGGAACCGGACGCCCACCGGTGGCGGAGTACCCCGACAAGCCGCAGTCGGTGAAACAGCTGGTCATCGCGGCAGGCCGGAAGGCGGCGAAGCCGGTCCAGTGGCGTGAGGGCTCCCGGCCCGGCACCGGCCGCAGCGGCTTCAAACGGATGTACTCGCGGTTCATGACGTTACGGATCCGGCCCGCCGGACGCGAGGTCCGCCAAGCGGCCGACAGTCCGGAACTGCCCGAGTGCTGGCTCATCGCCGAGTGGCCCGCCGACCAGGCCGAACCCGTCCAGTTCTGGCTCTCCGACCTGCCCGCCGACACCCCGCTGACCACCCTGGTCCGCCTGGCCAAGCTCCGCTGGCGCATCGAACACGACTACCGGAGATGAAACAGGCCCTGGGCCTGGCCCACTTCGAGGGCCGCACCTGGAACGGGTGGCACCACCACGTCACCCTCGTCTCCGTGGCACACGCCTTCTGCACCCTGCAACGACTGGCCAGAGCCCCAAAAGACACGGCGCCGGCCTGAGCCTCTACCACGTCGTCCGCGAGCTACAGACCCTCCTCGCCACCTGGGCCGGCGCCTGCCCAACATGTCACCGCGGCATACCCACACCGACCCCAACCTGACCAAGCCCTACTAGGGCCTGTCGTTTGGATCATGCGGGCTCGCGGGGTCTGGCACCGCGCCTCGCCGGCCTGATCCAAACGACAGGCCCTAGACCCAATCCCGGTGACTTTGGTTGGTGTTGGTCGTTGAGCGTGGTGTGCCAAGGCCTGGGCAGGTGAAGTCGTCGGGTGAGCGGTTGTCGGACCGGATCGCTCTGGGTGTGTTGACGCGGGTGTTTCCGCCCGGGGTGGTGGATGAGGTGATCGCGGAGTGCGGACGCCGGGAGCAACGTTCCCGGTTGCTGCCGGCCCGGGTGGTGGTGTACTTCGTGCTCGCGATGTGCCTGTTCTCGGGGCAGGGTTATGAGGAAGTGGCCCGGCTGCTGACGCAGGGCCTGGAGCGGGTGCGGCAGTGGGAGAAGCCGTGGAGGGTGCCGACGACGGCGGCGATCGGCAGGGCCCGGAGGCGGTTGGGACCTGAGCCGCTGAAGGTGCTGTTCGACCGGGTGTGCAGGCCGGAGTCTTGGGCCTTTCGAAATGCCGCGGTGGTTCGCCAGTTCACGGACACAGGACGGGAAAGTCGGCCTTGACCCAAAGGGCTCGGATGGCGGCGGCCGTGTCATCGGCGGGGTCGTCCTCAGTGCTCCATATCCTGGCCTGGGCGGTGGAGTTGTTGACCGATGGCCAGCCCGGGTTCCCGGTGGCGGCGAAATCGGCCCACGCGCGCACCATGCGGCGTGCCAGTGCGTGGTCCGCAGGTGTGGGTGCGCCGCCGATGAGGAATGCCAGGCAGTCGGTATCGAGGTTGCCGAAGGCGAAGGGGATGTCCGCACAGTGCCAGGCCCGCACGGCTCCGTTCGGGCCGGTGCGCCGACGGTCGAAACGCGATAGGAACGCCCGGCCGCCAGCTCGGGCGTGAAGCTCGACGAGTCGGTTGCTGTACTCGCCGAACAGGAGGTCCCCGAAAACGGCGAGGTAGACATCGAGCACCGGGGCATGGGGCATCGCAGCGCGATAGCCTGCCACGAGACCGTCAGGAAGGCTGAAGTCTTCGGCGAAGAGAGCCAGCTGCTCATCGGTGGTGACCTTCGCGCTGCTGCCGACGGCATCGAGCAGCCAGTACTCCTCAGTCGTGTGGCAGACCAGCAGGTCCACTTCCCGGGCCGCACCGGATGCCATCCCCGTGAGGGGGTCGGTAGGCAGTACGGCGCCGTCAAGGACGGGGGCGTAGAGGGCGGGGTCGTAGTGGCGGGATCCGGAGGCCGGGTCACGCCGGTAGGCGTCGACCACCTTGTCGGAGGCGATGACCAGGGCCTGCGGAGTCGCGGATGTCAAGCCCTCGGGTGTGGCGGGGCAGCTGGCTGCCGCAGCGATCTCACGGGTGGTCGCCGCAGCGATTTCGAGCGTGTAAAGGGGGCTGGCGGCGCTGTGAGCGATGGCACGGTGGAACAGGCCGCGGGCGCGATCCATCACCATCAGGCAGGCAACCGAAGCGGCTCCTGAAGACTGGCCGGCGACCGTGACATTGCCAGGATCGCCACCGAAGGCCGCGATGTTCTTACGAACCCAGCGCAGGGCCGCGACCTGGTCGAGCAGACCCCGGTTGTCCGGATAGGCGGTTGCTTCGGCGGCGGGGACGTGGCCGAAACCTTCGAAGCCGAGCCGGTAGTTGAGGGTGACCACGACCAGACCGGCGCTGGCCAGCCAGGTCCCGTCGAAATCGGGTTGGGCCGAGGATCCGAAGGTGTAGGCACCGCCGTGGATCCAGACCAGGACGGGCAGACGGCCGCCCTCGGCGGCTGGGGTCCATATGTTGACGGTGAGGATGTCCTCATCGTCAGGCGACCACACGGGTGCGCCGGGCAGTTCTGCCGACTGCGGAGCGACCGGGCCGAAGGCCGTGCAGTCCCGCACTCCACTCCACGCCGGTGCCGGGAAGGGTTCCCGGAACCGATTGGCGCCGAACGGCGGGGCGGCATAGGGGATGCCGAGGATGGCGACGACTTCGGCAGAAGCCCGAAAACCTTGGACCGCACCGTTCTCTGTCTTGAAGGTATCCATCGGAACATTGCCTCTCATCACACGCCAGATCGCCGGGGAGGTGAGGCTTCAGCTTTGCATCGGGCGGACCCGAGGACCAACACCAAGATCATGATGATTGACGCACCAGTGATGTCAATTCCCGCCGCCACCAGTCCGCAGTGTCGGCAAACGATGGCGAGCTCAAGCGGTCAGCGCATCACTGCTGTTCAGGAGGTCAGCGTAGACCTCTGCCGGAGTCCGGTAACCGTGGGTCTTCCGTGGGCGGTGGTTGAGCTCGTGTGCGATGGCGTCCAGGTCGGCCTGGCTGAACGTGCGGAGGTCGGCGCTCTTGGGGAGGTACTGCCGCAGCGGTCGGTTGGTGTTCTCGTTCGTGCCGCGTTGCCATGGGCTGCGCGGCTTGCAGAGGTAGATCGGCATCTTGGTCTCGGTGGTGATGGCCTGGTGCTCGGCGATCTCCCGGCCGCGATCCCAGGTGAGCGTCCGCCGCAGTCGCGGCGGGATGCCGAGGAGGCTCTTTGTGAGGTGCGGGGTGACCTGCTCGGCCTTGATGCCGTCCGGCAGCACGACGATGGTCGTGTAACGGCTGGTGCGCTCAACGAGCGTGGCGACTGCCGAGGGACGGGTGCCCATCACGAGTCGGGTAGCGGGGACGCATTACTGCGTCCCCGCCCCCTCAGAACCGTGCAAGCAGCTATTCACCGCACACGGCTCAAGCAAGCCCCAGAGGCTCGCCGGCAGGCACAAGTGCTGAACTCGTCATCGTGGCGGCTCCATTCCGCCGCTGACAATGGGTGTGGAGGAGACGGAGTCGTTGACCGTCCGGCGTACTCTCGCCCGGGAAGGCGATGTATTGCTTGGAGATCGCTTTCCGAATGATGACCCGCCACGCTTCCCATTCCTGCGGGCTTTGTGGCGGATGATCGGCGTGCAACAGGAGCCCTCCGCAGATCGAACAACGGCCGTGTTGTGCCTGTAGAAGGCGCACGGTCATGGCGTCGACTGGCAGAGGAGTTCCCTTGCGTCGCCGCTGAGCCCAATATGATTCCAGGGCTGGGTCGTCCGGGGACGCCTTCCCCTTGACCAACTGGTGCCGGACTATCTTCGTCCAGGAGAACTTGAGCAGGTAGGCACCGCTGTCGCGGTCACCGAACACCCACCGGTCCTTCCTGGACCTGTTGAACCGGCCGAAGTACTTGTCAGATATCCAGTGCTTCGGCTTGTTCGGGTGACTGTGCTTGGCCCACTTGTAAGCGAGCTTCCACATGTGATTGTCCAGCGCCGTGAAGATCTTGCTGGACACTACCGTCCGGTAGTAGGCCGACCAACCCCGCACGATCGGATTGATCTTCTTGAGTACCGCACCGGCGTTGGCCCCTCGCAGGGCCACCATTTCGGTACTGAGCCGTTCCCGTATCCGTCTCTGAGCCGCTTTGCTCGGCTTGATCAGCAGTTTGCCGTGATAGCGGCGGACGTTGAATCCCAGAAAGTCGAATCCGCTCTCCGCGTGGACGATTCGTGTCTTGTCCTCGTGGAAAGCGAGTCCCCTGGGCGTCAGCCATGCAGCCAGCCGTTCCTTGACCTGCTCGGCCTGTTCACGGCTGGTGCACATCGCGACAAAATCATCTGCGTACCGCACCAGCACAGGGCTGCCGCTCTGTGCACTCCCGGCATCTCTGCCGGTGGTGTAATAGCGGACCCCTGCGGCTTCCTCCATTCCGTGCAGGGCCACGTTGAAGAGCAACGGGCTGATCACCCCACCTTGCGGAGTTCCCTCCTCGGTCGGGGCGAACCGGCCGAGATCCACGACCCCGGCCTTGAGCCACTGACGGACCAGTCCCCGGGCGGGGAAGGTGCCGAGAGCGGCCATGAGCCGGGCGTGGTCGATGCGATCGAACGCCGCCGTCAGATCCGCGTCGAGTACCCACGCACGCTGCGGGTTCTTCCCGTTGAGCGTGGAGTAGATGGCCCCGATCGCGTCGTGACAGCCGCGGCCGGGCCGAAAGCCGTACGACTTCGGCTCGAACCGCGCTTCCCACTCGGGCTCCAGTGCTCCCAATGCCACAGCTTGCAGGCACCGGTCAACAATCACGGGAATCCCGAGTCCGCGCTTCTTCATGGTCCCCGGCTTGGGGATAAACACCCGCTTGACGGGCTTGGGAATCCAAGGTCGGGCACGGTGCTGAACCCAGTGGGCCAATGCGGCCTTGGACTGGGAAAGCAGCACCACCTTCCCGTCGACTCCCGCCGTCGCGCGTCCAGCATTGATCTCCGTGACCCGTCGCACGCTCAGGAGCGTGTTGGAGCGGGACCGGAGCATCAGCTTCTGCAAATTGCGGACCTTCTTCAGGTCCCCTGCCTGCGATGCGTGAAGATTCTCTGCCGCAGACGCCGTACGTCTTCCTCGACCCGCCGCCAGTCAATCGACGCCCAGTCCAAGTCTTCGCCCTCGGGTCCGTTCACCGGAACAGAAGCAGTCGGAACGGCCGGGGCCGATCCGTCCGCTGTCTGCGTGGTGTCCAACTTGCCCCTCGGTTCCGTCGTCGTCGTTCAGTGATTCTGCATAGGCTCACCCGGCCCACGTCAGCACCCTTTCGGGTCCGGGCAGTTCACCCGTATCCGGACGGTTATGCGGGGCGACCGGCGGAGAGTCCGATCGTCTGCCCCGGGTTCCCGTTTCCTTTCGGCTTCCGGCATTGGCTTCTTGGGCCGTCCTGTTCCCGCTGGGGAGTTGAGCCTTCCTTACGGTCGGCTGACCAAGCCAAATCGGCCCGGACCCCAACGGGGTTTCCACGTTCCACACGAATGAGATACGACCGGGGTGGGTGCTCCCTTTACCCCGAGGCGGCGGTGTCCACCTGGCCGGAGTGACCTCTACCGGCCAGCGCCTGCCGCTTCTCAACGGCTAGCCATGCACCCCACTCACGCATTCCATCAGCGGGGCTTGGGATCACGAGGCATCATCGGGAGTTCATGTACTTCACCCGTCCGGTCTTCCCCTTGCCGGTAACTCCCGGATGGAACGGAAGTCCTTGGGCTTTCCCCTGAGCTTCGCACCACGCCGTTACCGGCATCGCACGTCAAGGGCGGGGACGGGTCATACGGACACAGACCCGTGACTGCACCTACAGCTTCATCAACTGTCTCTCCAATCGGTCAGTCCACTCAAATTCGTGCAACTTCGTGTCGCACGGTCGCCCTCCCAGTGGCCGGGGATTTTGCGGTCCTCGACCTCGGCGGGGCGGTCGGTGATGGGCACCATTCCGCGGATGATGCCTCGCCCGGTGGGCCGGCGGGCGATCTTCAGGCGGCGCATGGGCCGGGCTGACCGCAGTCGCTGGGTGAGGGTGCGGTCGATTGCCTGGCGGCGACGAGGGTCGTAGAGCGAGAGGTAGATCGCTTCGTGCGAGATCTGCATGGCGGCGTCACCGGGGAACTGAAGTCGCAGCCACCCTGCGATCTGCTCGGGCGACCAGCACAAAGCCAGCTTGGCCTCCACCAGGGCGCGCAGAGGCGGTCGTTGGGCGAGCTTGGCCTGCTTGGGCCGGCGCCCACGCGCGTAGGCTGCCGCATCGGCGGAAGCGGCTCGATAGCGGTCCCGGCCGCCGTTGCGGGCGATCTCGCGGGAGACGGTCGAAGGCGACCGGCCCAGCCGCCTGGCCAACTGCCTGGCCGATTCCCCAGCGGCGATGCCACGGGATATCTCTTCGCGCTCACTGCCACTCAGATGCCGCTCCGCTCGCTGCTGCGGGGCGAGTCGGACCCCGCCGCTCTGGCACAGGAACCGGCGGGCGCTCTGCATCGGTGCCCCGAGCGCCCGCCCGATCAAGCTGAACGACTGCCCCTCGCGCCAGCGCCTCCAGATCTCATCCTGCTGAGTCGGCGAAAACCCGTAGTCACGCACCTGTGCCTCCACGATCACATGATCATCCGTGGGTGGTGCGTTGATCACTTGAGGGTGCCGGTCGTTTGCCGACACTCACAGCTGTGGACCCAACCACCGCTACGCTCACACAATGCAACAATAATTACAGAGTGCTACTTGTCGCTTGGCGGCGGCTCGGGGATACAGGGCCTCCTCAACCGCCACCGGCTGCGACGTTCCTGCGCAGCAGCCAGTGCCACCACCGGCTCTGTGGCCGTTGGGTGGACATGGCTAGCGCTGTCTCCAGCGCGTTGCGGGTGCTCAAGGTATGCGTGTGCTCGTCGCCCAGGATGCGGACGCGGTCATCGAGGGCTCGGCGCAGCAGGTCTATCGCCTCGGCCTGCTCACCTGCACTGGTCAAAGCGAGAGCGAGGTTGTGGCGACTGGCAAGGGTATCCGGGTGCTCGGGGCTCAGGATGCGGGTGCGGTCCTCCAGGGTCTGCCGGTGCATGCGCACTGCTTGTGCGTGCTCGCCCATCCCGTCCAGGGCGAGACCGAGGCTGTCGCGGCTGGCCAGCGTGTGCGGATGCTCGTCGCCCAGAATGCGGGCGTGGTCGTTGAGCGCCTGCCGCAGCAGCTGTATCGCTTCCGTCTGCTCACCCGCCCTGGTCAGGGCGCTGGCGAGGTTGTGGCGGCTGAGCAGGGTGAGGTGGTGCTCGGGGCCCAGGACACGGATGCGGTCGTCAAGGGTGCTCCGGTGCATGCGCACTGCTTGTGCGTGCTCGCCCATCCCGTCCAGCGCGAGACCGAGGCTGTCCCGGCTGGCCAGCGTGTGCGGATGCTCGGGGCCCAGGACACGGGTACGGTCGTTGAGGGTCTGCCGCAGCAGACCCACCGCCTCGGCATGCTCACCCGTCCCGTCCAGAGCGCATGCGAGGTCATTGCGGCTGGTCAAGGTATCGGGGTGCACGGGGCCCAGGATGCGGGTGCGGTCCTCCAGGGTCTGCCGCAGCAGGCGTACTGCCTCGGCCGGCTCTCCCATTCCGAACAAGGCATTGCCCAGGTTGTTGCGGCTGGTCAAGGTATCGGGGTGCTCGGGGCCCAGCATGCGGGTCTCGACGTCGAGGACCCGTTCATGCAGCAGGCGCGCCGCACCGAAAGCGCCAGCCTTCTGCAGCACCTGCGCCAGGGCGTTGAGAGTGGTGCGGTGGTGTGTGGCGGTGCGCGGGTCCGCGTAGTCGAGCAGCAGCGGCAGGTGGGGGGCGAGGAGCACGGCTGCAGGCCAACCAGCGCGCCCGCGCTGGTTGGCCTCGTGCACGGCCGTGGTCAACCGCTCGGCAAGGGCCCGGTGCCACACGGCGAGATCGGAGGTCTCGGCCGTGAGGGCGACAGCGTTAATCTCTCGGATCAGGGGATGCAGCACCACCTGCGCCCCCTCACTGCTGCCCGACGCCGGGCCGGTGCTGCCGGGAGAGTGGGGCAGGCCGAGGAGACCGTAGCGGTGCAGGCCGGCGAACGCGGCCTCCAGGGCCACCGCGGTGACGTCGTGTCCGGTGACGACGGATAGCAGGTCCGGGGTGATCAGGGACAGTGGGACGGGGGCTTGAGCCAGCAGGGCCAGCAGTCGCAACAAGGGGCGGGCCAAAGCGTTGCCCTCCCCGGCGAGCTGGTCCAAGGACACCTCCCAGGTGTGCCGCACCACGGCGCGGGCGACCTGCGGATGGGAGGCATTCGGGTGCGCCGCTCCCAACAAGAACCGCAGTTCCTGTTCCAGGGCCTGGCGGTAGGCGGCAAAGGTGCGGTAGCGGCTGGTGGGTCCGGCCAGATAGGTGCCGGCCGCGTGCAACGCCAGTGGCAGCCCGCCCAGTCGCGCCGCCAGCTCCCGGGCCTGCTCGGCGGTGCCGGCCACGGGAGCAGCGTCCAGCAGGACCTGCCCCGCAGGTCGCACCGGCAGCGGCTCCAGTGGCAGCAGCTGTGCGCACGGACCCCAGGTCTGCTCGCTGCCATCCCGGCTGGTCACCACCAGCAGGCCCCGGCCGTGAGGACGGATCCAGCCGCGATAGTCGGCCACCGGCTCCCCTGCCGGGCCGATCTCGTGCGGCTCGTCGGCGTTGTCCACCACCAGCAGCCACCGCCGCACCCGGCCCAACTGTCGCCAGACCACATCCGGCAGGCTCGCCTGCCCCGCTCGTGCGGCCTCCAGCTCTGCCTCTGGCAGGCCGCAGGCCAGCGCCGCCTGCACCATCTGCTGCGCCAGCTCGGCACCGTCGCGCCAGCACACCCAAAACACTCGCCAGCCCGCCGCCTCGGCCTGGGTGGCCAGTTGCGCGGCCACCGTTGTCTTGCCCATCCCGCCGACCGCGCACAGCACCGCGAACCGGCCCTGTGGCCGCCGAAGCATGCCTGCCAGCACGGCGAGTTCTCCCTCACGCCCCCGCACGCGCTGAACATGCGGGGGGCGTAACGAAGCCTGCTGGCCTCGGGCCAGTCGGCTCACCGGTGCCAGCCGCGCCGGGGGCCTTGCTGCGGCATCCAGATGCCGGCCCCACAGCAACAGCCCGATGCTGCCCGCCACCAGCACGGCGAACACCGGCCAGATCACCCACGCCTGCGCCGCCCAGCCAGGCACCGCGGCACTGGCGTAGTTGGTCACCGGCCCCAGCACAGCCGCCACCAATGCGGCCCCTCCCGCTACCGCCGACCCGGCCCACGCACCCCGTCTACGCCCCATGGTCTGCCACCCCCGTCCACCGTCACCCAGATGCTCCCGCCTGGATCACGTCCATGGAAGGTTGCGGGTGGTCACGACGCGGGCGGCGGTGTTGCTCCGGTTCAGCGGCCGGATGCCGAGCCTGCTGCTTCAACGCCTCATCCGCCGCGCGGCGCGGCCCGGGCACCAGGGCAGGCAGCAGGTCGAGCCGCTTGTCCATGTCGAGGCGGAAGGTGCCGTACGGGTTGATGTTCGACCAGAACAGCGCAGTCAGTCCTCGCCGGTCCTCGTCGGACAGCTTCTTCGCCCAGGCCAGTTCGGCGAGGACCTGCTGCAACAGCAGGGTGTTGACGTGCACCAGGGCGGACTGGAGGAGGTGCAGCGCGAGCATCGAGGTCTCGGCGTGTTCCTTGTCCGGGCCGGTCAGGGCGCCGTCCTTGCCGTAGTGCAGGACGGTGTTCGCGCTGTTCCAGTTCTCCACGACCTGGAGCCCGCCGTGGATCTCGCGGCGCAGGCCGGGGCTGGCGAGGTAGTCGCACGCGAAGGTCGTGCGTACGGCGCGGCCGAGTTCTTCGAGCGCGGAGTAGGTGGGGTGCTTGGGGCCGCCGCGGGTGAAGCGCCGCAGCACCTGCTCGGCCTCGGCGGTGCCCAGGCGCAGGGCGGTGGCGTACTTGACCATCTGGTCGTACTGCTGCTCGATCAGGTCCCACTTGATGGCCCGGGTCAGGGAGGCGCCGAGCGCCGACCACCCGGGCGGGTCGTCGTCCGGGCTGTACAGACGGATGCTGCCGATGTTCTTCAACCGGGGCAGCAGCCGGAAGTTGAGCAGCTCAGTGAAGGCGAACCCCACCACGCTCGCGCCGTGCGTGTCCACGTAGTTGGACTCGATCTCGGCGTCCGTGCAGTGCCGCAGCAGGCCCTCGATCATCGCCGCAACCGCAGAGGAAGAACAGCTCTTGAGCTGCGAGTAGATGCAGACGTTCTTGCGCTCCACGGTCGGGTAGCCGGGGCCCATTGCTGGGACCCCGGCCCCCTCAGAACCGGGCGAGCGGCTTTCACCGCACCACGGCTCAAGCAGGTCACTGGGACCGCTTCGCAAGCGGAGGAGGGCGGTGGCGCTCTCCGCGGCCCACTGCAGGAACGGCCTGGCCGGAGATCCGGTGACCTCGGGCATCGGAAGCTGCGACTTCGGGGTTCCGCCACACGGAACAGGTTTTGGCGCGTGCCCGAGAAGCTGCCTATACCTGGGGCCGACCCCATTCGCCTTGGAGGTGACGCGTGTCCTCCATCGCCCTGCTCGGGAGTTCGCCGTGAGCCAGCCTGTCGACAACTCCGCCGCGGTCCGTCAGGCGGCAGACCTTCTGGCGGCCGCCGCTGAAAGCGGGCCTTGCCCGCCCGTCCGGGATCTGCTGCCGGACGGCAACATTGACACCGCATACGCGGTCCAGCGGATGAATACCTCGCGCCGGCTTGCCGGAGGGCACCGGCTGGTAGGCCGCAAGATCGGCCTGACGTCCAAGGCGGTCCAGCAGCAGCTAGGCGTCGACCAGCCTGACTTCGGCGCCCTGCTGTCGGACATAGCAGTGCCCCAGGGCGGCACCGTCCCCCCTGACCGGCTCCTGCAGCCCAAGGTGGAGGCCGAGGTCGCACTCGTACTCGCCTTTGACCTGCCGGATGCCCAGTGCACAGCCGAAGACGTGGCGGCTGCCACCGCCTTCGCCGTACCGGCATTGGAGATCGTGGACAGCAGAATCGCCGGCTGGGACATCACCCTCGTGGACACCGTCGCGGACGCCGCTTCTTCGGGCCTGTTCGTACTGGGCGAGCCCGAGACGCATCTGGACACCGTGGACCTGAGCTCCGTACAGATGACCATGTCCCGCAACGGCCAGGTGGTCTCGGAGGGAAGCGGCGCAGACTGGTTTGGAAGCCCTCTCAGCGCCGCCGTATGGCTGGCACGCACCCTGGCCCGCATGGGCGACCCGCTCAAGGCGGGGGACGTGGTGCTGACGGGTGCGTTGGGGCCGATGACCGCCGCGGTACCTGGAGACACCTTCACCGCCTCGATCTCCGGCCTGGGAGAAGTAGCCGTCCGTTTCGCCCTCGAAGGAGAAGCCAGTGAGTGACCGCACGAAGGTAGCCGTCATCGGATCGGGCAATGTAGGCACCGACCTGATGATCAAGATCCTCCGCCTGTCAGAGCATCTTGAGATGGGGGCCATGGTGGGCATCGCCCCGGCTTCCGACGGTCTGGCCCGGGCAGGGCGTCTGTCGTTCCCGCTCTGGCCGAGAATTACGCACGCATGGATTCCCGCCTGCACGGCACGCTGACCTGGGACCGCGGCATGGAACTGGCAGCTCATAAGCGCCTCAGCGCCGACACCGGCATCGACGTGTTCTTCGCGGCACCACGGAGCCCCTGGCAGCGAGGCACCAACGAGAACACCAACAAACTGCTCCGCCAGTACCTGCCCAAGGGGACCAACCTGTCGACCTTCAGCCAGGACGACCTAGACGCCATCGCGACGAAGCTCAACAACCGTCCGCGCAAGTGCCTGGGGTTCCGGACGCCAGCCGAGAGCGTTGCCTTGACCGGTTGAATCTAAGGTGGCCCGCTTGAGGATGTCGACGTCCTCGCGCAGGCGGCGGTTCTCCCGCCGCAGCGCCGCCAGCTCCTCGCGCTCGCTGCTGGTCAGCCCGTCTCGCTCGCCCGCGTCGACGTCGGCCTGCTTGACCCAGTCCCGCACCGCGGTTTCGGTCAGGTCGAAGTCCTTGGCTATCTGACCGACCGAGCGGTCACCGCGCCGGCACAGCTCGACGATCTCGGCCTTGAACTCCGTCGTGAACGAACGGCGAGGGCGAGGCTTCCTCTTCCCCATGCTCTCCATGATGGACATCCTCCCGGGGACGAACCCCTGATCTCGAATGTCCGTCAAAGCGGATCAAGCCCAGGGGCACAGCGAACAGTTGGCGGTCGACGGTGAGGCGGAGCCGGTGGTCGTGAAGCCGGGCGTATGGATTTCGAACACGAAATCGAGGCGGGACCGGCTCGATGCCGAGCAGCTCGCCGCCCTCACGAAGCTAGACGTCGACTGGGCAAGGCCGGTGACAATCCCCCAGGCCACCCCGGACAACCTCTGACCGCTTCCGGCCCCCGGGCTTCCTGAGGCTCGGGGTCCGGTGCTGTGGTCGCGCGCCGGCCTGTCGTACCCGGGCGACCGGGAGTCCTGCAGCTTGCCGACGAGGCGGGCCGCCGTCTGGAAACGGTCCCTCAGTGAAGTAGTCGGCGTGGTCGGCTCCCCTTGACCGTATGACCTGAGGCAGCTGAAGGCCGACCGCTACCCGGCTGGTCCACCGACGCCGGCCGCACCGAGGACATCGGGTGGCGCCAGTCCCGCACCACGCTGCTCGAGGCCGTCGCACGCCACCACCACGCTCACCTGCTCGCCGCCATCGTCGAGCTCGGCGGTGAGCTGGAGCTCCCAGCTACCCGTAACGGGCGCTTCAGGGGCGCGGTCATCCCAGAAGGCTGCGCGGTCAGCGCCGGCCGCCGCCGATGCGGCGGTCGTCGGCCAGTGCGGTCAGCGGGCCGAACTCGCGGACAAGCTGGTTCCACGTCAGTACCTCGCCACAGCGGGCCGGGAACTCCTTCGGGTTGAACTCGGGCATGGTCCAGGTGCCAGTGCCCCGGTCCCGCAGCCACAGGTCCCCGTCACCGTCGACCACAGTCGGCGGGACCGGTACGGGCTCGGCCTGATCGGTGGGCTCCCAGGTGACCCGGCCCGGGTGGGAAACGCGGCGCAGCTCGGTGGTGGCCAGCCGCGCGGCCAAGTCACGGGTGGACTCTTCGGCGTCCTTGACCGACTCGAGTCGGTATGCGTCGTCAAGTACGGGCAGGGCTGGATTCTTGCTGCGCTTTGAACTCATACGCTGACTACCTCCGGTGGGGGGCGTCACATCCGTTATGGCACCCCGTAGAGCAACACGGTATCCGAGGCGGGAGCCGGGCCGGCTACGACCACTGTCCAGGTGGAGGCGCTGGCATACCGGGCGGTGGGGCTAGGTGGTGAGCTGGTCCTGGACGTGGCGCAACCCGTGGTGGTAGCGCTCAGATATGGCGGTCCGGGTCTGAGAAGGTGAGGCCGCCGGGGGCGAGCGGACGTCGGGCCGGGGCGGGTGCGGGCTCGGTCTCGCGGGGCGGCTGGCGGAAGTCGGCGCCCTGCTCGACCGGCATCAGCCGGCGCCCACCCGCCTGGGCGGGTACGGGAGCGTCGGAAGCGGGCTCGGAGAAGGCGGGCAGCGAGAGCGGTCGACGGTCGGTCATGATCCCTAGTCTCCCAGGTCCGGCCCTGCGGGTAGGGCCAGGCCGCTATCAGCGGTGATAGTGCTCTGGCCCTGGCCAGCAGGGCCAGGCTGGTTGTTTCAGCTCACCAGAACAGAGCGGTTAAGCCACTGCTAAGAAACAGCCGTTCGGCAACCCGTCACGACGTGGGACGGGTCCTCGCAACCGGCGAGGCGTACGCCAGACCCGCCCATCCCAAGAAGGGCACCAAGCCCCGCCGGCTGGATAAATGACAAGCGCTGAGTAGGCCCGGAGCGCGGTGCCGGGATTGCTCCCGGTCCGTTTCTCCGGACCTCTCGCCGAACCCGCCGTGCGTCTCTCAACGCAACGGGCTCTCCACGGTCTCTGCCGTCAGACGGGGGTTCGCAGGCTGCCAAGGGTTGGGGATCGTGCTGGCTCGGTATCGGTAACGGCTGACCGTGACCGATGCGATCCGGAACAGCTCGATCCCGTCCGCCGCGATCGGAAGCCACCGCCCGGTGGGGGTGGTGAACCGGCGGCGGATGTCGCCCCAACTCCATCGGTGACGTTCCCGCAGCATGCGGATGAGACGCCACCACACGAAGGCGTCGAGCCTGTCGAAGACATGCTTGGCGACAGCGTGCTTGAAGTAGTTGGCCCAACCGCGCATGATCTGAGTGGGCGTTAAGTCCGGTCTTCCTCGGTTCGTGATCGCTCGATCGTGGTACTGATCGCCGTCCCGGCCGCCTGGTGAGCATGTCCATGTTGAGATGCGAGCGTGAAGAGAGAGCCGTACCTCAGCGACTTATCAGACGAGCAGTGGGCGTTGATCGAGCCGATGATCACGGCCTGGAAGCAGGACAGGGTGGCGCGGTCGGCGACCGGAGATCCCGGGTCCTGCGACCTCCGGGAGGTCGTGAACGCGATCTTCTATCAGAACCGGACGGGCTGTCAGTGGCGCCTTTTGCCGCATGACTTCCCGGCCTGGTCGGCGGTGTTTACTACTTCGGCCTGTGGCGTGAGGACGGGCTGGACCAGCGGATCCAGGAACTCCTGCGCTGCCAGGTGCGGGAGAAGGCCCGCCGATTAGAGGACCCGTCCCTCGTGATCATCGACACGCAGTCCGTCCGCGCCGCGGCGGGTGTCCCGAAGACCACGACGGGGCTGGACGCGAACAAGAAGGTGTCGGGGCGCAAGCGGGGACTGGCCGTCGACGTTCTGGGGCTGATCATCGGCGTCGTCGTCCTGGCCGCCTCCGCGCACGACAACGCCGCCGGCACCGCCCTGCTCGACCAGGCCGCCGAGCGGTGCGGGATGCGCCTGGAGAAAGCGCTGGTGGACCAGGGCTTCAAGGACGAAGTCATCATCCACGGCGTCCTGCTGGCATCGACGTCGAGGTCGTCCGTCGCAACCCTGCTGACCAGGGCAAAGGGTTTGTCCCGCAGCCGAAGCGGTGGGTGGTCGAGCAGACGAACGGCACGTTGATGCTGCACCGGCGTCTGGCCCGGGAGTACGACCACCGGCCCGACACCTCCGCCTCACGCGTCTACTGGGCCTCCACCGCGAACATGGCCCGCCGCCTCACCACCCCCGCTCCGGCCTGGCGCGACATTCTCGGGCTGGCCGCGTGAACGTCTCCGAGCTCCTGGCCTACCTTCAAACCCAGCAGGACGAGGCCACCACCCGGGCCGCAGAACTACGCGGCCAGATCGAGCACCTCACCGCTGCCCTGGCCGAGAGCGAAGCGCGACTCACGGATCTGGCCACCACTCGAAAAGTCATCACGGAGGCCGCACCAGCAGGAGCCGAACCCGATCCACCCGAGGCGAACACCGCCTACCAGGACATCGTGAACGCGTTCAACCAGCACCCCGACCAGGTGTTCCGAGCTCGCGAGCTGCACGAACTCCTCGGCATGCCCACCGACGAGGCATCCGTCAACATCACCCGCAGCCGCCTCGGCCGCCTCACCCGCCAAGGCTTCCTCACCCAACCCGGACGAGGCCATTACCAGAAACGGACTTAACGACCTCTCATGGGTACACGACGACTGCTTCCGCTCGCCCTTACCGCGCTCCTGCTGAGTGTTACCGCTCCAGCGGCTACTGCAGCGCCCGCGGTTGCGGCAGTCCCTGCAGCGGATCCCTGCGGGTATTTCACCAAGAACCACCTGGCCTTCTACAACCACTGCACCACTGACGGTTCCAGAATCCAGATCAAGATCGACCGGATCAATGTGTGGGACACCAAGCACTGTGTCGACCCCGGTAAAACTCAACTCGGCACCACTTCACAGATCCGCAATGCTTGGTACACCGGCAAGCTCTGCCGCCCAGCTTAGAATTCGAACGGAAGAGATTTTGATGGCGAGACGAGGTTAGCGACGACTGACGAGTCAGCCTCGGGGTCGCCGGTTGCGCTGATGAAGTCGTCGTGGTGGTGCGGCCCGTCGCCGCGGCGTACGCAGAGCGCACCAAGCCCTGGCGGGTCGGCGGGGCGGTCGTCCTGGCGGTGATCACCGACCAGGAAGGGCGCTGGTGGCAGACCTTGAAGTGTTGCTCGCCCTGCGCAGCCGCCGTACCCGGCGCGAAGGCCGTCACTCCCGCCCCAGCTACCACCGGACTGGCCACCGCCGACCCGCCCGTCGACTGCTCCTGGGGGTGCTCCCCTCTGTCCCGCGGGCGATTGGAGTTCCCGAGCCGGAGGACGGCGCCTGGACGGGTGCTGCCGTTAGCCAGCAGGGCGGCATGCCGCAGAGGCCACATCCGTGCCCTGGGCCCTCCGGCCGCTCATCCGGTCAGAGGGCGTCGCGGATCAGCTCTCCTTCGGCAAGCCGGAGGTGCCGGCCCTCACCGAACATCTCGGCAAGGGTCATTCCCGGGTATTCGATGGGCTCGTGACGGCCCTCCAGTGGGACTCGCGCCCGCCACTGGATGCCGCCGTGTTCGACGATGACGTCGGCCCAAGAGCGGGAGGGAGCAGTGATCCCCGTCAGGCGGGCGCCGTGGCTGGAGAAGAAGTCGAGCTGGGTGGCGAGCTGCTGGACCAGCCAGACCAGGTGGGTCCAGGGCGGCGACGGCGCGAGCGGTGTGTAGTCCCAGTTCTGGCGTTCGGTGTCGTCGTCGGGGACGGGGCCGACGGCATAGAAGGGGATCCTGTCCTCTGGCTGGTCAGGGGCACTGAGGGTGAAGCGGCGGTTGGTCACGTCAACCTGCTGCAGTTCGACGCCTTCGGGGCCGAGCTGGAAGGCGAGCGAGGCCACACGGAGCAGGAAGCGGGCTTCGGCACCACCGCCCTCCTCACCCTGGTCCGCACCGCCGGTGGCACCGGCCGCGGGCGGGAGGGGAGAGTAGGAGGCGGCGTAGTGCTCGGTATCGCTCATGTCGGCTGTGCTTTCCAAGAAAGAGGGACGCCGCCCTGAGCCTACCCAGCCCAGGGCGGCGTGCATGGTCCGCAGCCTCGGTTACCGCAGCGGAGTGTAGGCCGCCTCGCAGCGGGTCTCCTCAGCCCTGCGTGCGGCCGAGCCTGTGGCCGGGAGCGGCTTGTAGCCGGCCTTGTGCTGGAAGGTGTCGACCGTGGTGGCCGTGACCGTGGATTCGCTGCGGAAGCTCTCGGTGAGTGGCTTGTACCCGGAGCGCAGCGTCTCACCTTCGGCAGGCGCGAGGTGGGAGGCCGTGCGCTGGTTTTGCTTGTTGAGCGTTGTGGAGACCCAGGCGGGGCAGCGGACGACGCCCTCGCAGTAGCCGGTGATGACGCCCTTGGGCTTGCGGTCGCGGCAGGAGTGCCTGATGCTCTCCTGCACCGCGACGATGACCTTGTACTGCTTGACGAGGCGGCACGTTCCGTTCGTGCACCTGTACTTGCCGGCGTAGCCCCACTGCTTGTACGACGTCCCGCCTTGGTGCCGGCGGTTGGGGCCCTTGGTGATGTACTCGATGGCCCCGTACTTGGTGATGGCGTGCTTCTTCTTGACCTTTGTCCAGCCGAAGCCGCTCTCGCGGCCGTCCACGCGCTTGAAGTAGCCCTGGCGCAGCGGCATGTTGCCAGGCCCCGAATACTTCAGGCTTTTGAGGATCTTGTACCGACCGGTGGCGGCCTGCGCGGCGCTGATGGCTTCTGCTTGGGCGGCGCTTCCTAACAGGACGAGCGTGGCGATGGCAGCGGTGGTGGTCTTGCCGTGCTGCATGGTCCCCCTTCGACAACTTCCCCGCTGAAGCCGGGGGGAAATCACCGTAGGAGGTGCACCTCTCGCCTTCAACTGATTGTTGAGACGATGGCAACGATCAGGCCAGGGCTTGCTCACTCATCTGGACGGTTCCCTTCTGCCACCGGAGTCACATGCGGCCCTGGAGCCAGTGGGTCATCATGCTGGCCACGCAGGTGCCGAGGCCGTAGCAGCAGGTGGCCCAGCGCGGCTCGGCGGCGCTGAGCCCAGCGATCCCGAGGGCCGAAAACGTCTCGGAGTGTGCGCATTGTGCTCAGGAGTCAGTGGTTCAGGTCCAGTACGCGGACCGGCTCCCCCGCCCACCGGTGCGGGGCGGTGGTGGCGATGACCGCTCCGTCGGGACGGTCCGCGGTGGGCTGCGCGGCGTACTGGCTGTGTGCTGCGGCCCAGGTCTCCTGCCGTGCGACGGCCAGGGCGGCGGCCAGGTCCAGATCGAGGACGGTGATGCCGGGCAAGGAGGCCAGGTGTTCGGCCGTGCCGGGCCGGGCGCGATCGGCTTCGACCAACGCGCACGCCGGGGCGTACAGGAACCAGCCCGCCTCGGCGTGGGCGCGGTGGATCAGGCGCGAGGCGAGGACGTTGCCCTGGTCGGCCGCAGCCATCGCGGTGTCGTCCAGGACGATGTGCATGGCGTCGCTCACCGGCCGGTCACCTGAGCCAGGCGCCGGTCCAGCTCACTGTCCAGGTCCCGCTCCTCGGCAGCAGTCGGCGCGTAGCCGCTCCACTCCGTCAAGGCGGCCTTGGCCTTCTCGGCCCGCTCGGCCCGCTCGGCCGGAGTCAGCAGCGTCTCGGCCAGCCGCGCCAGGTAGGCCCGCAGCGACAAACCCTCAGCGGCCGCTATGGCCGCCAGCCGGTGCTTCGCTTCCTCGGGAATACGGACATTGGCATCGGACATCATCGTGCTCCTTGGCCCCATGGGTACGGGTACGTACCCGTACCCTACTCGCGGCGGGACAGGTTTCAGACACGACCCCTGGCAAAGCTGAGGTGGCGGACGGCCCCGTGGTGGGAGGCGCCGCCCCTCCCGGCCTCCCACAGGAGGCCCGACAGGTCAAGGAGACCGAGAAGCTCGGCGAAGAAGATTGCCGGCCCCACGGCGGTCGGCGTGACTCAGCCGAGGTACCCGAGGTCTCGGTCTGGCCTGCACACGGGACACGGAATGATGCCTTCGGTGAGCGCCCGCAGCGCCTGCGCCCGGTCAATCGCGTGAACGCGCTTGACCGCCATGCCGCAAGCCCCGACGTGTACGGCCATAGGCGGTCTTCCCTCGCCGATGCCGAGCTGAATCACCCAGTCCGGAGGCGGTGGGGGCGGCCGGCGAGCAGCCAGCTCGGCCTGGCGCTACTCCTCTGCGTGAAGCCAGCACCTGGTCTGATCGAGCTGCTGGAGCTGGACGCGCTCCAGGAAGCGGAGCAGCTCCACCCGCGACAGATTATCGGACACGCGTTCTATTCTATGGTGGGCGCGCAAAGGACCCTTCGACCTCGACGAGCGGGCTGCCACAGGTTCGCTACTGCGCTGCCGCAGGGGCATTGCCCAGGCGGCGCTGCGATCCGCCGCGGGGGCGGCGGATCACAGCTCGTGTGCGCTCATACTCCGGGAAGCCACCCACCCTTCGACGGCGGTGGGGTCGGAACGGCCGGTCCGTGTCCCTGACAGGCGCGGTGCGGAAGGGCCCGGTTTTTTGCGTGGGCCGAACCGGCCCACGGTCTTGTCATTGGTGGGTGCGATGATCGCCGTCACCGGCGTGAGGACGCCGGTCTCGTGACCCAGGGGCGGCTTGGATGGACACGTGGCAGGAAGTTTCGGCGTCGGTGGAGAAGCGCCTGTCGGCCACGTCATCCGGTGAACGAAAGGTGTTCGCGGCTGGCATCGCGGAGCGGCTCATGGGCTGGCATGAAGCACTGCCGGCAGAAGCGCCAGCAGCGGGATCTCGACCTCATCGCGAACTACTCAAAGGACCTCCGCTACTCCGGCGTGGGGCTGCCCCTCGAGACCTCGATCCGGCTCCGGGTAGAACTTCGGACTCCGCTCTCCCGCCGGGACTGAAGAGCCGGAACTTCGAACGTTCAGCGATTGCCTCGTTCGGCTTCGGTGATGCGGAAGCGGAAGGAATCGGTGCCGGTCGGAATAAGGGTGCAGCCCACCCGTGTCAAGACCGGCCTGGAACGCCTGACGGGCCGAACCCATCGTCCCTACGTACTGCAGGTAGCCGGTGCCGCTGGCGAGGTGCTGCAGAAGAAAGAACGCGACATCCCGGGTGGGCAACTGCATGCGCGGGGAGCAGTGGCACATCGCCTTGAGGTTGGTCGGGTCGCCGGGACCATCCCCGCATGCGCGGGGAGCAGCCCTGCAACTTGGGGTCAGGGGGCCTCCCCCTGAGTGGTGGACACGCTGATACTGGATCTGCTCGATCCGGAGGAAGCGAGAAGACCGCCGATGGCGATGAAGGACTATTCGGACGAGTTCAAGGCCGATGCCGTGGCCCTGTACGAGTCCACACCCGGGGCGATCTACAAGAGCATCGCCGCTGACCTGGGCGTCAACCGGGCGACCCTGCGTGAGTGGGTACTGCGGGACCGCGAACGCCGTGGCATCACCGCCGCGGCTGCGAAGCCGGGCGCCCAGCCTCGGGAGGCGGTGCCGTCCGCTGATCCGAACGAGCGGGTGCGGCAGTTGGAGGCCCGGGTGGCCGAGCTCGAGGCAAGTGAGCGCAAACTCGCCACCGAGCGGGACATCCTCCGCAAGGCGGCCAAGTATTTCGCCGGAGAGACGAACTGGTGATGAGCCGCTTCCAGTTCGTTGACGACCATCGCAACACCTACGAGGTGAAGCGGCTCTGCCAGGTCCTGGACGTGAACCGGTCCAGCTACTACAAATGGCTCGCCGGCGCCGAGGCCCGGGCCACCCGGCAGCGGGAGGACCGGGTCCTGGCCGAGGAGATCCGCGAGGTCCACGGCGCATCCGGCGGCGCCTACGGCGTCAGGTGGGCCCAGATCTCCTGGCGCACCAGTTCCGGCGACACCGACCGCAGGACCTGGGCCCTTCCCCGCTGAAAGGTCTTCAGCTGCCGGTAAGCTGATTCGACCTCCCAGCGCTCGTGATACAGGGCTGCCAGCTCCTCGGCGGGCCCAGCCGCGGGATCGAGCAGGTCGGTCAGCAGCCTGGTTGTCTCGCCGCCGTCGACCTGATAGTCAATCACCCTCACTGTCCCGCCGCCCGGATGGGAGCGCCGCTGCCCGGCGAGATTCATCCGGGTCAGATAGGTCCCGTCAGGCAAGACCTCCATGGGCTTCGCGGCGACGAAGGTGCGGGCTCTGATCAGCAGGTGTGCTCCGGCCTGTGTGTAGGCCTTCCACAGTGCGACACCGGGGAAGGCGCGGTCCATGAGCACCAGCATGCCGGCGGCACTGCCGGCCATCTCTGTCGCCAGCGCGGGCTCGCCACCACCGCCCTTGAAGCTGCCTATCCGCGCGTCGATCGTCGCATGCGTACCGGTCTCGGTCAGCGTCACCACCCTGGCCTGCGGAAACCCGACGGGCCGACCGCCACTGTCCACCTGCCCACCAAAAGCGGCACGTGTCGTATCGTTCTCCGGCACGTCCAGCAAGAACCCGTCGACCGCGGCAACTCTCATTCCGCGCCAGAACGCCGCCTCGAGTGTGGGCGGAGCGATCGCTCCCGCCACCCGGCGGAACACTCCTTCCAGCGGTGCGGCCCCAAGCTGTTGCCGGGCCCTGGTGAACGACGACTTGTTCGGGACCGACTGGTCCATCTCGCCCAGGGCCCCGACCAGGTTTTCCGCGACATCGTCGTAGGAGTCCTGCTGGAACAGCGCCAGCGCGAGCACGAAGTAGACCATGAACCGGCTCGACAGAGGGCGGGGCTTGGCACCCAGCCGACCACACGCGGTCAGCACCTCGTCCACTAACTCAGGAACGATCCACTCGGTGAGTAACCCGAGTCGCACATCATCGGATAACCCGATCCATGGATGCATGCCCGGTCAACGAACCAGCACTCCGACGTCACCGTGTCTGGGAGAGGAACTACTTGGACCACTCAAGCAACGGCATTGGCCGTTGTCCACCACATACCTGATCGCGTCGACAATCTTTCGCCGGCAGTGCTTCTCCGGTCGGCCTCCCCAGCCCACCGCCAAGCGGCCAGAGGCAGCAACGGCTCGGTGACCAGCCATTCCGCATCGCTCATGTCCGACGGATACCTCCGCGGACGCCCGGCACACACACCTCCCTGGCCGAACCGGCAGGCCACGCAGCAACACACAGAAGAGGGGCCAGAGTTGGCATCGCAGAGCTCGGAACGGTACAACGGCATGGCAGGGCTCCTGGGACAACGGTTTGGCTTCGCAACCGCTGTTGTTACGGGAGTCCTGCTCTGCTTACACCGCACTCATCACCACGCCACCCGAACGTGACACTCCACTTACCGTCACCGGTTCTCAGTCAGGCACTAATACTTACGATGACCCGACAAATAACCCGTACGGGTCAAATGCGCGCATGACGCCTGGAGGACCGCGTCATGATGCGCTGTCATATTCCTGCCAGATCGCCCCGCTCGTCGCGTTGCACCCTTCAGGGGAAGGCAGAAACATGGGCAGATTCAGGTACGGAACCGCAGCGACAGCCGTTGTGCTGGCCGCTTTGGGATCACTCGCGGCCGCAGGAGGAACCGCTCACGCGGAAGCGGGTCAGGACAACATCGGCATGTACAAGCAGGAGAAGACCCAGTGGTGCTGGGTCGCCTCAGGGCTGACGATCGCCAAGTTCCAGGGATACGGGTCCACCCAGACGGACTTCTGCAACCGGGCCCAGCCCTCCTACGGCTGCAACAACCAGCCCGCCACACTCGGCGACATGGCTAAGGGCTGGAGCAGCCTCGGCATGGCCCACACCGGCTCGGGTCTGAACAGCGCGGCCACGTTCAACCAGGTGTACACCGACGTCAAGGCAGCCCGACCGGTCGCCGCCCGCATCGGCTGGACGTCCGGTGGCGGCCACATGAACGTCGTCTACGGCTTCGACACGTCGAACAACACCATCGCCGTCGCCGACCCATGGCCGGACACCGCCACGTACACGTGGTGGAACTACAACGACTACGTGAGCAACAGCTCCTCCAAGTGGACCCACTCCCGCATCGGCATCTCCCGTTAAGGCAGGCGACATGCGCGACACCAGCAACACCAGAACGTCCGCCAAAAGGACAAGTTCCCGCTCCTCCCGCCTGTCCATCGTCCTCGCCCTGAGCGCGACCGCCCTGCTGTCCGTCCTTGGCCCAACCCACGCGGCCCCGGCCAAGGACCCGCTGCCCGCGGACATCCCCGACTACCAGGCCGCCCTCGACGCGGTGAAGTCCACCGCTGTCCGCAACGCCGTCTGCCGCTTCCTGCGCACCCCGCTGCCCACCGGGACCGGCGGCCCGGTGCAGACGATCCCTGAGATGAACGAGCCGTGCCAGGGTCTCCCGACCTTCACGATCAGGGACCCGCTGGCCCTCAACGAGATCACCCCCGGCTTCGTCGCCGGCACCGCCCGGCCTCTGCCCACTGAAGCGATCAAGCTGACGCAGCTGGTCTCCTCACTGAGCACCACCGTCAACGGCCGCACGGCCACCGTCATGCTCGCCCCCACCCAGGGCGGCGGCTGGCACCTGGCGGCTGTACGCGACGGCGACAGCGACGCCTCATACGCGGGCAAGGCCACCGTGGGAACGCTGGTCTTCACCGAGCCCCAGATCCGCGGCTGGTACCAGCTCAAACTCAACACCGTCGAACCGCTCAACGACCACGCCCGGCAAGGACTCAACGGTCAGGCGTCGGTATCGCTCAGCGAGTACCAGCAACTGGTCAAGGCCCGCTACGCCGACAAACTGCCCGGATCGGAGTACGACACCAAGGGCTATTCCAGCGGCTCCAGCCCACAGCACAAGGAGGACGGCGCGTCGGCCTCCACCCCACTCCTCGTCGGCGGTTCCGGCACGGCGCTCGCCCTCGCGGGCGGGGCTGTCGTGCTCCGCCGACGCCGGCGCGCAAGCACTGGCTGAGCCCTGACCTGAGTCGGTGTCCCACGATCGGCGGCGGCGCGAGCTGCCGCCCCCACCGCTCTTGTGCCTCCGCCACCACTTCGTGTGAGATCCGCCCGGCAGCAACGCGGCCCCGACCAGGCATCTGGTCGGGGCCGCAGCCACCGCAACGGCCGCGTTCGATCAGGGTCATTTACTCGCCTCGTGCCTTCCACCGCAGCGGTCCCCGCAGGAGATGGCCGCCGGGTGCGGGAAGGAGACGGTGGAGTCGAACCCGCCTGCTGCGCGCCGCCAGACCTACCTCGATGTCCTCTTCTTCCTGCCGGCGTACGGGTCCAAGTGCAGGGTCAGGCAGGGCCTTGCCCCCGAGTCTGGGGCACGGGTTATGCGGCTGGGGCCAGCGTAGTTGGTGTTGTCCGGGACGCTGTTTCGTAGGCGATGGGACTGCGTTGTCCGAGGTGCGAGTGACGGCGTCGGGTGTTGTAGCGGTGCAGCCAGCCGAATGCGTCGAGGCGGGCCTCTCGCTCGCTGGACCAGTGCTTGCGGCCCTGGAGCGTCTCGCGTTTGAAGCTCGCGTTGAAGGGCTCGGCGAGTGCGTTGTCCGCGCTGGAGCCAATCGTGCTCATCGACTGGCGGACGCCGGTCTGGCGGCAGGCGTCGGCGAAGGCCTGGCTGGTGTACTGGGCCCCGTGATCGGTGTGCATGACCGCCCCGGCGAGACTGCCGCGGGTGCGTTCGGCGGCGGCCAGGGCGTCAGTGACGAGACCGGTGCGCATGTGGTCCGCGATCGCCCAGCCGGCCAGACGGCGCGAGGCGAGGTCGATCACGGTGGCCAGGTAGAGGAACTTCCCGCCCTCTAGCGGTGGTTTGTTGACGGCGGGTCAGTGTTGGGGTAGGCCGGTAGAGAGGAAAGTCGCCTCGCTGCCTGGGGGTTGTGATGACCCGTCGTCTGCCGTGCCCGCCGGCTCCTGGCCCGCTGGAAGCCTACGCCGCACGCTTCGATGACCTGCTCTCCACGCTGGCCCAGCGACGCGGGTTCCGTGAGTACCTCGCCGGGCTGCTGCTGCCGCGGGACCGCAACAAGACCCTGACCTGCCTGGCCGGCGCCGAGCCCGTGGCCGGAGCCCAGCACCCGGCGGTGCAGCGGCTGCAGTTCTTCCTCTCCGAGTCGACCTGGGACCACGAGCAGATCAACGCCCGCCGGTTGGAACTGCTGCTCGCCGACCCGGCGGCCGAGCCGCACGCGGGCGGGGTACTGGTGATCGACGACTCGGGTGACCGCAAGGACGGGACCGCGACCGCGCATGTCGGGCGGCAGTGGCTGGGCCGACTGGGCAAGACCGACAACGGCATCGTCACCGTGACGACCTGCTGGGCCGACGAGAGCGTCTACTACCCGCTCCACGCGGTGCCCTACAGCCCCGCCCGTCACTTCCCCGCCGGCAAGAGCGACCCCGGCTTCCGCACGAAACTGCAAGAAGGAGCGCCTGCCACTGGCCTTCTGCGCTGCCTGTGCCGCCTGCAGCTTCTGGCGCTCGCGCTCGCCGTGGCGCGCGGACGCCGGCCGCCCGGCGCTTGCAGTGGGGGCGCCTATGCGCTGGAGCGCCGGCCAAATTTGAACGTGGTCCTTCCTTTGGGAGTGGGCAGTGCAGCGGTTGCACCTCCGACGCGTTGATCCGTCACGGGCCCATGCCCAAGGGGCGTTACGGGATCAGAGCGTTGTAGACCTCGACCACCTTCGACTCGAACGGTGGTGCCCCAAGTTCCTGCGCGGCCGGCTTGACCTGCTCTTCCATGAAGCGCCGGAACGCGTCTTCCGACTCCCACACGTCAATGACCTGCCAGCCGCCCGTCTCGCCGGGCGCCCCGAAGTGGGCGATGAGCCCGGCGGGCGGGTTCGTACGGTCCGGGATCGCCCGGTCGAAGGTCGCCTGGTAGAGCTCCTGATTCCAGCCCGCGGCCTGGTTGAGTACCAGAATCGCCATCTCGGTTCCTCGTTTCACGTGCGGAGACAGATGTGAACGACGCTAGACCCGAGTGTGGGCGACCGCGAGCAGCGGGGATGGCTGCTGCGCCGTCCCAGGACCGGTGCCGCTCGGCCGGTCGTTCCACCAGCGCGAGGTTGCGCAGGTAGAGGCCCACCAGAAGCGTGCGCCCTCGTCGGTGTCGGTCAGTTGCAGGATGCAGGCGAGGGCGCTGCATGGTTCGGGGACTTGGTCGGTGACGAACGTGGTGACAGTGGCGGGCGGGGCCTCCCGGCCACGGCCGGAACCAGCGTGGTGACCTGCGGATTCGCGGGCGAGTGCGGGAGTGAGTGCGGCCGGTTGCCGGAGGGGCCGACCCCGAAGGCACGACCACAGATGCACCGGGGGAATGTCACCCCACGTGGCCGCGTGTCCTGCTTGCGGCATGACCTCCCCCGCTCCTCGCTGGCCGGCCGGGCCCGGCGCCGCCTGGAACCGTAAATCGTTGCGGCGTGAAAGCAGAAGCGTGGCGGGCGGCCACCCGGACAGGGTGGCCGCCCACACGCGCTGTCACAGGCTGAGGTAGAAGCGCACGGTCGTGCCGTAGTCACCGGTGTGCACGCGCACCAGGTCGGCCACGTAGTGGACCAGCATCAGACCCCGGCCGCCCAGTTGGCCGCGCTCCGGCGGGCGGCGGCCGGCCAGCGGATCGGTCAGCCGGCCCGCATCGCGGACCTCACACACCAGCTGCCCCTGCTCAGCCCAGATGGCGAGTGTCCCGCGGCCTCCGCCGTGGACCACGCTGTTGGTCGTCAGCTCCGCGACCGCCAGCTCCACATCCATCAGCCGCTCCCCGGCCAGGCCCAGCCCCATCGCCTGGGCGAGAGCGAACTGGCGGACCGCCGGAAGGTCCTCACCAACGTAGGAGAAGGCCGCGGCGTCTGGTGCAGGCGACAGCGCCTGGTTGTACCGATCGACGACCGCCTGCCAGTCGTAGACGTCGCTGACCGACTCACGTCCATCCCCGCTGATGACGGTCGGGTGGGTGACCTTCGCATCAGCGATCACCTCCGGCTCCAGCCGCACCTCGTCGTAGGGGCACAGGATCGTCACCGCCCGGCCCTCGAACGCGGCATTGATCAGCGCCTCGTGCTGCGCGCACGCCGGGTACTCCACCGCGCTGCGCCCCGCCCAGATCGGCTCGCCGATGATCCGCACACGCCCCTTCGGGTGGGCGTCGGCGAATCCACGCAGCACCTTGGGGATGATCCGCCCCGGGTTGCGGCCGGCCTCGGTCATGTCCAGGAACAGGATGCCCTCAGCGTCCCCGCCCAGACCTGCCTTGATCAGCTCCAGGTTGGGGCCGGGCACCGCCACGGCCATCGGCTCGCCGTTGGCCAGGCCCTCGCGCAGGAAGGCCACCGTCTGCTGCGTGTACTCCTGCTCGGTGCGGTAGAAAAGGGCAGGGTGCACGAACGCCTCGTGGGTGGTCACCGTACTCATCACAGAGCCACCTCGATCCGGTCCAGGCCCGGCCAGAACATCTCCAAAACCCGCGGCAGCTGCGGCGGGGGATTCTCGACCACAACCCTCCCGTCGGGCAGGTTCATGGCGGTGACCGCCAGCGCGCTCACCCCGGCCACGTCGACGAACGCCACATCCGACAGCTCCACGTACGACACGCCCGCGTGCCGCCGGGCCAGCTCGGATAGGGCCTGCTCCCAAGACGGCCGAGTGAGGACGCTGATCTCACCGCGGGCACGTATCCCGGAACGACCGGGCAACGGGCTCACCTCCAACGCGGCCCTCCCGAGCACCGCCGGGTCGGGCCCGCCCACCACATGTGGGGCATCCACGCTCGGACTCCTTCACATCAAGCCGTCTGCCGACCGTCCCGGCACGGGCAGAGGAAAAGCCCCTCCCGACGGGGCAGTGTATCCAGGCGGCAGACACGCCTGGTTCTGTAAGTGGGAGCGAGCAACGTTCATCGACGGTTTCGGATAGCGCTCTGGGATCGCGGAGCCCGACTGGGGGTGGTCTGCGTCGTCTACAGGGGTCGGCGTCCGGCGATGGCGCCGCCGGGGTCGTCCAGGAGGGCGATGCTGGTCGCCCTCACCCGCGCCCTGCGCCCCGAGACATTGGTGTCGTACACCTGCTGGAGGTCGGCGGCCGTCAGTTCGCCAGCTGGCGGCTTCACCGGCCTCCCCGGCGCCGGGTGGCCACCACCTGGCCGGAGTCAGCCCTGCCGCATAGCGTGACCGGCCGCGATTCGGGAGGCGGGTAGGCGTGCTTCCGAGCGCGCAGCGTGATCGTTCGGTACGTTGAGTGACGGCGGTGAGTACGCTGCGTCACTGCGGGAAACGCCCCTATACCTTTCGAGAGGCGCTGACATGCCGTTCTCCGCTCCCGCACTGGCCGACGATCTGCCACCTGTTCTACTCGACCGATGGAACAAGGTGATCGACTGTCGCATCCGGTGCCCGGCGGAAACCTGGAGTTCCTGCTGGGCTTCGACTCCAAGGCGTGTGACATCCGCGACGCCCGACCGGAGTGCCTGGCGAGACTCGGGACGCAGATGAGGTTCCGCTCGCCGCGTCCTGAAAGGGGTGGGCCGCTGTTGGTCGGCAGCGGGCTGCCGTACGCGCCGGACATTGTCTGCAACGACGCCACCGAGGAGCTCTTCCTCCAGCTCACCGCCGACCAACCGCCGCCCAGATCCGAGCTGGTGCTGGCCGCCTCGCACGTGCACCGGATCAATCTGACCAATGCCGCGGGTCCGGGTCAGCCCGGCTCGCTGCACGTGTTCCGCCAGGGCTACGAGTTCTCCGAAACGGCGCCCGTCGCCCCCGGCTTCCGAGTGGGGCTGAACTTCGTCGGATTCCAGGACAGCCCCGACCGGGTGCTGCGGACTCCGCGCCTACCTCTGGTCCCTACTGATCGTGCTGGCGGCGCGGCGGTTCGTCTCCAGCAGGCGGTCGCTCATGCGTCCGCCGCCAAGCTGGATCACCAAGTCCGGAGGCGGCGGCGGAGGCCGGCGAGCAGCGAGCTCGGCCTCGCGCTGCTCCTCCTGTCGGAGCCAGCGCCGGGTCTGGTCGAGCTACTGCAGCTGCACACGCTCGAGGAAGCGGAGCAGCTCCACCCGCGACGGCTCATCGGACACACGTTCCATTCTAGTGTGTGTTGGGGGCACCGTCCGGCTGGGGGTCAACTTCCATCTGCCAGACTCCGGTCGAGGACACCGAGGAGCCGCGCTCCGGCGCGGTCGGTCCCGCGGCGCCCCCGCTTCCCGCCCGCCGAGGCCTTTTCCAGCCGTAGCCGCGCGGTACGTCCGCGCAGTGTCAGTGTCATCAACTGGTTGCCGAACCAGGGTCCGCCGGTGCGCTCCCAGCGGACCGCCGGTCTTGCGACCCGTCCGTGGCGGGCGAGGAGATGCCCGATCGCTTTCGCGAACCGGCTCCAGCCGAAACGGAATCCGACCCGTATGGCTGCGGGCACCGAGTTGTGCAGTGGTGAACATGTGAACTGGAAGACGTGGGAGTGCGGCTGCTGTCCGGTGGCCCAGACGGGCTCCGCCACATACGCGTGGTGTACGTCTCCGGAGAGCACGCACACCGTCGCCGGAGCGGCGTCGGCTCTGCCTACCTCGGCGACCGTCTCCGTGAGATTGTCGAACGACGAGGTGAACGCCGCCCAGTGCTCCAGGTCCGCGCGTCGGCGCAGCCATTCACCGAAGCGTGCCCAGCGAGGTCCCCGTTCGCCCCGGCAGAGCGCCGCGTGCCAGCCCTCCGCGAAGTGAACCATCGGGGGCAGCAGCCACGGGAGCGAGGTCCCGATCAGCAGGTGGTCAACGCCGCCGGGGTCCTCGAAGGCCTGCGTCCGCAGCCAGGCCGCTTCCTCGGCGTCCAGCATCGCCCGCTGCTGCTCCTCCAGAACCCGCGCGGCCCGGGTGTCGACCATCACCAGCCGGGTGCGGCCGAAGTCCCTGCGGTAGCTCCAGCGCACCGTCGCAGGGTCGGCATCGGCGCGCTCGGCGAACGCGCGCAGCACCTCCGTACCGTCGTCGGCCGCCAGTACCGCCGCGTACAACGTGTCCTCGGCGAGCTCGGCGGGGGAGAGGTTCCCGAGGTGCTGGTAGACCCAGTACGACATCAGGCCGCTCGTGATCCGCTCGTGCCACCAGGGCGTTGCCCGCATGTCGGCTACCCAGGCGGCGCTGGTGTTCCAGTCGTCTATGACGTCGTGGTCGTCGAAGATCATGCAGCTGGGTACGGTCGAGAGCAGCCAGCGCAGTTCGGGGTCGCCCCAGGACTCGTCGTAGAGGTGGGTGTACTCCTCGTAGTCGGCGACCTGGTCGGGTGGGGCGGCGGAGCCGGTGCTAGCGGCCCGCCGATGCCGGGCGATCCAGGCGCGGGTGTCGGCGGAGGTCTCGTCCGCGTACACCTGGTCGCCGAGGAGGAGGAGAACGTCCGGACGCTCGGCCTCGGGGTCGGCGGCGAGCCGGGCGGAGAGGGTGTCGAGGACATCGGGTCCCACCGGATCGGGCTCGCCCACGGCAGGCGCCGCCCACCGGCACGAGCCGAAAGCGACCACCGCGCCCGTCGCCGGGACCGGCGGTGTGTGAATGGTGCTGGGCGGCTGCGGCGAGCCCGCGAGGGGCCATACCCGCTCGCCGTCGAGCAGCACTTCGTACCTCGTGGCGGACCCGGGGGTGAGTCCTGTCACGACTACCAGTGCGTAGTGGTGGCCGAGGATGCGGAACGTGGGGGCCGAACCACCGGCGCCGCCAGGGCACCGGACCTCCGCCGTGCACGCCCGGTCGGTCTCGACCCACACCGTCGCGCTCGTGCCCGTCTCCCAGTCCACATGGCGCAGGAGCGGGCCCAGCCTCAGACCGGCCATCGAGAGTTCCCTTCTGGTGCTCCGCACGGTAGGGAGCGGCCGCTTTTACAGTACTGAGGGGACGGCGGAAACGGCGCCGTTGTGCTGCCCGGCCGCCCCGCGCGGCGGACACGGGAGCGGCGGGTCAGCGGCGACGGCGCGGCCCGGGGGCCGGGTCCTGGCCGTCTCCACCGACTCGCCTCTGGCAGCGCGCAGCGGTGTCCATGGAGGACCTGGCCGGCCAGACGGGCCACGAATCCCTGCCAGGGCGCCCCGTAAAGAGCAATCCAGTGCCCTTCGCAGGGGTCATACCCGCTGCCACCCAACCCGCTGACACCACACCACACACTCACACGAGGGTATGCAGAACACGCGGAGCCGTTGTAACGCCAAGGCCTCGCGCGCCATTTGCTCGCCTGGACATCGTGGCCCTCGGTACCGCGGGAAAGCCAATCCGGCACCCCCCGGAGTCAGCGCCCCCTCCTCCGCTTTCGCCGGGGTCACCCTGACAACCATGTATCCGCACTCCCAGATGTGACTGCGTTAACAGGCATGAGAACGTGCCTTGGGGCAAAGGGGCGTCTATGAGGCCGGGTGACCACAACAGCGAACCCCTGACAGCGGACGCACCGCTCGAGGAGACTGCGGACGCGGTGGCGGCCCAACTGGCAACGGATACCGCGGCTGCCGTCGCCCCTCTGCGTCCCCAGGCAGCCCGCTACATCACCGGGCAAAGCCCCCTCGCCCAAGACAGCGACTGATACCCCCATCACAGGAGCACTTGTCTGTCACGCCCGTTAGCGCCGGCCCCGCAGCCACACGGCACCAGCTCCTAGCCAACGCCCGCCGGCCGCACAACAACCCGGGGCCCGCTGGCAGGTACGCAGAGGCATACAGCCCCAATCAGGAGGGGCTGGGCAGGCTGCGGGCCCGCGAGGGCAGTCGAGCCGCGAAGTGGCCGGCCCAGTCTTCGCGCGCCCAGGCCGGCCACGCTCTTCGTACCTTCGCCTCGGCATCCCGCCAAGGCGCCACGACGCGTCTGCCCCGGATCATTCGGGTGCCGCCATCGTCTCGGTGATGGACGGCCTCAGCAGCAGTGGGCCACCTCCGGCATTACCCGCGTATGGCGCACCTCGGCAAGGCAAGAGTCCGGGCACTCGTCTGCGCGGACGTATACCGCCACCCAGACGCGGCCCACTAGCCACGCCCGCTTTGGAAGACGTGTCCCTCGCCTCGTCAATCGGGGGCCGGGCATCCCCGGGCTCGGGGAGGGACTGGCGCGCCCTGCGAGCGCAATGACCAGCGGAATATGTGACGTGACGATCGGATGACGGCCAGCTCAGCGGCGTACCCGCGCACCTGTCATCAGCGTTAACGAAACGTGAACAGCTTCAACGGATCGGATGGCCCCCTCCACCCGGCCGCCCGCCTCGACGCCTACTGGCTCGACCGGACGGCACACGAACCAGAGCTGTGCAGGCATTGCCGCACCCTGTTCGAACCACCGCCCGAAGCACCCCAGTCGGCGGCAAGCTATCTCATGACCAGCCTCGCGACACTGACGGTCCTGGCCGCACTCACCGTCACCTTCGCAGGAGCGCTCCCGCGCTGACCACCGCGACGCACTGCAGGGGGTGGGGTCCCATGCCTCGGGCCCGGCGCCTCGCCATTCCGCGAAGTCGGGTCGGTGAGGTCCTCACGTCCTCGGCCTTCTCCAGCCCGGCGGCGACGAGGAAAATGTCGAACAGCAAGTCGTCGTCCTGGAGCTCAGACTCCAGGACCGTGACGACGACCCTGCCGCCCGGGCGGCCAACCGGGAGCTCATGACCCAACTCAACCGCGACACGCCCCCGCCTTCCGGATGAAACAGCAGTTCACCGGCCTCACCCGACCCCGAAATCCACCGGCGGGCACTCGCCCGCGAAGAAGCCGAACGCGGCGCGCGATCCGCGAACGCCTAAGCGGCCGGTCGAGTCCGCATCATCCAGTTGCCGTTCTCGGCGACGTCGCTGCCAGGAGCCCACCGCCCGCTTCGCCGCAGACTTACTGTCCAATCAGCTCAGCCACGGATTGCCGAACAGGGAGCGGTAGTCAGCGGGAAGTTCGTTCAGGATCCGTGCGATACGGTCCGAAGGAAGTTCATCGGCCAGGCAAGCCAGCACCGCCTCAGTGTCCCAGCGAGCAGTCTTAAAGACTCACGCCAGTCCGTTCAGCCATCCGGCGGCAGAACTCCCGCGCCCCGAACGCTTCCGCTTCCTCATTCTCCCCCTTCTGCTCCGAGCGGCGCTCCAGCGCTTCCGTCACCACAGCGGACAGCTCATCAGCCAAGGCCTGAGCTGTAGCCGGGCTGAGCCGAGCAGCCAGCACCTCCAGTGCCACCAGAAGGACCCGCTCGGCCTCTTCCAGGCCGGCGTAGCCACCACGGTCACGAATCGTGGCCAGGAAGGCGTCATAGCTCATGTTCGGCCGGCTCCGTCTGTCGATGTACAGCTGACCATTCCATGCCCTGGCACGGACATCCCCTGCCTGGGGTATGGGCGAGCTGGGTGCGAAACCCCCGAGCGGCGCAGCCAGCACGCCACCGCGCGGGCCGCCGGTGCGAAGGCCTTGCGGAAGCGAGAGCGAGCCAACGTGCGGACACAGAGGGGTGGCAGTCACGCGGTCAAAGCAGGGGCCACACCGCCAAATACGATTCCCGGGGCGGAGCCAGCCCAACGACGGCGAGGCGGTCAGGCAGCCGCCTTCCACTTCAATCGGCAGACCTCGCGCAGCGCGAGGGCGAGTTTGTCGGCCCGCAGCAGCGGCGGGGCGGTCTCGCGTGGGGTACTGATCCAGTGCGCGGCAGGGGTGCAGGGCAGGAGCAGTTGCTGGTCGCGGGAGAGAACCCGTGTGCCCGGTAGGTGGGCGGTGTGGCCTGTACCGGCCCGGACCATGACGTAGAGCCGGTCTCTGATGTGATCGGCGAGCACCGGGTAGCCCGAGCTCGGGTCAGCGCCCATCTGGTCCAGGGCTTCCAGGCCGAGGCCGATCGGTTCGATGACCACGACGTCCCACGCGTCACCACACCGCGCCCAACGGGTTGAGTCGTCTCCCCTGGCCCACAGGGCACGCGTCCGGGAATCGACCGCCTTCTTCGCGGCCCAGGTCATAGAGCCTGGTGGTGCGGCTTCTTCCGGCACGATGAACTCCCTGCGATTGCCCGTCGCTTCTCTTCATACAACGTGCGCCAGGCGGGACGGACTCAAGCCGAAAAGCCGACCGAACCCACCGTACGGATGATCGATAGCCACGCTGAAAAGGCTCACTCTTGGGGGCGGGTAGCCGGGGCCGGCTCGTAGGTATGGTCTCGTCATGATCGCTGACCTGCAGTGCGTGGTGGTGGACTGCCCTGATCCGGCAGGGCATCGGTTCTGCCTCGTCCGCCACTGATGGCGGGCCTGCGGGTGCGGTCATGCGGGGCAAGCCTGCATGTCAGGCTTGAGGAGCTGCGGGAGCGTGCCCAGGCGCTCGTTGCTCAGTACCAGGAGCTCAAGGACGCCGAGGACGAAGAAGAGGGTCTCGTCCGCCGGGTAGGCGTGCTCACGGCTATCGCCGCCAATCACGACGCCCGAGCCGCGGTCTACGACCGGTTGGTCACCGCCGAGCCGTCCCTGTCCGACGAACACCGCGACCGGGCCGAGCATCAGCGCAGCAACGCTTACAACGCCCGCAAGCAAGCCCTGCTGACCACCCGCAGGACCTCCTGAGAAGCGGACGGGCACGGGAAGCTGGCACGGTGCCGGCTCACCGCACGGCTCGGGGCCCGACCGACACGACGATCGGGCCCCAGGAATGCCCAGTTTCACTCACTCATCACACGGGTGCCTCCACGACACGTTCTTAACCGGGCGTTCTGTGAGCTGGCCAGTACAGCGTGGTGCGGGAACGGAGGTTGGATGGCTGGCCCCGCACCACGCCGGCCTGACGGCGCCACTGCGCAGGCACCTCTCGCCAGTCTGCCCCACACCAGCCGCCCTGCCCCGACCGAAACGGCGCCGCCCACCACACTTCACCCGACCGGACCGTGACCCAAGATCCACCCACGATGTCGAGCCGCTCGAAACGCGCACACTCGCGGATTTCCGATCGCACGCTCCGGGGGCCCCAACGGGGATCGGGGGCCCCCGCCCCCAGCCGTCCCACCCCACAGCAATCCGACCACGGGCCCCACGCGACACTCCCCCACAAGAGCCAAGATCACGGCCCCTCGCAGGAAGGACCTCCCCGGGCAGGCAGTGACCACGACGCCCTGGTGGTCGTTGTTGTGCCAACGCGTGAGTGCATATCCGTCCCCCACGGACCCGCGTTTGTGTGGGGGGGCCCTGCCACCCCTCAGGGCCCCCCACCCTCTCTTACCGGCCGACGGCGCGTGTGCTTCTCGCGTTCTCTGGCCGGATCGGCTCGGGGATGACCAGGACCGGTCCAAAGGCTCGCGACTGCCCCAGGTCGCCGTGAACCGGGCACGTGGCCAGCAACGTTCTGGCGTCGCAGCCGGGGCTGGGCCAAGCCGTTGCAAGCTGCGCAGGGCTTCGCCGTCGAGAAGTATCAGCACGCTTCGTGGCCGGACCCTCGACTCACCGAGGCCCCGGGCACGGCCCCAGTCCCGGCCGGCTCCTCCTCACAGGGCGGCAGTCCCGCATGCACTCGGGCCAACTGGCGGCGCACCGAAGCGACGGCGGTGGACCAGGCGGCTGCCACCCGTCCCACCTGATCGCCGCCCACTGCGGCCTCCGGCCCCTCGCCGGCAAGCCGCTGTTCGCCGGCGTGTGCCCCGCCCCATCAGCAGCATTCATGGCGGCCAAATCCACTTAAGTGCCCACGATGACCAACAGCAGTCACACGCTTGGGGGGCCAGGCGCTGCGAGCGGGCGGCACCGGTCAGGTTGCAGCCGGCCGGCGCGGTGGGTGTTGCACGGCCGAGCCCACAGCGGCCATACAGGAGGAGCAGTAACGTTCCGTCGCCGCGGGGCGCTCGAGCGAGACAGACGGGGCAGGCGGTGACAACGGGCGCCCGCACAGGGCGCTGGCTCTCGCCTTCTTGCTGATCACATGCCAGAGCAGCTCGTCCTTGCCGGGTATCGGCTCCGCGTGCATCTCGTACATCGATGTACCCCTTCTGCGTCCACCACGACCGGGGGCAGCCCACTCCCCCGGTCTCCATGAGAAGCCACCGAGGCCGGACAGGCGAATCGGCGCAGGCCAGTAGGAGGAAACCGGGTGCCACCCGTTTGCCGGACGCTCGTGCCCGACCTGCCCCACGCAGGCCCGATTCTTCGCCGGTCGATCGGCCAGACCCCGGCCTGCCCATAGTCAGTCGGCAGCCCAGCGACGCCCAGACCACCCTCGCCGGACACCACTACGCCCTCACCGGCGACAGCCGCGCCCTGCAAGGCACCACCGGAGCGAAGCCGGGCCCCGCGCCGGCTTGACCTTTAAAGCGCCTGCGCAAGCACTGACCAACAACCGTTGCGACCCAACCATGCCTCACTCTGCCGACCCCGTGACCCGAAGCTCACCGTCGCAGTTGTGCCGGGCGACGCATGCAACCCCACGGTTGTGTGCTCCGGGGCCCCGATAACCGCGCCTGGTCGGGGCCCCACTCCATGCCCCGCCGGCCCCCACTCCCAGGTGACCGACAGAGCTCCGGTGTGTCAGGGGCGAAGGAAGCCGAAGACGCCCTTCTCCTTACGCCACGCCTCCGGTGTGGTCAAGGCGCCAGGGGCTTGTCGTCGGTGTGGCCGCACACCCAGGCCAGGGCGTCGTGGACACCGTGGAGGTAATCGCGGGGCACGGTGCGCCGGGTGGAGTCTTCCATTTGCGCAGTGGCGGCGTCCGTCTCCGCGATCAATTCTTCCATTGCTGGTGCACCGTCCGTTGCACGCCCGGTGATGGGCGCGGGCTCCCCGCGCCCCAGCGCCCAGAGGTACCCAGCCAGAGCACCCCGGGCATACTGCGTCTGCTGACCCGGCCCGGCAGCCTCAGCCTCCAAACACTCGAAGGCCCGTTCGACCTCGGTCGCATCACGGACTCCGGTCTTCACCTGCGTCGCACTGAGCGGATACATCGTCATACAGATATGACTAACCCCGCTCAGTCAGGCCATGTCACGGCGCACCCGGCGCTCACCCGGCAAGCGGTAGCCGCCCCGGCGCACCGAACCCGTCCTAGCCCGGTTCGCGAACGACGTCGGCAGCGACGCGGAGACCATCCTGGCCGTACGCCGCACGCGCTGACCGGCGACCGCCGCGCCCTGGACGGCACCTGGCTCTGACCACTTAGGCGCGCACGCACGTGGACCCGGCGCCAGCCTGAAGCATGTTCCTACTGGGTCGCTTTGCTTCGGTCGCTGGCCTCTCAGTCGCTGCCACTGGGCAGCAGCGACCAAAGCGACTCGCCACCGGTGTCTCCTGGCCGTAACAGGTGGTTCGTTCAACTCTGGGCCACAGTCGCTTCGGTCGCTGCGAGCTGGTGCACGCGAGGGTGCCACTCAGGTGGCCGGGCCTCCAGGCGGCCAGCGACATCACCTGAGCCCCCAACTTGGCCCGCTCGGCCAACTGCGACGCGCAACCGTAGACGGACTCGGACATGACGTCGGGGTGCCAGCCTCTAGCGTGCACTCGGTGGCACCGCTGGTCGTGGGGTTGCTGGCCCTCCCCTGGCCAGGTTGCACGTCACTGGTCGCAGGAGCGGCGGGGTGTTGTCATAGGTAGGGAAGACGCGTGGAGGAGCCAGCAGGGCCGCGGAGGCCGGCGCGCTGCGCGTCGTCGGCCCGGGCCGTCCCGACCGTGGCCGGCCCGTCGCACAGCGGAGGAGGGCAATGCCATGCTGCACCGCCGCACGGTCGGTGACGTGATGACCGAGGAGGTTGTCACCCTCCGTCCCAGCACACCGTTCCAGCAGGTCGCCGCCCTGCTGGACGCGAACGACATCGCCTCGGCCCCGGTCGTCGACGACGATGGCGCCCCCGTGGGCGTCGTATCCGCGTCCGATGTGCTGCGGCACGAGACCGGCATGCCCGGTCCGCAGGGGCAGGACGGGAACGACGAGCGCGCCTGGGGCAAGGTCCGGGCCCGGACCGCGGACGGGCTCATGAGCAGCCCCGTCTTCACCGCTCGCGCCGACTGGACGATCCCCCGGGCCGCCCGGGAACTCCGCAGGCGGCATGTCAAGCAGCTGCCGGTGGTCGGCGACGACGGGCTCCTCACCGGCATCGTCAGCCGTAGCGACCTGCTCGACGCATTCATCCGCACCGACGACGAGATCCTCGGCGAGGTCGAGCAGGACGTCCTGGGGCGCATCCTTGGCCTGGACGAAGGCACTGTCGCAGTCGAGGTCCAGGATGGGTCTGTCACCCTGCGGGGTCACGTCCCGGAACCGCGTCTCGTCCCGGTGATCGTGGGCCTCTGCCAGGGCATTGACGGTGTCGTTGCCGTCGACCCCCACCTCACCGCCGCCCGGGCTAGGTCGGGGCTTACCCCTACGCGCCAAGGCCCGGAGGGGTAACCCCGCCAACCGAAAGCACCAAAGCTGAAACGCCGACCGCATGGCAGAAGGGCCCGGATCCACTAGGAACCGGGCCCTTCCGATGTAGTAGCGGGGACAGGATTTGAACCTGCGACCTCTGGATTATGAGCCCAGCGAGCTACCGAACTGCTCCACCCCGCGTCGGTAAACACCACCCTACGGCACCGCTGGCCTCGTAATGGCTCCCTGTCACCGGACGGCGTGGGGACCGGGCGCTACTCGGCTGTACTCCGGGCCCCCAGCTGGCGCATGTCGCGTGAGGCGGCCGATACGAAAGTCAGGCTGGCCAAAGCTCGGAGACAAGGGGGACAAGCGCGTCGCGACGGGCCAGAAGTACGAAGCGGCGTTCATGACCGATTCCAGTTACGGGACGGCGACGGCAGTCATCGAGTAGCGGCGAACACCCAGGTCGATTCCCTCTCGGAATATCGCCCGCGAGGGCTGTCACAGTCACGCGGTGAGTGAGAGGTCGAGGCGGGCCAGGTGGCTGACGCGGGTGCGGTCCCGTTCCACCAGGCATCGAGGCGAATGAGGTTGAGTGCAACGGCGGAGAAGACGTGTTCCAGGTGGGTCTTCTGGAGACCGAGGTAGCGGGCACGTCTTATCCCGGTGACCGCGACGGCTTGGTGGATGGTGCCCTCGATGCCCGCGCGTTTTCCGTACTTGGCTCGCCACTGCTCGTCGCTCTGCTGGAGGCGGGCGTGGTCGAGGACTTCTTGCAGCTCGCGGGGTTGCAGGGAGAGGGTCCGGCCGCCGGTCTTCGAGCGGGTGCACTGGTCGCGCACCGTCGGCGTCCGCGAACAACTCGCCCAGCTCGTCACGGACCCGCATCGCCAACGAGTACGGGCCCCGTGCCGCCACCGCCCGCGCCACCTGCGCGGTCAGCTCAAGCACCTTCGGCCACGGCCTCGGCTGCATCGACATCCCACACCCCACCCGCGGCCGAGAACGCCAAGACGGTCGCTGCTGTTCTGACCAACGAGCCGCCAGCCCCGCCGGGCACGGAATAAGCCAGCAGGATCGTCACCAGCCGCAAACGGTGGTGATCTTGACGGGCCCAGGCGCGGCGATGAGAGAGTGACGGGCCCGCTCCAGCCCTGAGCCGAGGTGTGCCCCTCAGGGGCCAAACCGATCTTGCCCAGAGCAGGCATGAGACATGGAGCTGGCGCACGACGGTGGCGCCCCCTCCCTCGCCCAGGAGGTTCACCGGCCGCTCCACTTTCCGCTCCTCGGGAGCAGCACCGCCGGCCCGGCCGCGAGGCGGACGACACCCACCTCGGCATCCGGGTAGAGGGCGCCCATGGTGCGCGCCAGACGGTGCACGGTCAGCTCGTTCGACAGCTCACTGGGGCGCGCGGTCACTGTCAGGGTCACGGACGACAGCTGCTTCTCCGGTTCTTCGCGCGTCGGCCCGGAGAGCAGGGTGCCCGCGTAGACGGCGCCCGCCGCGCTGAGCATCTCGTACTGCTGCAGCACTTGGGTCATGGCGCGCACGTTGGTGCGGCACAGCACGGCGTCTCACCGGCTCGCGGACGTCGAAGGCCAGTGCCGCACCGCTGCGTTGTCCGAGCGCGCTGGTAGCGTGCCGCATCCTGACTAACGATCATGGGAGGACGGCAGCCGTGCAGGAAGTGACGCCCCACGAGGTGCGGGAACAGCGTCTGGCCGAAGCGCTCGACGACATCGAGGGACGGACCTGGGGGCGGTGGCACTCGATGCGCTACGGCAGCCTGCGGCTGGCGGACCTGGAGGAGATGCGCGACGAGCTCCTCGACCACGTCGCAGCCGCCGTCCGCGCCACGGAGGCCGGTTCGTTCGACGGGCACGAGACGGCACGAACCGCCCTGCTGACAGCGGCGGAGTGCTCCTTCGGCGTGCTGAGCGTCGGCTGCTGGCCCGACGGCGACCAGGAGATCACCTTCCCGATCGCCCGGGAGAGCCTGAGCAGCGACTACATCGCCTTCGGCGACATCGTCAAGGAGGCGCCCACGGCCCGGACGTGGCTCGACACGTTCGCGATATCTCTGGTGAGCGGGATGGCCTGGGACAGCCAGCGAGTGATTGGCGTGATGCTGCGGGGCGACTGCGCGCCCGCGATCCGTGAGGGCGTGCCGTACTCCAAGTACACCTCGACGTCGGAGCCGGCGGACCTCGCCACGATGGACGCCCTCTGCGACTACCTGACCAAGGCCAGCGGGCACCTGCCCCGCGACTGGCCGACCGTCACCCTGCGCAAGCCGGACGCCGACGAGCGCGCCGAGGCGGCGCGGCGGCTGGAGGCGGCCGGGACCCTGACGTCCGACCAGCGACTGCTGCGCGTCCTCCTCGACGACGATCAGGCCGCCTTCGAGCAGGCGCTCGCCGCCCTCCTCGTCGAACACCGGGAGTCCGCGGAGTCCGATCCCGCGCCGCGCACGCTGCTGCCGCTCGACACCCTCGCCCTGGCCGCCCTCGCGGTCCAGACCCACGGCTGGGAGCTAAAGGTCCGCTCCGGATACCTGCCGCCCGCGCTGCTCGGCTCGCCGGACGCGCTGCGCCGGGCGGCCGAGAAAGCCGGTCCCAACACCCAGGGCCTCTGGACCGCCAAGTAGCGGCCCCGAAGGAACGTCAGAGTACGGGCACGCCAAGACGGCGCTATCGGTGGCTAGGGCCGGGGGGCAGGGGTGGGCATGGCGAGGCCCCTGGCACCGCGCGGGGGCGGGGCCGGGGGCCATAGAGCGGGCGGGGTGGTGTCGCTCAGCCTGCGCTGTGGCCTTGGCACTCCGAACCGGTGACCATCTTGCACTCGCGGCCGCTGGCCAGTGGAACCCCACCGACCAAATCCATCTGCCACAGATGCATGGGGCGTCTCACGCTGCCAGCGCCGATAGTTGCCCGGATGCTGCTGTTCCTGGACGCGGACCAGACCGTTGCGGGAGAGCACTCGGTGCACCGTGGCCCGCGAAGGCCCGGACCCCCCCGCCGGGCCAGTTCGTAGGCGATGCGCCGGGCGCCCGACCGCGGATGCTGCCTCCGGAGCTAGCATATTTCCGCTTCCACCTCGGCCGACAACCGGGTCGGACTGTTCCTCGGCCGCCGCGACCGAAACCATCAGACCCGGCAGTCCTTCCTGCTCAAAACGTCGCCGCCAGGAGCAGGGTGCCGCGACATGCCGTATCTGACTGCGACCTCGCCAATCGGTGACCCGCCGAGCACCTCCCGCACCGCCCGATAGCGGTACTCGGTCAGCTGCTGCACATCCGTAAACCCCGACCGAACCAGTCCCGCCTCAATCATCTCAGGGAAACCGCGGGACGTTCAGTCGAAAGTGTCAACGATGTCCTGACGACAATTGGTCAAGGATGTCCTGAGCCTTCACACCGACAGCCCCAGTCCGTGTCGGCGCGGTGCGGACCCTGGCGATCTGAAAGTGCCAGCTGGAAAGGCCTTTGACGCGCGTCGGCGTCCGGTGTTCGGATGACGTCCATGAGCGCAGGGCAGATGCACCCCGATATGCACCCCATCGACGACGGTCTTGTACGGCGGCTGATCGCCGAGCAGTTCCCCCAGTGGGCAGGGCTGGCGGTGAAGCGTTGGCCGTCCGGTGGCACGGTCAATGCCATGTACCGGCTGGGCGATGACATGGTCGTAAGGCTGCCGCTGGTCCGGGGCGGAGCTGAGGACGTGTTGATGGAGCAGGAATGGCTGCCCCGTCTGGCTCCCCATCTGCCCATGCGCATCCCCGAGGTGCTCGGGGCCGGGGAGCCGGCCCAGGGGTATCCATGGTCGTGGTCGGTCTACCGGTGGCTGGCGGGCGAGCTTCCCGAAGCGGGGGCACTGAGCGCGCCCGTGCTGCTGGCCGAGGACCTGGCCGCATTCGTGGCGGCGATGAGGAGCGTCACGTTGCCAAATGCGCCGGCCGCACACCGGGGCGGGCCGGTCGCATCGCTCGACGCGGAGACCCAGGCGGCGATGAAGGAATTGCGTGCGATCCCGCAGGAGGAGGTCGACTGCGATGCCGCGGCCGCCGTATGGAAGCAGGCACTGCAGGCCCCGGGCTGGGACGAGCCGCCGGTGTGGCTGCACGCCGATCTGATGCCGGGCAACCTGCTGGTCGACGACGGCAGGCTGGCCGCGGTGATCGACTTCGGGTGCACGGGGGTTGGTGATCCGGCCTGCGACCTGTTTCCGGCGTGGAATCTGCTGCCGGCCGACGCAAGGGAAGTCTTCCGCGAGGCGCTGGCCGTGGACGACGCGACCTGGATCCGCGGCCGAGGGCGGACACTTTCGGAAGCGCTGATCTCGCTGCCGTACTACCGGAGGACGAACCCTGCGATGGCGCGCAACGCCCGGCACGTGATCCGGGCCGTGCTGGACGAAGGCTGAGACATCCCACTGAGTATCAGTGGCGAAGCTCACGCGCGCGAGCGGCGACGTGGAGCTGGTAGCCGAGTAGCGGCGGTGTCCGCCCGGAGAGCGCGGCGGGGTGATCAGGCGCGCTTCACCGAGGGCGCGAAGGAAGGTCGCGGACACCTGCCCCCGCGGCGCCCGCGGATGCTCCAGATGCGAAGGCCGCTCTTACGTCCGGAACTCAGGCAAACCCATCAGCAAGTTCGAGGCCGTGTTCGACGGCAGACCATAAACGCCTAGTTTAGACGATGTCCTATGTGGCGCTGGTTCGTTGGACTCGGCATGGGGCGGGGTACGTGGAGCCGGTGCGCGCTGTCCCTCACGCGTCGCACGAGCGGTCGATCTCGTGGCTGTTCGGGTACCGCGGCTCACGTCCGGTACGAGCGAAAGGGCAGCCACTTCTTTGCGTTCCTCGGTCTCGCCGCCGCGCTGACCTGCTACAAGAGCTCGCCAAACTACGGTGGGGCAGCCGTGGACAACTGTGATCACCGACTGCCCCGCCCGTGACGCTCGAGCCCGTGGGCCCTGGCCCTGGGGCGATGGCCCTGGGTCTTGGTCACCGGAGCCTGGAGTTCGGTCACCCAGTCGTCGCGGTTGTCCGGGCACTCCAGGTTGATTTCCCGGGGGTATCCGGCTGACCGGTACCCGTTTTCGTCGATCCACAAGGCCAGGGCCTGGGCCGTGGGCAGCACGGTGTCCACCGAGCCACGGTGCACGATGGTCGCCGCCCTGGTCGACGGGCGGCAGATCGACCACCCGCAAGTCGCCGTCCTGGAGCGGGGCCGCGACCTGGACAGCGGCGTGGACGCCGCCGCCCTCCGGGACTTCCTCGTAAGAGGCGACACCCGGCCCCGCAGGCGTGACCCCCGCCGTGTCCAGACGCCGGAACAGCTCGTCATAGAGAGGTCCGATGACGGGGCCGATGTCCTGGGGTTCGAAGCTCGCGGCGGTCGCGGTCAGCTCCGCCACCCGCATCGCCGGGACGCTCTTGATGACGGCGTCATTCGTGGGCATGTGCCCCTCACTCTCGATCGACCGGAGCCTCGCCTCGACCTGGACCAGCCGCGCCGCCGCCGCGGTCATCGCGGCCTCCAACTCGGCCCTCCGCAGCCGCAGCATGGCGCGCAGTTCCTCGGTGGTGACCTTTTCGTCCAGGATGTCCTGGACCTGCTGGAGGGTCAGGCCGAGGTCCTTGAGCGCGATGACGCGGTTGAGGCGGGCCAGCTGGGCGGCCGTGTAGTGGCGGTAGCCGGTGGCAGGGTCGACGTGGGCCGGCGCAGAGTCCGTGCGTCGTAGTGACGCAGCATCCGGACCGATACGCGGCCGTGCCGGGCGAAGTCTCCGATGGTGAACATGATGTCTCCGAGTTCAGCACCTGACACGGTGTGAGGGTCAACAAGCCACCTCCCGCCCGGCTGGCTGACAGCGACTCGAGCGTCGGCCAAGTGAGGGGCCCGTCAGACAGAGTGACCACGTGCGACATCCTCCTTCAGTGTGCGGCTTCCAGAGCGGCGCGCCATACCGGGCTGTCCACGTAGTGGTTGTCGAAGCGCTCGGAAGACTCGCTATCTCCTGCGGGCTCGCCTCACCGCGCATCACCCGGCCGAGCAGCCGGAGATAGTCGAAGCGTGGCATGCCGGGCGTGAAGACGAACAACACGTCGGCCTCCGCGCCGGGAGCCGCCGCGAAAGCGTGCGGAGTGCGCGGCGGCACGAGCAGAAGGTCGCCCTCATCCAGGATCTTCACCTCGTCGTCGACAAGCACCTGAAGAGAGCCGCCGATGACGAAGAACAGCTCCGAGGCACGGGTGTGAAAGTGCGCCGGGGCACCCACAGCGCCCTTGGCGAACTGCGAGCGGTAGCTGGTGAGCGAGCTGCCATCCGTGCCGCAGTCGGCCAGCAGCGTCATCACACTGCTCGGGTCACTCGTGGTCTCGGCGGTAGCGGCGCGAGTCAGAACCGGTGTCAGTGGGGCGGCGTCGCCGGCGTTCACAGTCGTACTCCCTGTGCTGAGCTGCGGCTTCGGGCGTCTCCCGGGGCCTTGTGCTGATCAATCTATGCCAGCAAGAGACCCACCACATGGTGCATTCTGACGTTTAGATCATGGGTCAATCTTATGTCCGGGTGCCAGTCTCAGTAGTGTCCGAGGCCTCCAGGCGCAGCACCGCGCAGGCCGGAACTCAAGGACGACAGTCAGCGATTGTCGCGGCCGAGCCTGCCTGCCAGTGACAGCACCGCCGACGGCCGGGCCGCGGCCTCGTCTCCCCTTTCAGCGTCCGCCAGTAGGTCATCGGTTGCGGGGTGTGCGGGGGCGCGTGTCCCATCGGTAGTGGGTCCAGGCTTCGGCGGATGCGGTAGCGGTAGCGGACGGTGACGAATAAAACGGGAAGGTCTTGCGCGCAAGGTCACCCTGCCGCCGCCGGCCCGCACCCCCGCGTACGTACGCACTGACCGAGGCGGGCGAGGAACTCGGCCCCGCCGTCCTGGCGCCGGGCCGCCGGCCGCCGCCGACATCCGCGGGTCCGGGGGCGTCGGCAGCGGCCGTTCCGGGCGGAGACCAAGGTACGCACCCGGGCCACGCATGTCGTGAGCGGTTCGCCCGCAACGGCTTACCGCACACGCCAGGGCTCAAGTGAATGGCTGGTCACGCCCGCGACCAGCCATTCGCCCCGCCTATCAGTGCAGGGGGCCCGCGATTGCCGCGAGCGCGGCGAGGTGACGCCGGTAGGCGGCTGCTCCGTCCTCGGTCAGCCGCAGCCAGGTCCGCGGCCGACGTCCGACCTGCCCCTTCTTGACCGTCACCCACCCCGCTTCTTCGAGCCGCGAGACCTGCTTCGACAAGGCTTGCCCGGTGCTGACCTGCATCATCGGGTTGACACCCTAGATAACGATCAAGGAGTCGGCGCGGAGCGCGACAGTGACGAAGCAGCGGTACGTCGGTGCCTGGGGGGACAGGGCATGCATGGTTGATGCTGCTTGCGGACTCGCTGGAGGGGGTCGTGGTCCCTCCCCTGGGTTGGGTTCCGAGCGTAGTGCCGGTCGGCATGCTCTTCGCTTCGCCCATGCGGTGACGCCACACGTCGTTGCGGTGACGGGCGCCCGTGTTGCTGAGCCGTGTCAGTGATTCTCCGTGTCCTCTGCCCCCGGTAGTCGGTTCTCTGGGAGGGCCGGCTCGTTAGGGCAGGAGCTGGATGCGAGTCGCTGGAGGAGCCGACGTGGGCAAGCGTAAGAAGGGCCGCAGGCACCGCCGTGTGAACCGGACGCCCCGGCCGGTGCGCAGGTCCGGTACGGACCTGGCCGCCCAGAGGAGCGCGGGTGAGCCGGGCGCGGGCGCGGTCGTGGACAGCCAGTGCAGCGTGACGTTGCTCCCGCAGGGAAGGGCCACGTCCACCGCCGGTGGTCCGGTGCCCGAGCCGGAGACGTTGGTCTTCGCGAGCAAGGCGGACGGAGGCCTCGGCCACCCCGCGCAGCGCACGTGGAGCGCGCTGCGGGCGGCAGGCGCGCGGGAGAGCAGCGTGCAGGAACTCTGCGACGTAGTCGGGTTCACCCAGCGCACGGTGCTCAAGCACCTGGAGGGCCTCGTCGGGCACGGGCTGGCCGTCCAGGGAGCGGGCGGCGGCTGGACGGCGACCGGCCCAGGCCGGGGACTTCCGGATCCGCGGCCCGGGGATCCGGCTCTGGCGGGGTCCGTCCAGTAGGGGGCACGTTCACAGGGTGCAGCAGCCGGCCCCCTCCAACTGCTGCCGCAGCCGCTCGGGATACGGGCTGAACCTTATGCGCCCTAGGAGTTCTGCGCCCGCACCAGTACGTCGCCGGCAGCCGTGCGGTAGTAGAGCACGGAACGTCCCGCACGGCGGCGGCCGACCAGCCCGGCGTCCAGGAGCACCTTGAGGTGGCGGCCCACCGAGCCGAGACCCTGGCCCGCCGTCGCCACCAGGTGCGTCGTGCTCATAGGGCTGTCCAGAAGCCCCAGCACACTCGCCCGCCCGGCACCGATCAGTGTGGCCAGCGCCTCCGGGGTGGCTGCGCGCTCCGGGTCCGTCAGTGCGCCCGAGCACGGATACACCACGGCGTTGCGGAGCACCGTCCCCTGGGAATCCGTCCGGTCTCTGGAGATCCATCCCCTGCGCGGCGTGACCGGCACAAGCAGCAGCTGTGATCCCATCAGTTTCCGGGGTGGGAAGGCGCGGGTGTTGATCTGCAGCCGGTTGCCGCCCAGCCACTGCATCTCCGGATGCATGTCGTCCAGTGCCGCTGCCCACCCCGCCCGGCTCAACTGGCCCGTACGCGCGACGACGTCGGCTTCGATGACGCGTCGCCGCCGCGGCCAGTCGGACGCCACGGTCTCCCGCCACACCCATTCCAGCAGGTCGGCGATGCGTTCCGGCAGATCTGCGCGCAGCAAAGAGCCGGGCAGTGGTCCGCGGTGAGCGATCTCGAGGTCGATGCGGGCGGTGTCGGCCGGTGTCTCTCGGATCCGTGCGAGCTCGTCGTAGAACTCCGCATCGCCCGGCGTCTCGTCCTCTCGAGACGGCACCGGCGTAAGGAAGTCGGCGATCCAGCGGTGTCTGCCCAGGGCGACGTGCACCAGCAGGCCTGTGACCGGATCGGCGGCCAGCCGTGCCCTGTAGGAAGGTCCGTGGCTGTCCAACCAGCGGCGCTCGGCGGGATGCGCGGGTGAGCCCTTCTCCAGGGCCATCAGGCTCGCTGTTGTCTCGCAGAGAGGCGATACGACGAACCGGCTGCTCGCGAGCGTATCCGCGTTGACTTCCCACCAGCCCAATTGTTTCGCCTCCCTGCGAAACATTAACTCCGCGTCCGACCGTATGACGACACTGCGGCCATGCGCACCTACCAGGAGCTTTTTCAAGGCCCCGGAGTTCACCCCGCTGTTCGCGGCCTTCGCCTCACACGTGGCGGCCCAGACAGTGAGCAGAATGGCCGTGGGGACGCTCGTCTACGGTGCGACCGGCTCCCCGCTCCTCGCCGCCCTCAGCATGTTCGGCCCGTTGCTGGCGCAGATGATCGGCGCGAGTGTCCTGCTGTCGGCGGTGGACCGCCTGCCACCGCGCGCAGCGACCGTCGCTTTGGCGCTCTTCTTCGCCGTGACCACCACTACCCTGGCCCTGCCCGGTCTGTCTATGGGGGCGTTCTTCGCGATCCTGTCGGTACAGGGCATGCTCGGCTCGGTCGGCGGCGGAGTGCGCTACGGACTGCTCACCGAGATCCTCCCCGCACAGGGCTATCTGCTCGGCCGTTCGGTGCTCAACATGTGCGCGGGAAGCCTGCAGATCTGCGGGTACGCCGTCGGCAGCGTATTCGTCAACGTCCTGGCGCCGCGCGGGGCCCTGCTTACCGGCGCCGCCCTCTTCGTCGTCTCCGCGGCCGTCGCCCGCATCGGTCTCGCGAGACGGCCCCCGCGCGCACAAGGCCGTCCGTCCGCGAGCGAGACCTGGCGGACCAACGCGCGCCTGTGGGCGGCGAAACCGCGGCGCCACCTCTACCTCGCCCTGTGGGTGCCCAACGGACTCGTCGTCGGCTGTGAGTCCCTCTTCGTCTCCTACGCACCACACCATGCGGGGCTCCTGTTCGGCTCCGCCGCGGTCGGCATGCTGGCGGGGGACACCCTAACCGGCCGTTTCCTGCCCCCGCACTGGCGCGACAGACTCGGTGCGCCGCCACTACTGCTGTTGCTCGCCGCCCCGTATCTGATCTTCTTCCTGCACCCGGCGCTGCCCGTGGCGCTTGCCGCCGTGGCCCTCGCGTCGATCGGTTTCTCCGCCAACCTGCGCCTGCAGGAACGCCTGATGTCCCTGGTCCGGAGCGAACTAAGGGGTCACGCCCTCGGACTGCACCACTCTGGGATGTTCACCATGCAGGGCATCGCCGCAGCGGTCGCAGGCGGCATTGCGCAACTCACCTCACCCGCGACCGCCATGACCGTCATGGCCGCCGCTTCTGCCGCGGTCACCCTCGCCCTCACACCCGGTCTCAGGAGCAGAGGACCGGTGGCCGGAGCCGTGCCGGCCGAAGCTGACGTCGGCCGCGAACTTACCGACACGAACAAGGGGTCGAGCGCCTGGTCAAGAAACTGAAGGCGTGGCGCGGCATCGCCACGAACCATGACCAGCCCCTCCAGACCAAGCAGCTGCGTCGTATCGGTGACCAAGCCCGTGGCCCTAGGCCGTGTCTGACAAATGATCACGGACGGGTTCGCGGAGCCAGAGGATCAGCGAGGCCAGGACGACTCCGGCGCGGTAGCGGTCGGCGAGCTTGTCGAACCTGGTCGCGATTGCGCGGAACTGCTTAAGGCGTGCGAAGCATCGTTCGACGACGTTGCGGTCGCGGTAGATCTCCTTGTCGAAGGCGGGCGGCCGGCCGCCGAAGCGCCCTCGGCGCCGGCGGTTGGCCGCTTGGTCGCGGCGCTCGGGGATCGTGACGGCGATGCCCCGACGCCGCAGCAGGTGCCGGATCGCCCGGCTGGAGTAGGCCTTGTCGCCCAGGACTCGGGTCGGTGTCGTGCGCGGGCGGCCGGTGTCGGCTCGCGGAACGCGGATCCCGTCCAGGACCTGACCGAATGCGGTGGCGTCGTTGACGTTGCCGGGCGTGAGCACGATCGACAGGGGCAGGCCCCGGCCGTCGACGGCGAGGTGGACCTTGGTGGTCAGCCCGCCTCGGGACCGGCCGAGGGCCTGGCGCGTCTGCGAGCGGCCCGGATCTTCCAGTTCGTCCCCGTCTGCGGCCCCTTTTTACGTGCGCCGGCGGCGTGCTGGTGGGCACGGTTGACCGTGGAATCGACCGCGACGGTCCACTCCACCCGGCCCACCGCGTCGTCACGGACCTGCGCATGCTCCAACAGCCTTGCCCACGTGCCATCCGCCTCCCAGCGGGCGAATCGCTCGTAGACGGTCTGCCACGGCCCATACCGCTCCGGCAGGTCACGCCACGGAGCCCCGGTCCGCAACCGCCACAGCACACCATTGACCACCTGCCGGTGATCACGCCACGGCCGACCACGCCCGTCCACCTGCGGCAACAAGGGCTCTATCCGCTCCCACGCCGCATCATTCAACTCACCTCTACCTGCCACAAGATCAATTATCAGACAGGCCTTAGCTTGATCTTTAACCTGTGCGGCGGGGTCGTGGGGTTGTTGACTTCCTCTGTCGTGGTTTCGCGGTGTCTGTTTTGCGGACTGTGTGGACGTCGTGGCGTGGGGTTGCCCGGGTGTTCTTGCGTCCTGGTGGCCGTCCGGGGCCGGGGCGGGAGGGTTTCGGTGCTTCGGCGGGACAGGCGGCGTTCGGGCGGAGGTGCCGGAAATCGCGACGGACCCGGGCGGGGGTGAGCCTGTCGGGCGGGCTCGGTTTCTCCCACGGCCGGCGTAGATCGGCCGCCAGCGGGCGGGCGAGCCGGAGCTGGGTGAAGACGGCGAGGATGAGCCAGCTCCAGCGGTCCGCGGCTTCCGGGGTGCGGATCTTCGGGCAGGTCCAGCCCAGTGTCTGCTTGAACAGGCGGAAGGTGTGCTCGATGTCGAAGCGCCGAAGGAATGCCTGCCAGAGCAGGTCGATGTCGGTTTCGGTGGCGTCGGTGCCCGACCACCACAGCCAGACCGGCTTGGGTGTCGCGCCGCTGGGCAGGTGGTCGACCTGCAGGCGGATCACGGTGCCCTCGATTACGGGCAACGCGCCCAGCTGGGCCGTCCAGGCGGAGCGGTGGGTCAGTCTCGGGTGGAGCCTGTCCCAGGCCCGGGCGGTGGCGGTGCCGTAGAGACGGGTCTCGGTCACGGTTGCCGCGTCGGGGGTGTCCCAGGTGGCGGGGTCGCCGAAGACGAACTCGCCACCGTGGCGGGGCGGGCGGCCCCGGGTGCCAGGGGTGCGGGGCGGTGCCGCCCGGCGCAGGACGCGGTCCGAGCGCATCCGGCCCAGCACCTGCACCGGCAGATCCTTCAGCAGGAAGGCCAGGCGAGGCACGTCGTATCCGGCGTCCACCACAATCAGGATCTCCGGGTCACCGTCCCTCCACTGCCCGGCTGCGATCAGTCGCTCGACCAGTTCGCGCATCTGCCCGGCGGTGACCGTGGCAGCGTCGTCGCCCGGCGCCAGACGCAGCGCGTCCAGCGGCGCGGTCCACGAACTACGGCCCGTCTCCAGCGCGCAGATCACCGAGTACGGCCAGCCGGGAACGGGAATGTGCTGGTCCTTGCCCCGCCCGTAGGTGTGGCACAGGATCCGCTGCGGTGAGGTGTGCGCGTCGGGCCGCAGCCAGCAAGTGATGTCGGCAGCCAGCACCAGCTGGTTGTCCGCCGCCCGCGGCAGAGGCACCGCGGCCAGCGCCCGCCGCAGCCGGGCGACATCGACTCGGCCTGCGGCCAGGGCGTCGTAGAGCCCACCGTGCCCGCGACGGTGTTCGCCCACCAGCGACAGCTCCACCAGCGACCTGACCGGACCATCCGCACACAGCACGGCGTCGCCCAGCTCGAACAACGCATCCGCACGCCTGGTCAGACAGGAGTAGAACTCACCCCGGAAGCGTGACAGTTCCGCAAACGGATCCTGCCGGACAGCATGATGCAACAGACTCATCCCCACGGCCTTCGTGCTGAGCTTGTGTGTTCCTTGGTCGGATCACATGCTCAGCCGAAGGCCGCCTGCGTGTACCGCAGTTACCAGTCCGAGTGATCAAGTACGAGGAGCCGTTCGGTTCCCGAGGTTAAAGATCAAGTTAGTTCTTGTGGCCCAGTGCGTCGAAGAGCACCGCAATGAGCAGCGGCGCCGCCAGCAGCAGCTGGACCAGCCCGCCGACCAGGCCGCGCCCACCAGTCAGCCGCCAGCGGCCTGACCGCGCCTTAGAAGCCGTTGCGCTGGAGGCCCGCAAGGCCGCCCAGGCGGAGGACGAGCCAACCATCGGCGCCATCCGTCCATCCCGGCGCTTCCTGGGCAGACGCCGGCCACTGTCACGTCGCTGCATGAGTGGCGGCTCGCGCACCTCCCGCCGGACACCAGGCCGCTGCCGTCGGTGACCCCCCTATGACCAGCTGCTCCGACGCCGCCGCACCAGCCGCAGCGACGACCGTGAGGGAGAAGCACAGTGACCCTGCCCCGCCAGCGAGGCTTGACCGAGCAGGCCGCCGACGCCGCGATCTACACCGCATGCCGCCTGCTGCGGCTGCCCTCGATCCGCAACGAGTTCAACGAGATCGCCGACCGGGCGGTCAAGAACCAGATGACCTACCGCGGTTTCCTTGCCGCACTGTTGATGACCGAGTGCGACGACCGGTCCCGACGTCGTTCGGAACGGCGGATCAAGGCGGCGGGCCTTCCGCGGGAGAAGTCGCTGCGGGCGTTCGACTTCGACGCCAATCCGAACATTGACGCGGCCACCGTCCACACCCTTGCCAGTTGCGAGTGGATCAAGAAAAGCCAGCCGCTCTGCCTGATCGGGGACTCCGGCACTGGCAAGTCCCACATGCTCATCGCGCTGGGCACCGAGGCGGCGATGAAGGGCTACCGCGTTCGCTACACGTTGGCCACGAAGCTGGTGAACGAGCTGGTCGAGGCGGCAGACGAGAAGCAGCTGAACAAGACCATCGCCTACCTCGGCTGGTATGCGTGGTGGAGGCTGATTCTGTGGATTCGCTATAAGCACCCCCACCTGACCTGGAAACAGTTGCGCCGCCGCTACTACGGGGCGGACCGCATCACGGAGGGCGGAGTCGTCCTCTACAACCCGGCGAAGATGCGGGTCCAGCGTTACACGTTTCGTGGAGCGCAGATCAGCACGCCGTACAACATCGACGAAGTCGATCCGGATGGAGCCCGCTTTCGCCGGACCGGCCATGACGATGTGGCCTTCGTCGGCCAGGTCAGTAGATACCTCGCCTGATCCCTTGGATCACGTGGAGAGCCGGATGCTCGGCCAACGGGCACGTCCGGTTCGGCGGGCGGGGACGGGAAAACCGACACCTGAAAGGGTGCACGGCGTCCTGTCCCCGACCCAACACATGGAACTGGACCGTCACGGCGCTGAGCTGCTTTTCCAGGTTCTGACCGAGCGCGAGGAGAAGAACAGTGTCGCCATCGCTTCCAACGAGTCGCTCGGTGGGTGGACAAAGACGTTCACCGATCCCCGACTCTGCGCGGCCATCGTCGACCGCCTGACGTTCAACGGCACGATCATCGAGGCCGGCACCGACTCCTACCGGCTCGCCTCCACCCGGGCACGAGCTGAGGAAACGGCCAAGGCCGGCTGACCGCCTGAGGCGCGACTCGACGGCCCGCCTCAGGGCAGCCCCGGGAGGCAAAACAGCCGCCCGGGGCTGCCCTGAGGACCGGTCACTTTCGCCAGAACAGGTGGTGCGTCACTCCGCTCGGGCTGGGAACGACCTCCAGGTGGAACCGGTCGAGCAGCTCATCGGGGGACTCCCAGAGCCGTACTCCGGACCCGAGCTTCACCGGCGAGACCGCCACATGCATGGTGTCGACGAGGTCTGCGTCGAGAAACTGCCGGATGGTGGTAACCCCGCCGCCGAGTCGGACGTCCTTGCCCTGCGCCGCCTCCCGGGCCTGCTCAAGGACCGTGGCAGGGTCGCCATCGACGAAGTGGAACGTGGTGTCGGAAAGCGCGAACGAAGGACGCATGTGGTGGGTCAGGACGAACACCGGGGTGCGGAACGGGGGCTCGTCACCCCACCAGCCCTGCCACTCATGGTCCTGCCAGGGCCCGCGCTGGGGCCCGAACTTGTTGCGGCCCATGATCTCGGCGCCGATGTTGCGCGCGTAGTCCCGCGTGAGGTAGTCGTCCAGGCCCCGGCTCCCCCCGGGGTCGGTGCGCATGGGCCAGCTCGCCGTGGCGCCGGCCCAGGCGAACAGCCTCTCGGGCTCGACATGGCCGAACGGCCTCTCGAGGGTCTGGTCCTCACCGGCACCGATGCCGTCACTCGAGACGTTGAAGTTCTGGACTCGCAATAGCTGAGCCACGCGTTCCTCCTGTGATGGGGCGACAACAGTGGTGAGACTCTCCGGGCGAGGCAAACTCATCGCTACCAAGCCTTTCACTACTGCTTGGTCATCGAGGAGGCTTGAAGGAGCTGTCACAGAGGGCGGGCGGCCCATGCGGTGACGTCATTTCTCGGGTTCTGGCTCAACTTGTGTTTGCGCCGTGAGGCGCTGTTGGTTCGAGTGGAGGTGGAAGACCTGCACCAACCCGCTGTCGCAGCAGTCGGGTTGAAGCTGAGGGCAGCCTGATCCGGGTGATGCCGGGGAGGGCGAGAGCGGCCCTGACAAAGCCGGGACGTGTCCAGTACTGCCAGATGGGGCGGGTCCGGCAAGCGTGATGGAGAGGAGTACGCGAGGAACCGGCGTTTTACGTCTCTTAGAGGTCGTTAAGTCCGTTTCTGGTAATGGCCTCGTCCGGGTTGGGTGAGGAAGCCTTGGCGGGTGAGGCGGCCGAGGCGGCTGCGGGTGATGTTGACGGATGCCTCGTCGGTGGGCATGCCGAGGAGTTCGTGCAGCTCGCGAGCTCGGAACACCTGGTCGGGGTGCTGGTTGAACGCGTTCACGATGTCCTGGTAGGCGGTGTTCGCCTCGGGTGGATCGGGTTCGGCTCCTGCTGGTGCGGCCTCCGTGATGACTTTTCGAGTGGTGGCCAGATCCGTGAGTCGCGCTTCGCTCTCGGCCAGGGCAGCGGTGAGGTGCTCGATCTGGCCGCGTAGTTCTGCGGCCCGGGTGGTGGCCTCGTCCTGCTGGGTTTGAAGGTAGGCCAGGAGCTCGGAGACGTTCACGCGGCCAGCCCGAGAATGTCGCGCCAGGCCGGAGCGGGGGTGGTGAGGCGGCGGGCCATGTTCGCGGTGGAGGCCCAGTAGACGCGTGAGGCGGAGGTGTCGGGCCGGTGGTCGTACTCCCGGGCCAGACGCCGGTGCAGCATCAACGTGCCGTTCGTCTGCTCGACCACCCACCGCTTCGGCTGCGGGACAAACCCTTTGCCCTGGTCAGCAGGGTTGCGACGGACGACCTCGACGTCGATGCCCAGCAGGACGCCGTGGATGATGACTTCGTCCTTGAAGCCCTGGTCCACCAGCGCTTTCTCCAGGCGCATCCCGCACCGCTCGGCGGCCTGGTCGAGCAGGGCGGTGCCGGCGGCGTTGTCGTGCGCGGAGGCGGCCAGGACGACGACGCCGATGATCAGCCCCAGAACGTCGACGGCCAGTCCCCGCTTGCGCCCCGACACCTTCTTGTTCGCGTCCAGCCCCGTCGTGGTCTTCGGGACACCCGCCGCGGCGCGGACGGACTGGGTGTCGATGATCACGAGGGACGGGTCCTCTAATCGGCGGGCCTTCTCCCGCACCTGGCAGCGCAGGAGTTCCTGGATCCGCTGGTCCAGCCCGTCCTCACGCCACAGGCCGAAGTAGTAAAACACCGCCGACCAGGCCGGGAAGTCATGCGGCAAAAGGCGCCACTGACAGCCCGTCCGGTTCTGATAGAAGATCGCGTTCACGACCTCCCGGAGGTCGCAGGACCCGGGATCTCCGGTCGCCGACCGCGCCACCCTGTCCTGCTTCCAGGCCGTGATCATCGGCTCGATCAACGCCCACTGCTCGTCTGATAAGTCGCTGAGGTACGGCTCTCTCTTCACGCTCGCATCTCAACATGGACATGCTCACCAGGCGGCCGGGACGGCGATCAGTACCACGATCGAGCGATCACGAACCGAGGAAGACCGGACTTAACGCCCACTTAAAGTGCCTCCGGCTCGAACCTGGTGGATCAGGGCCGGTAGCGGTGCGTATGCGGGTCATCCTTTCGGGTGGTCTGACAACTTCTGGGTCGGTCTACGAAAGCTGGCCGGGAGGCCACGAGGAAAGCCTGCGGCGTACTCGTGGCGATGCCGCAGGGACACAGTCGGGCTCCTCCTTCATCGAGCGAACCACAGTGAACACGGGAACCGTCCCGAACCTCGCCCCGTCACTTGCCTCCAGCAGGCCGACTGGGCTGAGCGCATCGACCGCCGATCGGTTGGGGACGGGGCGGAGCCGCCGTAGTACTCCGAGGCCGGGAAAGCCGGCCGCATGGGGAAGGGCGGCAGCGGTATCGAGAAGGGAAGGATGCTGCAATGCCGGAAGACGCCCCGCTGAATGGCGGAGCTCCGGGCCCTCGGGCCCGGGTACTGGAGATGCAGGCCAAGCTTCACCGTTGGACGGTGGCCGATCCCGGCCGCCGGTTCGATGACCTGTTCAACTTCGTGCACGACCCGGCGACGCTGTTGGTGGCGTTCGACCGGGTCGCGGGCAACCAGGGAGCCCGGACCCCCGGCGTCGATGGCCTGACAGCCACCGACATCGAGGAATCGATCGGTGTTCCCAGCTTCCTGAACGACCTGCGGGCCGCCCTCAAGGACGGCCTCGTTCCGTCCCTTTGCCGGTGCGGGAACGCAGCATTCCCAAGCCGGGAGGCTCGGGGAAAAGGTCCGCAAGCTCGGGATTCCGACGATTGCGGACCGGGTCGTTCAGGCAGCGCTGAAGCTGGTGCTGGAACCGATCTTCGAGGCCGACTTCAAGCCGGTCTCCTACGGGTTCCGGCCCCGACGGCGGGCCCAGGACGCGATCGCCGAGATCCACTATTTCGGCACCCGGGGGTATCGCTGGGTGCTGGATGCGGACATCGAGGCATGCTTCGACTCGATCGACCACACGGCTCTCATGGACCGAGTGCGTCACCGGGTGAAGGACAAGCGCGTGCTGACGCTGGTCAAAGCCTTTCTCAAAGCCGGAGTTCTCACGGAACTCGGCGAGAACAAGGAGACACTGACCGGCACCCCGCAAGGCGGCATCCTGTCCCCACTGCTGGCGAACATCGCCCTGTCGGCGCTCGACGAGCACCTGCACGGACCATGGGAACCAGGTGGGGCAATGGCCACCGAAGGCAAACGCGCCTACCGGCGCCGCAAAGGTCACCCCACGTGGCGGGTCGTCCGCTACGCGGATGACTTCGTCGTCCTGGTGCACGGCACCGAGGCCGACACCGCGGCACTGCGCGAAGAAGTCGCTGACGTGCTCGAACCTCTGGGATTGCGCCTGTCACAGGCAAAGACTCGGATCACGCACATGAGCGACGGGTTCGACTTCCTGGGCTTCCGCATCCAGTGGAAACGCAAAGGAGGCACGACCAAGTGGCACGTCTACACCTTCATCGCCGACCGGCCCATCCGGTCGCTGAAGGCGAAGGTCCGTGCTCTGACAGGCAGGACATCGCAGCAGGATCTCGCCACCGTGCTGAAGAGACTCACTCAGATCATGCGCGGTTGGGCCAACTACTTCAAGCACGCTGTCGCCAAGCATGTCTTCGACAGGCTCGACGCCTTCGTGTGGTGGCGTCTCATCCGCATGCTGCGGGAACGTCACCGATGGAGTTGGGGCGACATCCGCCGCCGGTTCACCACCCCCACCGGGCGGTGGCTTCCGATCGCGGCGGACGGGATCGAGCTGTTCCGGATCGCATCGGTCACGGTCAGCCGTTACCGATACCGAGCCAGCACGATCCCCAACCCTTGGCAGCCTGCGAACCCCGTCTGACGGCAGAGACCGTGGAGAGCCCGTTGCGTTGAGAGACGCACGGCGGGTTCGGCGAGAGGTCCGGAGAAACGGACCGGGAGCAATCCCGGCACCGCGCTCCGGGCCTACTCAGCGAAGCGGCCACTCTGGGTGACGACTGAGCATCTCCGGGCGGCACCCGAAGTCGCCCGAAAATGAGCCGTGGTCGAGGCGGTTGGGCTGACAGTGCCGCCGGAATCGACCGTGACCGGGACGCCGTCATCGCCGGTCTGACCCTGCCCTGGAACTCGGGTGTCGTCGAAGGCCATGTCAACCGGATCAAGATGCTCAAGCGCCAAATGTTCGGTCGTGCCAGCTTCCGACTTCTCCGGAAACGAGCCCTGCTGGCGTGAGCTGGCCTGCAGCTCGTGCGGCCGTGCCACTGTCAGTGGCCCGGCCTACTCTGAGGGCGACACAGGACCCGTGACGATAACAGGAGTTCCCCTTGACGACCCTTCCCGATCGGCCGCATACCGCGCTGCTCGTCATCGACGTCCAGAACGGGGTGGTGGAAGGCGCCCATGACCGTGATGGCGTGATCGCGAACATCAACATACTGGTGGGCAAGGCGCGCGCTGAGGACGTGCCCGTGGTCTGGGTGCAGCATTCCGACGACGGTCTCGAGCGGGACAGCGAGCCCTGGCAGTACGTGTCGGAGTTGGTTCGCCGAGATGCGGAGCCTCTCGTCCACAAGACCTACGGTGACTCGTTTGAGGGCACTGCGTTGGAGGCGCTGCTCGCCGAGCGTGGGGTGGGCCAGCTCGTCGTGACGGGTGCCCAGAGCGACGGGTGCATCCGCGCGACTCTTCACGGGGCCTTCGTCCGCGGGTACGACGTGACGCTGGTCAGCAACGCGCATACGACGCAGGACCTCAGCGAGTACGGCGCGCCAGCCCCACACCAGGTGATCGCGCACACCAACCTCTACTGGCAGTGGCAAGGCGCACCCGGACGCCGCGCCAAGACCGTCGACACGGCAGAGGTGACGTTCACGGCGGACGCGAGCTGACCCGTTCCGGATCAGAGTCTGTTCCGCACGCTCTCTCCGGGCAGCTTCCTCAGTGGTCACTCGGCGTGCACCCACCACAGAAGTTGAACCAGAACCCGAGAACCGACAGCACCCACGGTGGCCAATAGCTAGCCCAGCGCGTGGGTGAGTGGAGCCGGTCTCTCCTGGCGCCCGCGAAGCCGTAGAAACCGGGCAACGCGGGTGTCGGCGCGGTGCCTTGTCCACGCCAAGCAGCTTCCGGCCCGCCTCTGTCAAGAGTTCGCTCGCTCTGCACTCCACGGCGGCTCGTCTCAACCCAAGCGCCGATCGACTGCCGAGCACGCCGGATATTCTCCCGGTATGAAGATCATGGTGGGGGGCCTCGCAGTCGGGGTGGGATTTGGGGCGGCTACCTCGCTCGTCAACGCGTTTTCGTCGCCGTATGGGGAGCTCGGCGCCCCGCTCACGGGCACCGCCTGGGCCAAGGCTGCCAAGGTGCTCAGCCTGCTGATGGACGCCGGCTGGTCCTGGGCCGCGCTGGCGGTGGCGATGGGCTGGCTGGCTGGGGCACGTGTCCAAGGCGCGCTGGTCGGGGCCCTGGCGCTGATCGCGGCCACGGTGGCGTACTACATCACGGACGCCTTCGTCTGGGGGGCCGGTACAGACATGGTCGACTGGTTGGTGGTGGGTCTGCCGTTCGGGTTGGTCCTGGGTGCGGTGGGTGCAGCCATCAGGCGGCCCGGGCTGATCGGCTTGCTTGCCGCATTGACAGTCCCGGTGGGTGCTGCCGTTCAGATGGTCGTGCTACCGCCCCGGCCGCACCTCACCTTGACCCCGGCCATTGTTCTCGCCGAGGCCATCGTCTGGACGGCCGCTGTACTCGGTGTCGGCTGGGCTGTCTACCGTTTCCGAGCCGAGAAGCGTGCAGTCGGAGCCGTCGTGGGCGAACCGACCGCTGCACCTGATCTCGGCTCGGTTGCTGCCGGAAACTCGTGAGCGTCTGGGTGACTCCGAAACCGGGGGTGTCGAGGTGCTGCTCAATCTCAATCTCGTGGACAGAACCAGAAGCCTCCACGGCCACAGTGCCGCGTCTTGGGCAGCGGACAGCAAGGCGGCAAGCAACCTCCAGTCACCACGGCAGGAAGGCGTGCACCGTCTTGCCGTGAGCCTCTGGAACGATGATGGTCTGCTCGGCCAACGCGCTGATGAGATGCCATCCCAGCCCACCGCGGCCAGTGAGGTCAACGGGCCGTGGCCGGGGCTCTGCCGGGTTGGTGTCGGTCAAGGCGACGTGCACCGTCCCGGTCATGGAGGTCCGCAACGTGAGGGTGAAGGGGCCGGGAGCGAAAGCGAACGCGTTGGAGGCCAGTTCGGTGACAACGAGCAGTACGTCATCGTGAGCATCCGGAGTCGCGGGCGGGTGCATGCGGCTGAGGCCGTAGAGGAAGTCACAAACCCAGCCGCGGGCTTCGCTCACATCACCCAGAGCACCGTCGAAGTGCCAACTTTGTTCGACGCTCATGGCGGTCAGCAGTCCCACGTCCGAATCATCTCGGTCAGCAGCCACATCTTGCTCCTTCGTCCCCTCGGAACCTGGAGCCTTACGGGTAGCCCGATCCTGCGGCACTCATGCCCCTGCTTCGCAGCTGCACATCACGAGCGCGACCACTGCGACGTGCGAGGTGCGAGGTGTCAGGCCAACATGCCGGTGCGGAGCTTGGTCAGAGTGCGGCTGAGGAGACGAGAGACCTGCATCTGGGAGACGCCGAGTTCGGCGCCGATCTGGGATTGCGTCATCTCCTGGCCGAAGCGCATGTTGATGATCCGGCGCTCTCGGTCGTCCAGCTGGTCCAAGAGCGGGGCCAGGGTGTGCAGGTCCTCGATCGTCTCCATGGCCGGGTCCGGCTCGCCCAGCACGTCAGCTAGAGCGCGGGACTGGTTGGACGGGCCGGCCTCGGCGTCTGTGGGCATGTCGAGGGAGCCGGCAGTGTAGCCGTTGGATGCCACCAGGCCTTCGATGACCTCGTCCTCGGTGAGCCCCAGGTGCGCGGCCAGTTCCTTGACGGTCGGCTCGCGGTCGAGGCCGGTGGCGAGCTGTTCCTTGGCCTTGGCCATCTCGACGCGCAGTTCCTGCAGGCGCCTGGGGACGTGGACGGCCCAGGTGGTGTCGCGGAAGAACCGCTTGATCTCTCCGACGATGTAGGGGACGGCGAAGGAGGTGAACTCGACTTCACGGGAGAGGTCGAACCGGTCGATGGCCTTGATCAGCCCGATCGTGCCGACCTGGACGATGTCCTCCATGTCACCGCTACCGCGGTTACGGAACCGGCCGGCGGCGAACCGCACCAAGGACAGGTTCATCTCGATGAGCGTGTTCCGCGCGTACTGGTACTCGCGCGTGCCCTCCTCCAGCACCTGAAGCTGATCGAAGAACAGCTTCGAAAGCGCCCGCGCATCCTTGGGAGCCACCTTCCCCGCGTCCTCGATCCAGGGCAGCTCACCCACACCGACAGCGGCGTCGTCGACGTCGGATGACGCCACGGCCTGCTCCTCGATCGTGTCGGCCTGACCGATTGCTGCCATGGTCCCTGCCCCTCCCTGACTGATGCGCTTCAGGGCGGCATCTTCCCCCACACATGGAGGTCTATCCCTGTGATCCGGCCCACGCTTCGTAGTGCGCGGGGGCCACGCCGGGGCGGACCAGGACGATCACCAGGGCAGGCGGGTGCGTACCGTCTTTCCCGGGCCAGGGCCGGGCACGGTCTGGACCTCACCAGCCAGCCGGGTGATCATCTGCATGCCCCACCCACCGGACGCCCCCGTGACATCCGGAGCGCGCATGCGCGGGAGGACTGGGCTGGTGTCGCTGACCTCGATCAGCACGCCCTCGTCGTGCAGGGTCAGCCGCAGCGTGCACAGCCCCGGGGCGTGGCGAATGGCGTTGGTGACCAGTTCGCTGACCACGATCAGCACCGCGCCGGTGGTGTCCGGGCTGGTCGGTTTCCCGCGGATGCGTTCGGCGTCGGCCAGGAAACCGGTAGCCATCTCACGCGCCTGGCCAGGCGCGTCACTGGTGCCGGCCAGGTCGATGTGACACTGCATGCTCGCACTCATGATCGTGGTTCCCCCCGGGAGGCTGGCGGTCGGTAACCCTTGGTACTGGTGATACGACTGCCCTGCATGACGCCCGATAAAGGGGGTTACGTGGGTTCGGCCTGTCGGTCGGCAGCGGCCAGCAGGAGCCGTGCGTGCTCGACGGTGGAGGCGATGGTGAAGATTTCTTCTGCGCCGACCAGCGTCAGCAGGTGCTTCAGGCGCTCCGGGACCGCGGCCAAGGCCAGAACCCCGTCGGCGTCCTGCGTGGCCTGACGAGCCGCGAGCAGCGCGTTGAAGCCGCGTGAATCGCAGAACGAGATGTCCGCGCAGTCCAGCACCACCCGCCGGTATCCGGCGTCAAGCATCTCGCTGACTGCCCGGGCCAGCACCGCTTCGCCACCCAGGTCCAGCTCACCGGCCAATGCCAGGACCGCGTCCCGCTCCACCACCGCCGGTGTAATCACCAGCCTCTGCACCGGCACCCGTCACTCCTCACCCGTAGGACACCTTGAGGCGGCACCCGTTATGGAACCGCCCCAGTGCCCTGCCCAGACAACCGGCCCATCATGTCAGTCATAACGCGGTGACACTCTGGCCACACTGAGGGGCCCTGCGCTTCTCGGACAGTGGTGTTGAGGGTTCTCCTTATGCCGCTGCCTGCAACTCCTCGTACTCGGCGTGGACTTCTGCGGGCGTCTTGTAGCCGAGTCCGGAGTGGAGGCGTTTTCGATTGTAGAACATCTCGATGTAGCGGACGATCGCCCGGTGGGCATGTGCGCGTGTTGGGAACGTAGTTCGGTGCACGAGTTCGTTTTTGAGGGCGCCGAAAAATGACTCAGCCATCGCATTATCCCAACAGACACCGGTGCGGCCGACCGACGCTCGCAGGCCCAACGAGCGGAGCTTGCAACGAAGTTCCCGAGACGTGTATTGGCTGCCGCGATCGGAATGAAATATGCAGCCTTCGGCGAGGTCGATGTTCCGGGCCGCCATATCGAGTGCATCCGATATGAGGGAGGTCTTCATGTGGTCGGCCATCGCCCAGCCGACCACAGCTTTGGTGTGGCAGTCGATGACGGTCGCGAGATAAAGGAACCCGGCCCAGGTGTGAACGTAGGTGATATCGCTGACCAGTTTGCGCCCGGGGGCGTCAGCGGTGAAGTCACGGGCCAGCAGGTCGGGCGTGGCCGGCGCCGCATCATCAGCGATCGTGGTCGCCCGCCAGGGCCGCGGCTGGCATGGCACCAGGCCGAGCTCGCGCATCAGCGCGCGGACCAGTTCTACTCCGGCCTGCACGTTCATCCGCTGGAGCACGGCGTGGACACGCCGGTAGCCATAGGTCTCCTGCGAGTCGGAGAAGACCTGGAGGATGACGGCCCTCAGTTCCGCACGGCGCTTCGCGGTGGCCGACAACGGCCTCGATCTCCAGTGATAGAAACCAGACGTGGATACTCCCGCCCAGGTGCACATCTGCTGCACGGGAAAGTTTTGGGCCTCACCGTCGATGAACTCGTACTTCTCCGTCACCGGTACTCCTGGGCGAAGAAGGCCGCCGCTTTTCCCAGGAACTCGGTCTTCATGCGGAGTTCCCGGTTCTCGCGTTCCAGCTCGCGCAAGCGGGCGCGCTCGCTGATGTTCAGGGGAGGCTCCTCCCCGGCATGCTCTTGCCGGTACCGGCTGACCCAGGTGCCCAGCGTTCCCTCGTTCACTTGTATCTCTCGGGCGACCTCGGCGATCGGGCGGGACTCCACGACCACCATCTTGACCGCCTCGTCCCGAAACTCAGGACTGAACTTCCTACGCTTCTGTGCCACGTGCTCTCTCCGCCGTTCTGGACTTCGATCCTATGGGGACAGCTGTCCGAGAACTTCGGGGCGCCTCACACCATTGGCCGGTACAGGCGACGGAAGGGCTGGGCGGCGAGCGCGGTGATCCAGTTCGAATGCTGCTGTGCGCTGCTTCAGGTGCTTCTTCACCCGTTGGCGTACACGCGGCTGCCAGTCCTTGCGCACCTTGACGACGAAGCGGACGAAGCGCAGGGGATGCCGCCCCGCGGTTGATCGCGGTATCAGGCTGACTTCCGCGACCATCTCGGAGATGACCGGGCTGACATCCAGCGGTTCGCGGCTGCCCCAGGCGGAGGAGAAGCGCACGCCGCCCCGAGGGTGAGGGTCGGCGCCGGTGAGTTGGTTGGGCCAGTCACGTAGCGGGCGGCGTCCGGCTTTGAGGTCGTCACCGCTGGCGGCCGGCAGCGTCCCCGCCCGGGTCGTCGGCCAGCACGACGGCCGTGGAGATCCGCTTGCCCACCGGTTCGCGGTGCACCGAGAAGCTCTGACCGACCGCCATGACGATCTCCAGCCCGTGCTGACCGATCCGGGTCGGGTCGGGCGCGAGTATCGCCGGCGGCGTCGGATTGCTGTCCCACACCGACACCTCAACGGCCCCGCCGTCGATTTCCAGCGTCAGCAAGCACGGACCGGGTGCGTACTTCCGGGCGTTGGTCACCAACTCGCTGACCACGAGCTGCACCATGCCCATCGCACGCCCGGACACCGGCAGCCCATGCACGGCCTGCACATCGGCGAGAAAGCTACGGGCCAGATCACGGGCGGCGCCGATGTCCTCGCTGCCCTCGAAAGCACCGGACACCGAGATGACGTCTCCCGGCAACGACTCCCGGCCCTCACCGCGCACTGTCTGACCCATGCCGACCCGCCTCCCCCAAGCGCCCTGTCACGCCGCAACCCGTCTACCCCCGAACTCTCACCTCACTCGTACGCGGGTTGAACAGCAGGGCGGCGACTGGGCCTGCTTGTCCGTGGACAGCGACAGGCGCCGTACGCGCTGAGGCATATGTCGCAACTGTGATGCGCTCGCTTCGGCGGGAAGGAGAGTCTCCAACTTAAGGGAAGCTGTTGTGGCTGGTGATCGGATCGGACTGGCTGGGGTGCTGGCAGCGGCGGAGGATGCCGCGCCGGTGGGTTCCCTCGATGTCGTGGCGCGCGATCTGCGCGACCGGTTCGGCGCGCGCTACGTGTCGTTCCTGTTCGTCGATGTCGTCGGGCGACGCATGCTGCGGGTCAGCGAGAAGACAGCTGTGCAGGAGGAGCGGCGTGCCGAGCAGGTCCCCTTGGCCGGCAGCAGCGTCTACGACGAGGTGCTGCGCACGCAGAAGCTGGTGCGGGCGCCGGAGGGTGAGCAGGGGCAGCGGGTGCTCGTCCCTGTCACGAATCGCGGCGACACCATCGGTGTCCTGGAGCTGTTCCTGACCCACGCCACACCAGATGTGCTGGAGCAGATCGAAGAGGCCGCGCACGCGCTGGCGTACATCATCGTCACCGACCGCCGGTTCACCGACCTCTACCACTGGGGCAATCGCACCACCTCGGTCAGCCTGGCCGCCGAGATCCAGCGCCAGCTCCTGCCCTCGGCCCCCTCCTGCGAGGCCGCCGAGTTCGCCCTCGCCGGCGCCTTGGTCCCGGCTTCCGACATCGCCGGTGACACCTACGACTACTCCCTCGACCACGACACGCTGCATCTGTCCGTAACCGACGCCATGGGACACGACGTCGACGCCTCGCTCATGGCCACTCTCCTGGTCAACGCCTCCCGCGGCGCCCGCCGCGCCGGGTGTGACCTGGCCGAACAGGCCCGCCAGATCCACCAGGCCCTCCTCGACCACGGCAGACGGACCTTCGCCACCGGCCAGCTGCTGCGCATCGCACTGGACGGCACCGGCGCCCAGCTTGTCAACGCCGGCCATCCCGGGCCGCTCCTGCTGCGCGACGGCACGGTCGACGAACCGCACCTGGCCGTGAACCTGCCCTTCGGCGTTCCCGGGCAGGCCCCGTACCAGGTGCAGGACCTCGACCTGCGCCCTGGTGACCGCCTCGTGCTCTTCACCGACGGCATGCAAGAACGCCAGGCCAAAGCAGTCGACCTGCCCGGCCTCATCCGCGAAACCGCCGCCGAGCACCCCCGGGAGGTCGTGCGTGCTCTGGTCGCCGCGGTCGCCGAAGCCTACGACGGCCACGTGCGAGACGACGCCACCGTCCTGTGCCTGGACTGGCACGGCCCCCATGCCAAAAGCCACCGCGCAGACGCCTGAACTTCGGCAGGACCGTCGCGCTGAGGCGGCACTGACCACTGGCAACAGCGACATCCTCTGAGGCAGGCGTAGGAGCGGCCGCGACCAGCTGTCGGGCATGACACTGCTGCGCGGCACTCCACCCCGCCAGAACTTCGCAGTCCGGCGGGGCGGTAGAGGCGGCGAGCCGCTGCGGCCTGCGAGCCGTTCGTCAGTCCTTGGCGATGGCCATGCCGAGGAAGATCCCGGTCAGCAGGGCGATGCTGCCCGTGGCCATTACCGCCCATGTCCCGGTCTGGGTAGCGGTAAAGGTCGAGGTCATGCCCGCCTGCGTCGCGGCCTGCGTGGCCTGGGCCCCCGCCATGGCCGCCTCCTGCACAGCGAGACCTGTCTCCAGCTTCTGGACCTTGCTTTCCAGCTCTGACGTCTCCATCGAGTGATTCCTCTCAGTCATGGGGCCGGGGTGTATCCGGCACTCCATGCCGATCTGTTCCTCACCAGGGCGGCGCGAGCATCATGGCGGTGAAGGAAGCACCCGTTTGCCGACCACAGCACACGAGGAGCAGTGCCTGCGCCGAGTCCTGCAGCACGGGCAGGACTCGGCCGGCCCCTGAAAGGCCCGGGGGGTGTCAGTGGGAGTCGTCGTAGGGGTCGCGGCTGCCGGACTTGGCCAGCCCACGGCTGATCATGTAGCCGACGGTCAGGATCACGATGTACCACCACGCCTGATCGGCGCGGAAGTAATCACGGTGGCCCTCTTCGGTGCCTACGACCATGGAAGCGATCAGTACGGCCACCACGGCGGCGAGGTAGACGAAGAACTCGGTGGTCTTCAGTGCCGACTTCGTCTCCGTCGACAGCCGGCGCGGCCGGTGCGCGGCCGCAGCCGGGTCGGTGCCGGCCTGGTGGCCCGGGTTTCCAGCGGGGTTCACAGAGCTCATGGTTATGCATCCATTTTCCGTCGTGCGAAGCACCTGATGCACTCCACGGGGAGAACCGCGTCAAGATCGACGCCGCTACTCCCCAGTACCCGGAATGCCGGAAGTAAACAGGCCATAAAACGTGGTCCCTACACCTGGTGGACGGCCCCGTCGAAGAAGTGCCGTCTCCAGGGACAGGGGGGCCATCTGGTGATCCGTCCGCCCAGAGCCGTCGTCACAAGGCCCAGACGGCGCCGGGGGTGTCGAATCACGAATCCGAAGGCGTCAGCGCGCACGACCAACTCTCGGCCTGTATCGAGTCCGTCCGCCGGGCCGTGTGAGTTCGCCGCGGCAAGGGAAACCACCACCGGCGCAAGCCGGCGGCGGGTCCCCGCGCGGTCGGTCTCGCTACCGCGCCGGAGGGTGCTTGCGTGCGGGGTCCAACCGGTAGTCGGGACAGTCGCGGTTCTGGCATGCGCCGGGGCCCCACTCGGGAACGAAGACCCCGAGGGTCTTGTGGCGGTGGATTGCGGCCGGCACGGTCTGCTGGCAGGTCGGACACGTATAAGCGTCGACCTCCCGCTTCATCTTGACCATATCTTTACGATATGCCCCTTTTACCCTTTCGGGAAGGGGTCGGCTTGCGGGCCGACGCGGCTCAGAGTCATCCGCCACGGGTGATGCGCTACGCGCTTCGACCTGTTCGGCGGCCAGCGAGGCGTCACCGCGTTCGTCGGACTGCTCCGGAACGCCTGTCGGGGCCGGCCGCCTGAGGCTGAGTACCACGGAGCCGGTCAGGACGATGACGATGACCGCGAGGCTGATCGGTGAGGGGATCTCCGGGATGCTGGGGCTGATCAGCTTGTGGGACGCCTGGAGGATGAGCTTGACGCCGATGAAGGCGAGGATGATCGCCAGGCCCTTGCTCAGGTAGTGGAAGCGGTCCAGGAGCCCGGCGAGCATGAAGTAGAGGGCCCGCAGGCCGAGGATGGCGAACGCGTTGCTGGTGTAGACGATGAAAGCGTCGTCGCTGACCGCCAGGACGGCCGGCACACTGTCGACGGCGAAGATCAGGTCTGCGGCCTCGATCGCCGCGACCACCGCGAGCAATGGGGTGCCTACGCGCTTGCCAGCCTCCTTGACAAAGAACTTCGCGCCCGCGTACTCGTCCCGCACCGGCATGATCTTGCGGAGTATCCGCACGGCGAAGCTCTTGCCCGGGTCGAAGCTCTCCTCCTCGTCCTTGAGGAGCTTGTAGGTGCTGTAGAACAGGACCGCTGCGAAGGCGAACAGCACCGCGGTGAAGCGGCTGACCACGGCGACGCCGAGGGACAGGAAGATGCCGCGGAAGACCAGGGCGCCGATGACGCCGAAGAACAGCACCCGGTGCTGGTAGGCACGCGGCACCTTGAAATAGGCGAAGATCACGGCGAAGACGAAGAGATTGTCGACCGACAGGCTCTTCTCCAGCAGCCAGGCCGTCGTGTACTCGGTGCCGGCGGTGGTGCCGAGGACGAGGAAGACGACCGCTCCGAAGATCAGGGCCAGGCTCACCCACAGGCCGCTCCAGGCGGCTGCCTCCTTGAAGCGGATGACGTGCGCGGTGCGGTGGGACAGCAGGTCTACCGCCAGCGACACGACCACCGTCGCGGCGAACGCACCCCACAGCCAGAACGGAACCTCAAGCACGCCGAACACCCTCACTTGGCCTGTGCGAAAAACGCCGACCCTTGTACAGAGTGTGAGGCATTGCGCCCCCGGGAGCATGCGGAGCGGGTGAGGTCGGCCGGAGGCATGCGGTGGGTAGAGGCGATAGTTCCTCAGGAGGCGCGCGATGGTGCGAAGTCAACACTTTCACCTCGATGCCAGCCTCGATGCCAGGGGTCACTCGGTGACCGTGAACATCCACAACGGCCATCCGGGTCTGATCGAGCTGCTTGTCGACGGCAAGGAGACCGGTCACGTTCCGCTGCAGGGCAGCCGCCCCCAGCTGGTCACCGGGGAGCTACCCACAGATCCCCCGCTGCCTGTGATCGTCCGTGTCGCTCCAGGCCCCGGCACGCCCCGTTGTACGGCAGTGATCGACGGCACGGAGACGCTGATGTCCCCCCGTTCCCTCTGCGGGGATGCGACACGGCGCGGCGAATTGCCCCCACGCCGGGGTAGGGGTCCCGGGGTACTGCCTTCATCTGCGGGTGGCGTCACTGCCGAGTATGGCCACACCGGTGACGAGGCAGGCTACGCCGACTGTGAGCAGGGGGATGCCGGGGGCGGGAAGGCCGTAGAGGGAAGCACCGGCCATCGTGGTGAGCGCCCCGGCTGATGCCAAGGCGATGCCGATTCAGGTCTCCGGCATGATCTCCTTCGTCGGCGCTGTGGCGGAGCGAACCGAAGGACCGTATACGGTTCCGGGCCGCCACGGGGACGGGCCGGGGCAAGGCAATGCCTCCCGTCACTGACGGCAGAGAGGCAGGCCAGGCCGTATGGGCGTGCCCGGCTGTGCCGCCGGACCGGTCCAGGTTCCGGGCCGGTGTCCAGGCTGTGAAGGATGCGGGCGTACAGGCCTTCTGTGCGTCGGCGGCCTGCTCAGGGCCGTGCCAGCGGTGGGAGGTCGCAAGGCTCCGTCACGCAAGCAGGAATCGCTTGCGTACGAGGTCGAAGCCACGCGTTGGGTGTCACGGTCGTGTCGGTCCTCGTTCGTGCTGCTGCGACGAGCCGCTCGGCCGGAGGATCGGGTCGAGCGTTCGTCCGGGCGGCAGATCCCTCCGGCGGGATCTCTACGGCGCCGTGGCCCTCACCGGTTCCGCGGTCGTGACCTTCACCGGTTCGGTGTCGGGTGCACTGTGGCGCTGGGCCCAGTTTTCCAGGGCCGTGCGGCAGGCGTGGTCGAGGTGGTGCAGGCCGGACAGGTTCACCTCGATCGGCCGGTGCTGCGGGAGGGCCTCCAGGCTGTCGAGTATCTTCGGCAGCCGCAGGAACGTCGCGTTGCCCGACAGGTACACCTGGATCGGCCCGGCGCCCTTGTCTATGACCTCTGTCTTCAGGTGCGATGCATCCCAGGCGGTCTTGATCACCGCCAGGGCCAGACCGATGAGCACGCCCTCGAACATGTTCACGGCGACGATCGACGCGGCCGTGACCACCAAGATCAACGCCTCACCCTTCTGCCCCGGCCACAGCCCGGCGAGCTGGCGGAACGGGATCAGCTTCCAGCCCGCGTGCACCAGAATGCCGGCGAGCGCGGGCAGCGGGATCAGCGCCAGCGCGGAGGGCAGCGCGGCGGCGAACAGCAGCAGCCACACGCCGTGCAGCACACGCGACGCCTTGGTCTTCGCGCCCGCGTTGACATTGGCCGAGCTGCGCACGATCACCGCGGTCATCGGCAGCGCACCGAACAGACCGCACACCGCGTTGCCCCCACCCTGGGCGATCATCTCTTTGTCGTACTGGGTGCGCGGACCATCGTGCAGCCGGTCCACCGCGCCCGCGCTGAACAGCGACTCGGCGGAGGCGATCAGTGCGAACGCGATGATCGTGCCCCAGATGGCCGGGCTGGCGAGCTCACCGAAGGCGCCGGCGCCGGGCGGCTGAATGACGCCGAGCAGCCCCTCTACCTCGACGGTGGCGACTGGCAGGCTAACGGCGAGCGAGGCGACCGTGGCCAGCAGTACCGCGGCGAGGGCACCGGGCACGATCTGCGCCTTCTTCGGCGCCTTCCTCCACAGCACGATGACGGCGATGGTGCCCGCGCCGATCGCGAGCGAGGCGAGCGCCTTGGTGCTGCCGAGGGCGTCGGCGAACGCCCCGGGCAGGCCGGCGATCTTGCCGAGGCCCGTGTCCGGGGCCTTCATGCCTGCCGCCGCGTAGAGCTGCCCGGCGATGATCACCAGGCCGATGCCGCAGAGCATGCCCTCGACGACGGAGACGGAGATCGCCCGGAACCAGCGGCCTATCCTGAGGAAGCCCATGGCGAGCTGGAGCAGTCCGGCCATCAGCACGATCAGGCCGAGGGCGGCTATTCCGAACTCGCTGACCGCCTCGAAGACCAGCACGGTCAGGCCCGCGGCCGGCCCTGAAACCTGAAGACTGCTGCCGGGCAGTAAGCCGGTGACCAGGCCGCCCACGATGCCAGTGACCAGGCCCAGCTCCGCGGGGACTCCGGAGGCGACCGCCACGCCGACGCATAGCGGCACGGCGACCAGGAAGACGACGATGGAGGCGGCGAAGTCCTGCCGCAGGTGAGGGAACTTCGACATCACAGTCAGCCCCTTCACAGCGCCTCGAACATGTCGGACTGCGCGCGGTGTTCGCGCACGGCCCCGGTGTGCACCTCGTAGTACCAGCCGTGCAGCCGGAGTTGGTCCGCCTGCAGGCGCTGCTCGATGTACGGGTAGGAGCGCAGTCGCAGCAGTTGCGTCAGGACGTGGTTCTGCACGGCCTCGGCGACCGTCGGGTCGGCGGGGTCGGAGCACTGGGGTTCGTCGGCGGCGTGCGTGAGCCAGTCACGCACCGCGGGTACGCCGTTCAGGTCCTCGCCGCGCACCAGCGCGCCGACGGCGCCGCAGTGGGAGTGACCGCAGACCACGATGTGCTGGACGCCGAGCACCTCGACGGCGTACTCGATGGTGGCCGCCTCGCTGGTGGGGTGCTCGCCGGCGTATGGCGGGACGATGTTGCCCGCGGTGCGCAGCTCGAAGAGCTGGCCGGGTCGGGCGCCGGTGATCAGGGCCGGGACGACCCGGGAATCGGCGCAGGTGATGAACAGGACCTCTGGTGTCTGGCCTTGGGCGAGGCCAGCGAACTCCTCAGGGCGCTGTCCGAACGTGCGGGCGTTGTCGATGAGGGGTTGCATGTGTGGTGACTCCTCCTGGCGCGCCGTGGGGGCGCGTCGGGCTTACAGGACAGGTGGGGGACTGCTCTGCTGCTCAACAGCGGAACACTTGGAGTGCCGCCGAACAGTGGGCTGTTGAGGATCTTGATGTGTGGAGGTGTGCGGGCCACGCCGGGTCGCGGCGGGTCGGCTGCGGATCACCTCCTCTCTTGGCACGCGCGCTGAACTTCGCCAAGAAAAGCCAAAGACAAGGTCAATGAAGAGTAATGGCGCAGGTGGGGTCGGGCTGAGAAGACATTCTGAACCAGCACTGTTTCCGACTGAAAACAGCTTGAAGTCGGCGAAAAACCGCCCGGAGTGCGGAGGGGCGTGAGGTGTCGACAGAGTGCGCGGCGGACGGGGTGGGGTGTGGCGCCGCCCGGGCTCACCGCTGTGCGGCGCTCCCGCAGCCCCGGACACGTCGCGCGGCGGGGTTCGGACGGGCCGTCGGGGCGGCCCGGCGCAGTCGGTCGCAGCCGGTCGAAAACGGCCTGGATGATGGCCGGGGCGAGGGTGGTGGCGGCTACCTTCCAGCGACGTTCTGTGTTCATCTCACAAATGCCGAACCCGTGCCCGGCATGGAGAGCGGGTCCGTGCCGGCCACCGTAAGGCCGAGGGCCTCGGCGGCGCGGCAAGCCAGGTCCTTTGCCTTCTGGTACCGCCTTGGCAGGCCGTGGGGCCCCCGCCCTAGTTGTACTGCCCCGGGAGGTTGTGTACGGGTGATGCAGCTCTAGGCTGAGGGATCTTGAACGAGTAAGGGCCTTCCGGGTTCGGTGTGGATTGCGACATCTCCACCGAACGACGAAAGGCCCTCATGCCCCACCGTAATGCACCCCTGACCGAGACCGGACGACTGCGGCTCGCCCGCTGCGTGGTCGAGGACGGATGGCCCCTGCGCCGGGCCGCCGAACGCTTCCAGGTCTCGACCACCACCGCCCAGCGGTGGGCCGGCCGCTACCGAGTTCTGGGCGAGGCCGGGATGGCGGACCTTTCCTCCCGCCCGCATCACAGCCCCCGGCGAACCCCGACCCGCACCGAACGCCGGATCATCAAGGTGCGCCTCCTGCGTCGCTGGGGACCGGCCCGGATCGCTCACCTGCTCGGCCTGGTCCCCTCGACCGTGCACCGTGTCCTGACCCGCTTCAAACTGGCCCGCCTGACCCACCTGGACCGGGCCACCGGCCGGGCAGTGCGCCGCTACGAACGCTCCACACCAGGCGAGTTGGTACACGTGGACATCAAGAAACTCGGCAACATCCCCGATGGCGGAGGCCACAAGGCGCTCGGCCGCCAGGCCGGCCGCAAGACACGGTCCGGCGCCGGCTACAGCTACATCCACACCGCCGTCGACGACCACTCCCGCCTCGCCTACAGCGAGATCCACGACGACGAGAAGAAGGAAACCGCGACCGCCTTCTGGACCCGGGCGAACGCGTTCTTCACCACCGCCGGGATCACCGTCGAGCGCGTCCTGACCGACAACGGCTCCTGCTACCGCTCACGCGACTGGCACGATGCCCTGGCGGCGGCCGGGATCGCCCACAAGCGAACCCGGCCCTACCGGCCGCAGACCAACGGCAAGGTCGAACGCCTCAACCGCACCCTGCTCGACGAATGGGCCTACGCCCGCCCCTACCGATCAGAACAAGAACGACGCGACACCTTCCCACACTGGCTCCACACCTACAATCACCACCGCGGACACACCGCGCTCGCAGGCAAACCACCCGCCAGCCGCGTCCCCAACCTCACAGGGCAATACACCTAGGGCGGTAGGCTTGCAGCCGTGGATATGGGCGGTGCGCACCTGGGACCAGGCGGCGCGGCCGTCGACCAAGGCCGCACCGGCCGTCGGCAGGCACCCGTGGGGGAGGTCACCGCCGCAGTCACCACACGCATCTCCATGGCTGCGCTGCACCAAGTACGGCCGCTGGTCGCGGCTATCGCATCCGCCTCGACCGCGGTCCTCCAAAGGGCGGCGCAAGGACTTCACCGGGCCCGACTACGGCCGCCTGCTCGACGCCGCACCCCAGTTCGGTGGGCCAATCGCCCCGGCCTGGGACGTTCTGGCACGACGTCAGCCGCACCATGCGGCAGCTGAACGACGCCCGATCAAGGAAGCGGGAGCCGTTGAGGCAGGATCAGTACTGGGGCTGGTGACCGCCCGGCTGCGGATGCGCCCCGGTCAGCTCCTGGTGGACGCCGGCTGCGGCACCGGCGGCATAGGCCTATGGCTGGCCCGCGCCCTCGCCGTGCGCCTGGACGGCTTCGATCTCTCCCCCGGTCGCAGTCACCCCGGCCGTCGCCCGGCGCCCCCACTTCCTCGGCGCCGACGCCGAGCGCGCCGCCTTCCGCATGGCCGGGCTGGAGAATAGCCCTGTGCCCGACTCCAACGCCCACGGCAGCCGGCGGCGAGGCAGGCGAGGGCGTCAAGCACTGGCTCCGCGTCGTGACCGAGCTGAAGAACCGCAGCGTTGAGGACGTCCTCAAGCTGGTCTGCGACGGGTTGAAAGGCCTCCCCAACGCGGTCGGCGAGACTGGCCGAAGACCGTCGCCCAGACCTGGGTGGTCCACCTTTTGCGGGCGTCGTTCCGCCATGCCAGCCGCCAGGACTGAGACAAGATCGCCAAAGCACTGAAGCCGGTCTACACCGCGCTGACCGAGGACGCGGCCACCAGCCGGTTCCTCAGGTTTGTGAGTGGGCGGTTCGTAAGACGATGTCCGTTTCTGGCTGAGGTGGGAGCAAGGCCGCTGGTGGAGGTTCTGTCGGCTATTGCTTCCTGGCGAAGTTGCCGGTGTCGGCCTCGGTGAGGATCCCGAGTTTGACCAGTCGTTTCAGCTTGGCGCGGGTGCCTTCGACGTTCTTCGGCAGCAGTTCGTGGCCAAGGGCTTCGCAGACGTCCTTGGCCCGTAGCGGCCCGGCTGCGTGGTTGAAGGCGTCGAGGATGCGGGGGTAGTCCGGGTGCTCGGGCAGATCCGGCGGGCCGGCCGGGAGCCGGTCGGCGAGGCCGATGACGGTCTTGCGGGTGATCGCGAGGTGCTCCAGGTGCGTCTCGGCCTCCCGCAACCGGGTCTGCAGGTCGTCCATCTGTGCGCGGAGGTCGTCGGCCAGGGCCTGGGCGGCGTCTTCCTGGAGGTCCAGGGCGTCGAGCAGGGGCCGGATGTTCACGCTGCCGCCGCCTGCGCCGTGCGCCAGGTGGGGGTGTTCGCGCCGGTGAGGCGTCGGGTCATGACGTGGGTCATCGCCCAGTAGACGCGGGAGGCGGAGGAGGAGGGGCGGTGCTCGTAGTCGCGGACCAGGCGCCGGTGCAGTATCAGGATCCCGTAGGTCTGCTCGACTCTCCACCGCTTCGGCTGCGGCACGAACCCCTTGTCCTGTGGGTTGCGTCGGACGATCTCGACGTCGATTCCCAGGCCGGCGCCGTGCATGACGACCTGGTTCTTGAAGCCCTGGTCGACCAGGGCTTTGCGGACGGTTTTGCCGGCGTGCTCGGCGACCTGGTCCAGCAGGACGATGCCCGCGGCGTTGTCGTGGGTGTTCGCGGCGAGGACGACGACCGCGATGACCAGGCCGAGGACGTCCACGGCCAGTCCGCGTTTGCGTCCGGGCACCCGCTTGGCCGGATCATGGCCGGTCGTGGCGGCGGGGACCCCGGCGGCCGCATGGACACTCTGGGTGTCCAGGACCACCAGGGACGGGTCCTCTAATCGGCGGGCTCGTTCACGGACCTGGCAGCGCAGGAGTTCATGGATGACCTGGTCGGTTCCGTCGTCCCGCCAGGCGGCGAAGTAGTAGTAGGTCGCGCTCTTGGGCGGCAGGTCGTGCGGGAGGTAGGCCCACTGGCAGCCGGTCCGCCCCTGGTAGAGGATCGCGTTCACGATCTCCCGCATGTCGTAGGCGCCCTGGTGGCCGCTGACCGAGCGGTGCCGGTCCTTCCACGCGGTGATCACCGGCTCGATCAACGACCACTGCTCGTCCGATAAGTCACTCGGATACCGCTTGCGTTCACTCACCCGATCACATCACCAGATCAACAACCGCGGACCGGCAGATTCCGCCCTGCCACCACACCATTAGGCGACAGCAGATCCACTTAAAGACTCACGAACCGCTCACTGAGGAGTGGGGCCAGAAGTATCCGGCGATCGTGAGATTGTGGGAAAACGCCTGGGCCGAGTTGGTCCCGTTCCTGCAGTCCGACGCGGAGATCCGCCGGATCGTCTGCACCACCAACGCGATCGAACCGGTCAACGCCCGCATCCGGCGGGCCGTCCGCGCCCGCGGACGCTCCCCCTCCGAGAACGCCGCTTAAGGTGCGTCTACCTCGCGGTGAAGTCCCTCGACCCGACCGTCACCGGCCGCAAACGCTGGACCACCCGCTGGAAGCGGGCCCCTGCAGGTCTTCGACATCACCTTTGACGGACGCCTCACCAGAACCGGATCTGACCCATAACCAACCACGGTTGCACCGCTTACTGGGCGGACCCCAGTAAGCGATTAGGGATACGCCCCGTCGGCCACCAGCGCAACTATAGGAGTGCTATGGTCTAGTTATGGGCAATACGACGATCCAGGTGACGAAGCAGACCCGTGACCACCTCGCTGAGCTCGCCGGGGAGCGCGGGCTGAGCATCGGCCAGCTCGTCGACGCACTCGCGACCGCGGAGCCCACCGCCGCGCAGCGGGCCGAGCAGGTGGCGGCAGCCCGGGCGCATGCACGTGAGGTGATCGGCGTCGACGTCAGCGACGAGGAGTTCGCCACACTCGATGTGCTCGGCAACCTGCGGCGGATCGCGGCGGAGAAGGTGCTGGCCATGCCCGGCAGGGACGTCGCGTGATCATTCTGGACACCAGTGCCGTGACCGCCCTCGCCTCGGGGCACAAGGCGCTCAACGCGCTCGCGGTCAACGTCACCGCGAGCGGAGACCGGCTCCTCGTACCGGCGCTGTGCCTGGCGCAGGCCGAGGCCGACCACTCCGGAGCCTCCCGCGCCGTCCTCGGATACCCGTGCACCGAGGTCGAGCCGCTCGGGCAGATCGACGCACCGGCCGTGGGCACAATGTTCCGCGACGGCTACGGCGGCATAGACACCTGCCACGCCCTCTACACCGCACTGCGCCGCACGGGCACCGGCGGCATGCCGATCCTCCTGACCGACGACGAGAACCGCTACCCGCCCGGCATCCTCGCCATCGGCATCGACACCCCCGGCATGCTCGGCTTCCACTGACCACCGGTTCCCGGGCGAGCGCGGGCGGCCTCGTCCGCCGACGCGATCGTGCATACAGATTCGCAGTGCGTCGGGTGAGTTGGCGCTCTGGGCCGTGGCCGGCCCCATGCCCGAGTGCGTGCGACTTCCCGACGCGGGAAGGGAGTGGCAGGTACGCATCTACTGCGCGGGCCGGGAGGAAGTGCGGCGCCTGGCACAGGAGTCGGTGCCGGAAGGCGTGGAGCGACATCTCGCGCGGTTCTGGCCCGTCGACGCATGAGGGCCCGGGGGCAGGAGCCTGGTTCACTCCTGCCCCCGGCTCTCAGCTGATCTTGACGATGAAGCCGAACCGTGAAAGCAGGATTCTCGCGTCCGGGTTCTCGTCGCCGGTCACTGGGGCCTTCGGAGTCGGTGACTGTAGAGGGCGGCGGTGTATCCGGCGGGGCCGGAGCCGATGATGATGACGTTGCGTATGCCGTCACCGGCGGTGGTCTGCGGCATCGGCGTCAGACCTGCTTCTTGGCGTCGATCTCGGCGATCAGGCCCTCGATGAGTCCCTTGATCTCGTCGCGGATGGGGCGGACGGCCTCGACGCCCCGGCCTGCCGGGTCCTCGAGTTGCCAGTCGAGGTAGGTCTTGCCGGGGAAGTACGGGCAGGCATCACCGCAGCCCATGGTGATGATGTAGTCGGACGCCTGGGCAGCCTCGGGGGTGAGGACCTTCGGCTTCTGGTCGGAGATGTCGATGCCCAGCTCGGCCATGGCGGCGACGGCGGAGGGGTTGATCTGCTCGCCGGGCATGGAACCGGCGGAGCGGACCTCGACGCGGTCCCCGGCGAGGTGGCGCAGGAACCCGGCCGCCATCTGGGAGCGGCCCGCGTTGTGGATGCAGACGAACAGGACGGAGGCGGCAGGAGCGGAGGACATCTGTTCTTCCTTGGGGTGAGGCGACTGCGGTGGGGAGCGGTAGGGCGTCAGGGGGCGAGCTGGGTGAGCAGCTCGGTGATGTGGGCGTCGATGGCGTCTCGGATATCCCGGACGACGGCGATCGGCGCTCCGTCGGGGTCGGCCACGGGCCAGTCGAGGTAGCGGCGACCGGGCATGACGGGGCAGGCGTCGCCGCAGCCCATCGTGATCACGACGTCGGCGGCCTGGACGACCTCTTGGGTCAGCGGCTTGGGGTAGGCATCGGCCAGGTCCACGCCGGCCTCGGTGAGGGCCTGGGCGATGTGCGGCTCCACCGTGTCGGCGGGGTGGGTGCCCGCGGAGGAGACGGTGACCCGCTCGCCTGCCCGGTGGGCCAGGAGAGCGGCGGCCATCTGGGAGCGGCCGGCGTTCTGGCTGCACACGAACAGCACTCGGGTCGGCCCGCTCGTCAGCCCCTGGGTGTGGGCGAGGGCGTCCAGGCGTTCGGCGGTCAGCCGTTCCGCCAGCACGACTAGGTGCGTGCGGATCCGTGCCTGTTCGGCAAGGCGTGCGTAGGAGTCGGCGAGCAGGCTCAGCACGGTTTCCGGCGCGAAGTGGCCGGCGTACCGGGAGGCGAGACGGGCAGCCCCCGCGGCCAGGCGTTCGTCCGGCAGAAGGGGCGATGAGGACGTGGACATGGCGTTCCCGTTCAAAGGAGCCAATAAGGTCAGCTCGGGCTGGTGTCAGCCTCAGATGATGTGACAGTATCAGCACATGATGACGTCAGTCGACACTGATCTGATCCGGGTTCTGGCAGACCCGCTCAGGCTCCAGATCGTGACCCTGCTCGCGCGCGAGACGCTGTGCACCACCCACCTCGTGGAGGAGACGGGTGCCAAGCAGACGAACCTCTCCAACCACCTGAAGGTGCTGAGAGAGGCCGGGGTCGTGGAGACGGAGCCATGCGGACGGTACATCTACTACCGCCTGCGCCCGGAAGTCATCGAAGCCCTCGCCGGTCAGTTCGCCGACCTCGCCACGACCGCGCGTGCCACCGCCGAAGCGAACCTCAAGCGGTCCTGCCCATAACCCGCTCTGCCTCACCTGCCCGAGGAGAACCCGTCTTGACCGCCACCGAGCCCGTCGCCGCCCCCGCAGCGGAGAGCGACATAGCCGCCGACGCGCCCCAGCCCGCTCCCGGCGCGACCCCGCCCCGCACCCCGCTGATCGCCCGCGCCGCCGCCGAGCTCGTCGGCACCGCGGCCCTGGTCGCGATCGTCGTCGGCTCCGGCATCCAGGCCACCGAGCTCACCCAGGACGTGGCACTCCAGCTCCTGGCCAACTCCACCGCCACCGTCTTCGGGCTCGGCGTCCTGATCGTGCTTCTCGGCCCGGTCTCCGGGGCGCACTTCAACCCGGCCGTCACGCTCGCCGAGTGGTGGACGGCCCGCCGTGGCGGTGCCGGAGTCACCGCCCGCGAGCTGGCCGTGTACGTGCCTTCGCAGGTCGTCGGTGCTATCGCTGGCGCGATCCTGGCGGACGCGATGTTCGGCGAGCCGCTGGTCAAGTGGTCCATGCACGACCGCTCCGCCGGCAACCTCCTCCTGGGTGAGGTCGTGGCGACCGCCGGCCTGATCCTGCTGATCTTCGGCCTGGCCCGCACCGACCGCCTCCGCTTCGCGCCCGTCGCGGTCGCCTCGTACATCGGTGCCGCGTACTGGTTCACCTCCTCCACCTCGTTCGCCAACCCGGCCGTGACCATCGGCCGGGCGTTCACGGACACCTTCGCGGGCATCGCCCCGGCCTCGGTGCCCGGCTTCATCGGCATGCAGCTGGCGGGTGTGATCGTGGGCCTGGCCCTGGTGGGGGTCATCTTCATGCGCGGCAAGACCGAACAGGGTCAGCCCGCGGCATGACACAGCGCATGGATGTGGTGGTGATCGGCGGCGGCCAGTCCGGGCTCGCCGCCGGCTACCACCTGCGCCGCCTGGGCGTCGAGTACGTCATCCTCGACGCCCAGGCGGGCGCGGGCGGGGCCTGGCAGCACACCTGGGACTCGCTGCATCTTTTCTCTCCGGCCGCCTACTCCTCCCTGCCCGGCCGCTTCATGCCCGCGCAGGACGGCGAGGTCTACCCTGACGCGGCCCATGTCGTCTCGTACCTTGCCGACTACGAGAAGCGGTACGAACTCCCGGTTCAGCGCGGTGTGTGGGTCGATTCCGTCCACCGCGACGGTCCCTTCCTGCGGGTCGAGACCGACTGCGGCCCCTGGGAGGCCCGCGCGGTCGTCAGTGCCACTGGCACCTGGACCCGCCCCTTCCTGCCCGCCGTTCCCGGCCGTCGCGAGTTCGCCGGGCGTCAGCTCCACACCGTCCAGTACCGCAAGCCCACCGAGTTCGCCGGGCAGCGGGTGATCGTGGTCGGCGGCGGGAACTCCGGCGCGCAGATCGCGGCCGACCTCGCGGGGACCGCGGAGCTGACCTGGGTCACCCAGCGCCCGCCCCGCTACCTCGCCGACGACATCGACGGCCGCGCGCTCTTCGACGCCGCGACCGCCCGCCGCCAGGCGTTGGACGCCGGCCGCACGGACACAGGCGGCGTCGCGTCCCTCGGCGACATCGTCGCCGTGCCACCGGTGCGCGCGGCCCGGGATGCGGGTCTCCTGCACGCGAAGCCGATGTTCAGCCGCCTCACCACCACCGGCATTGAATGGGCCGACGGCACCACCGCCCCAGCGGACGCGGTCATCTGGTGCACCGGCTTCCGCCCCGCCCTCGCCCCGTTCGCCTCCATGCGCCTGCGCGGCGCCCGCGGCCACATCGCCACCGCCGGAACCCGCGCCGTGGACGAGCCGCGCCTGCACCTGCTCGGCTACGGCGACTGGACCGGCCCCGCCTCCGCCACCCTCATCGGCGTCGGCCGGCCCGCCCGTGACGCCGCCCGGGAGATCCGTCAGCTCCTGGACGGCGCCCTGCGCTAAGGCCCTGTACTGCCCCGCCGTACGGCAGTGCGGCAGGGCAGTTAGTCGACGGCCGGGCTGCGGCGTTCCAGCAGGACCACGTCACGCCATGCGCCGCGGTGGCGGCCGATCCGCTCGCGGGTGCCGATGACGCGGAAGCCGGCCCGTGCGTGGACGGCGAGGCTTGCGGTGTTCTCGGGGAAGATGCCGGACTGGATCGTCCACATCCCCGCCGCCTCCGTCGACTCGATCAGCGCCTGAAGCAGCAGGCGGGCGACGCCGCGGCCGCGAGCACCTGGGTGCACGTAGACGGAGTGCTCGACCACGCCCGCGTACGCGCAGCGGTCGGAGACCTTGGTTGCGGCGACCCAGCCGAGCAGCTTGCCGTCGGTGTCGAGGGCGGCGAAGCGGTGCTCGGGCGTCTTCGCGGCGTCGAACTGGGCCCAGGTGGGGGCGGACGTTTCGAAGGTGGCGTTGCCCTCGTCGATGCCGGCCTGGTAGATCGCCAGGACCTCGTCCGCGTGCGCTTCGGTGAGCGGGGCGATGGTGATGCTCATGCGGCGGCCGCGCGGGTCAGGAGCTGTCCCATGGCGGCGAGCACCGCGGGCTCGACCCGGTAGTACACCCAGGTGCCGCGCCGCTCGGAGGACAGCAGCCCGGCCTCTTTGAGCTTCTTGAGGTGGTGGGAGACGGTGGGCTGGGAGACGCCGACGTCGGAGATGTCGCACACGCACGCCTCGCCGCCCTCGTGGGAGGCCACGGCGGAGAAGAGCCGAAGGCGCACCGGGTCGCCGAGCGCCTTGAACATGAGGGCGGTCCGCTCGGCCTCCTCGGCCGTCAGCGGGCGCTCTGTCAGGGGCGGGCAGCACGGCGCAACGGTCTCGGACTCCAGCAGCGGCAGTACCTTAACGTTCGACATGCGTCTATGTTGACACATGTCGAAGCAGGCGGCGAGGGTGCGGCGGCGTCAGCGGGACCGCAGGTGGGCGCCCAGGTGCCGGGCTGCTCGTTCGGCGTCCCGGCCCACGCCGCGCAGCGAGTTCGAGGACAGGCTGCGCTGCCACTCCAGCCCGACGAAGTGCAGGCCCGGGTGGCTCGAGGAGCGGCCGCCGCGGTGGAGCGGCCGGCCCCCGGCGTCGAGAGCGCCGAGGGGTGCGAGGTAGGGAAGGTCGGGGCGGTAGCCGGTGGCCAGGATGAACGCGTCCACCATCTCTGCCGTCCCGTCGGCCCAGGTGACCTTTTCGCCGTCCAGGCCCTGGAACATGGGGCGGCGATCCGGGGCGCCGGTGTCGAGGGCGGCGCGGTAGCGGGCGTCGTCGAGGACGGGCCGGGCCGGCGGGGTGGGTAGCAGGCGCCCCAGCGGTGCGGTGTCCAGGCCGGTGCGGGTCAGCCAGAAGTGCAGGTCCCGGCCCAGCAGGTGTTGGCGGGCGAACTTCACCGGCGTCCGGGTCGCCAGCGTCGTACGGCTCACCCCGGCGAGCTCGGCCGCGATCTGGACCGCGGAGTTGCCCGCTCCGACCACAATGACGCGCTGGCCGGTGAACGGTCGGGGGTCTCGGTAGTCGGCCGCGTGCAGCACCTGGCCGGTGAAGGATTCCTGGCCCGGCAGCGTCGGACGGTGGGGGCGGCCGAAGCTGCCGCTCGCCGCGACCACCGCCCGCGCCGCCAGGCGCCCCCCGCTCTCCAGCTCGATGGTGAACCCGCCGCCATTTGCTCTGACCGCGGCCACGCGGTGGCCGGTGCGGATGTCGGCCTGGAGGCGGTGGGCGTAGGCGGTCAGGTAGGCGATGACCTCGTCGCGGTGCGGATAGCGGTCCGGGTCGCCGCCGAACGCCATGCCGGGCAGCGCGCTGTACCTGGCCGGAGAGAAGAGGGTCAGGCTGTCGTAGTAGTGCGGCCACGACCCGGTCGCCTGGTCCGATGCCTCCAGGACCACCGGCGCGAGGCCCTGCCGGGCGAGTGCATACGCGGCCGCCAGGCCCGACTGGCCGCCTCCGATGACCGCGACGTCGACGTGTTCCACAAGAGCCCCCAAATTGATGAATGTCTATGTTGACGCTCATCGAATCAGGTGCCATGCTGGCAGCGCAAGCCATCGATAGACGTCGAAACAAAACGAGGAGCCTGCCGTGAACGCGCCTGCCACCACCGCCGACCTGCCCACCGTGGTCATCGGCGCCGGACCCGTCGGCCTGGCCGCCGCCGCCCACCTCACCGACCGCGGCCTGACCCCGCTGGTCCTCGAAGCCGGCCCCCACGCGGGCACCGCCACCCGCAGCTGGTCTCACGTACGCCTCTTCTCCACCTGGTCCGAGGTGGTCGACCCGGCGGCCGAGAAGCTCCTCGCCCCCACCGGCTGGACCGCGCCCGACGGCGCCACCTACCCCTCCGGCGGCGACTGGGCCGAGCTCTACCTCCAGCCCCTCGCCGACGTCCTCGGCGACCGCGTCCGCTACAACACCACCGTCACCGGCGTCTCCCGCGCCGGACGCGACCGCGTCGTCGACGCCGACCGCGAAACCCAGCCCTTCACCGTCCGTGTGCAGAACGCCGACGGCACCGAGGAGCGGATCCTGGCCCGCGCCGTCATCGACGCCTCCGGTACCTGGTCCACGCCCAGCCCGATCGGCGGCGACGGCCTCCCGGCCCTCGGCGAGCAGGCGGCCTCCGACCGGATCTCCTACCGCATCCCCGACCTCAAGGACCCGGCCGTCCGCGCCCGCTACGCCGGCAAGCGCACCGCCGTCATCGGCTCCGGCGCCTCCGCCTTCACCGCCCTCGCCTACCTGGCCGACCTCGCCACGGCCGAAGACGGCGCCGGCACGCACGCGGTGTGGATCCTGCGCCGGGGCATCAGCGGCTCCACCTTCGGCGGCGGCGAAGCCGACCAGCTCCCGGCTCGCGGCGCCCTCGGCCTCGCTGCCAAGGCCGCCGTCGACAACGGATACGCCGACGCCGTCACCGGCTTCCGCACCGACGCCGTCGAACGCGACAGCGACGGCCGACTGGTCCTGGTCGCCGAGGACGGCCGCCGCCTGGACCCCGTCGACGAGGTCATCGTCCTCACCGGACTGCGCCCCGACCTCTCGTTCGTCAACGAGCTGCGCCTGGGCCTGGACGAGCGCCTCCAGGCCCCGGTCGAGCTGGCCCCGCTGATCGACCCCAACCAGCACTCCTGCGGCACCGTCTACCCGCACGGCGTCAACGAGCTCTCCCACCCGGAGAAGGACCTCTACCTCGTCGGCATGAAGTCCTACGGCCGCGCCCCGACCTTCCTGGCCATGACCGGCTACGAGCAGGTCCGCTCCATCGCCGCCCACCTCGCCGGCGACCGCGAGGCCGCCGAACGCGTCGAACTCACCCTCCCCGAGACTGGAGTCTGCGGCGGTGCCGGCCTCTTCGACCAGCCCACGGCCGAGGAGACCAGCGGGGGCGGCTGCTGCGCAGCCCCCACGACGCTCACCATCGGCGCCCCGGCCTCTTCCGGCGGCTGCTGACCCACGGTGCCCAACATCCAGGCCAGCGTGGCTGCGACCGGGGCGGGGGTCCGGTCGCGGCCACGCGCCGCCCTGCCCGCCCTGTGCGCCACGCAGATCACCAGCTGGGGCATCGTCTACTACGCCTTCCCGGTACTGAACTCGCGCATCACCGCCGACACCGGCTGGTCACCGGCATTCACCACCGCGGCGTTCTCCGGCGCCCTGCTCGTCTCCGCGCTCGCGGGCATCCCCATCGGCCGCATCCTCGACCGGCGCGGCCCCCGCACCGTCATGACCACCGGCTCCATCCTGGCGGTGCTGGCGCTCCTGACCATCGCGGCCGCGCCCAACCTGCCCGTGTTCACCGCCGGATGGCTGCTCGCGGGCGTGGCCATGGCCGCCACGTTCTACCACCCCGCGTTCGCCGCCCTCACCCGCTGGTGGGGCGAGGACCGGGTCCGCGCCCTCACCATCGTCACCCTCGCCGGCGGCCTCGCCTCCACCGTCTTCGCGCCCCTGACCGCAGCCCTCGCTGAACACTTCACCTGGCGCACCACCTACCTCATCCTCGCGGGCATCCTCGCCCTCGTGACCATCCCCACCCACGCACTCGCCCTGCGCGCACCCTGGCCACCCGCCCCGCCGCCCCACCCCCCGCAAGGCATCGCCCCCGGGCCGGCGGTGGAGCGCAGCCGCCCGTTCCTGCTCCTCGCCGCAGCCCTGACCCTGTCCGGGTTCGCGATGTACGCCGTCGTCATCGGGCTCGTCCCGCTCCTGACCGAGCGCGGTGCCACCACCACCGAAGCCGCGTGGGTCCTCGGGCTCGGAGGCGCCGGGCAGACCCTCGGCCGCACCCTCTACGCCACCCTCGCCCGGCGAACCAGCACCACCGCACGTACCGCCGCCCTGATCACAGCCGGCGGTGCCACCACCGCAGCCCTTGCCCTCGTTCCCGGTCCGCTCCCGCTCCTGGCCCTCATCGCGGTCCTCGCGGGAACCGTGCGCGGAAACCTGACCCTGCTCCAGGCCACCGCCGTCACCGACCGCTGGGGCACCACCCACTACGGGCGCCTCTCCGGCCTCCTCAGCGCACCTGCCTCCATCGCCGCGGCCCTCGCCCCCTTCGCCGGTGCCGCATTGGCCGGCACCGTCGGCTATCCCGCCTTGTTCCTCGCTCTCGCCACCCTGTCACTCGCGGCAGCGGCCATCTCCCTCGGCGCAACACCACACGCAGCGCGATCCCGCGCCTGATGCCACGGACCCGAGCGCCGAAGACGTGAAGGAGGGTTCCCGTGGCCAACTGCCGGTCAACCACCGTCACACGCGGTTGCCAGTGTGTTGGCGTACTCCATGAGCAGGCCATGGAGGGTCTGGTAGCGAATGGACTTTCCGGGACTGCGGATCCGTTGGAGGCTCAACGCGAATTTCTGCTGATCAGGGTGGTGGCGGACGCACAGGTACTCCTGTGCGCTGGGGGCGAGAGACGGTTCACCACCGGCGACCTGGGCCCATACGAAGGATGAGGCGGCGTCCTGGATCTGGGCGTGGAACCGGAACCGGAAGTGCCGCCCGTGTGCGCGGATCTGTTGTGCGATCGGGTCCCAGGCGCGTGGTGTGAGTGTCCAGTCGGCGAAGAACAGGCGGCGCCTGCGGTAGTCGACCGGATTGTGGATCTCCGAGATGTGCTGGCTGAGCCGGTCAAAAGCGCTGGCCAGGTCGGGCCGGCTCGTGCAGCTGCCGAGGGGGAGGAGCTTCCGTTGGCGGGCCGGACCCTCTCGCCAACTGTCGGGGATGCCCAGGTAGCGGATCCCTTCGTCCGCGCTCATGCGCGCGGTGTCCATGACCAGCTGGATGGCCGCGAAGCGCCGGAAGAGGCGGCTCTGCCGCATGGACCGTGGGGAAGTGGTTACGTACATGGCGGCGAACCACTGGTCGGGGAGCCACTGGGGGATGTGCTCAGCCCGCAGGCCGCGGTCGCGGTGGGGGAGAGGGACGCTCTGAGGAAGAGAGCGACGACGTGCTGAGACCGCGGCGACGCGGCCGGGAAAGTGCGCGGGAAGGGCGGCCTTGACCTGGTCTTTTGTGCTCGTTGAGCAGTCGTTTCGAAGAAGGCTCCAGGTTTTGCCCCAGCCCGGGGCGGTGGGCGGTTCGGCGCGTTCGAGGAGAACGGACAGCGCGTCCTCGATCTGCTGGCGGCGGGTCAACTGCCAGCCGATGAGCCGCTGGTCGATGCCCGCGATCTCCATGACGGGCCGGCGGCCGGGCGTCACCTCGCGCGGCTCCCACGCCCACCCGAGCCGGGCAAACACCTCCTCCATGAAGTACAGGTCAGTTCAGTGCCTCGATCGCCTTCACGATGAGTGCGCGGGCTGATGCTCCGTAGACGGCCATGGAGCGCAGTTCCTCGAACGCTTTCAGGTACATGGCGATCTCCGACGGTTGCGTGAGCGTGACCCGTGCGGAGAGCAACTCCACCGAGACGAGTGTGTCGTCGTACATGTGGAATGTCTCCATCGGCCAGATGCCTCGTTGGCCGGTAGCGGGGATCACGCCTAGCGACACTGCGGGTAGTGCCCCGGCAGTCAGCAGGTATCCGAGCTGGGCGGCCATGGCGTCTGCGTCGCCGATCTGGTGGTGCAGCGCCGTCTCCTCCACCAGCAGAACGAAGCGGTGGCCCGACTCGTGCAGGATCTTGGAGCGCTCAAGGCGCGCGGCGACGGCTTGTGCCACGTCGTCGGGGATCTCGCGGAACGCGGTGATCAGGGACATCAGGCCGGTGGCGTATCCCTCGGTTTGGAGGAGGCCGGGGACGAGGGTACTGGAGTAGACGCGGAAGACCTTTGTCGTTTTGAAGAGGGGCACGTAGCTGTCTTGCAGTTGCTTGAGCCCAGCGCGGACCTTGCGTCGCCACTCGACGTACATGGATTCGGCGTTGCGGGATTGGGCAATGATGTCCGGCGCTTGGCCGTCGGCCCCGCAGGCCCGGCACCACAGGCGGATGTCGTTTGCGGAGGGTGGGGTGCGTGCGTTCTCGATGCGGGAGGACTTCGAGTGGGTCCATCCGCAGAGGTCGGCCAGCTCAGATCCTGTGATACCGGCGTCGGCGCGCAGTTCGCGCAGGCGTTGCGCGACGTTCTCGCGGGCGGCTTGCGCGGCAGAGGACGGGGAGATGGGCATGAGCTGGCCGTGACCTCTTCGCGCTAGTCGATCTTGTATTCGTCGTGCGGGATTCCTCGTGCCCATACCGTTTCGAACGCTTGCGCGCAGAGCTTGGCCTCGGTCGGGTTTTCGCTGATCTCCCCGCCTGCCGAGGCTCCTTCACCGGTGAAGTGGTTCCAGCGGATCAGTCGGCCGTCGATGAGCCAGAAGTCGTTGCCTGGCAGCGCGATGCTCGAAGCCTGGCGCCGGGGCAGCCACCGGACTTGTTCGCCGGCTGCGACGTTGGTGAATGTGCCGGAGTGCTCGAAGCGGATGTATTCGCTGACGGGCTCGGAGACGATGCGCGCACGGCGGACCACGACACCACGCTCGACGGTCTCCGAGATGAGGTCGAGCCAAGGCCGCCACCAGGATGATCGGTCAGCAGGGTCGAGCCGGTGGCCGGCCCTCCACTCGGCGAACCTGGCCTTTTCGTTGTCGACTGCGTAAGAATCGCGCATCTCGAGGTGTACGGCCGATCGGCTGGCCGAGCCCAGGAGCTCAGCGAACGTGGGAACGCTCGATGGCATCGCACGCCTCCCTGATCATCGAAACCATCCTGGCGGGGATACGGACAACTGCCTCAGTGTCCGGAATTCCCTTGGCGTGGCCTGGCACCTCGGTGGCCGCGCACTGCGCTGCGAGTGCCGCGCACGGCTTCCACCCCTGGAGGACGAGTTCCTGCTGCGTCTCGTCGATCCACACGGTCGGGCTCTCGCCGTCGCCTGTGTTGGGGTCGATGCCGATGAACCGTAATGCCATGGTCGCCTCCAACGCCGTTCGTGTGCGTGCTTGTGCACAACTGTCCGTGTCGGGCGGCGGCTTGGTCAAGAGCACAGACCGGCCAGGGGCAGCGGAAACAGTGTTCGTGAACATTGCTGCACATCGCTGGAGTGCGTGCGCATCGTCTCCCTACCGTCGTCCTCATGACGACAGGAACCCGCCCCTCGGGGGCTACCGAAGCGGGACGGCCCGGCACCTGGTGTCACTGGCACAAGGGGCCGTCAGTGACCACCGTCCGTATCGACACCCTCGAGCAGACGTCTGGCTCTGGCTACGGCCAGTACGCGTGTGCTCCGTGCCGTGAGCAGCGCGGCCTCGTGCCCGCCTCGAAGCCGGCGGCTCCTCTCGCGGGGCAGAAGTCATGAAGGGCGAGGCGGCCGCGACCGTCCGACCTTCGGGACTCCGCATCTGCTGGGTACCCAACCCGGACGCGCCGGCGAGGTGTTGCACCATCGACGACCCGAACCACGACGGCGACCACCACCACGAGTATTCGGGCGACTCATGGCCTCAGCAGACGGACTGGAAGGGTGATCGCGCCCGCCCACGCCGACCCGCAGACGAACCCGGCGATCGTTGGGGTGTGCCGTATCGGCGAGCACGAGTTCTGTGACGGCAACCAGGACATCAAGGCTGGCGGTGTGGTGGCGGTTCCGCTCCGCTGCGCGTGCACCTGCCACCGGGAGCGCCGCAACTGAACTCCCCGCGCGCTGTCAGCCGCCGATTAGACAGCGCGCAGGCCGGCCGGCTCTGGAAGGCGAAGGGACTGGTCGGGCGGTCTGCTGGGCTGCGGTGGCGCCCGCCAGGCGTGCACTAGCCGCCAGGTCAATGCGACGGCCGGGTCATCGGCGTCGGCGAAGCCGCGCCTGTGGGTGGTGCGCTCCAGGAGGCGGGGCACCTCGAATCCGGCGCGCTCCGCTTCGCCGATGGCGCGGAGCAGGATGGGGCAGGCGTTGGCGGCCATGAACATGGCGGCCTTCTGAAGGCCAGAGTGTGCTCGAGGCCACCAGCTGGGCGGCGCGGCGGGCGGCGATGGAGGCCAGGACGTCGTTCGAGGACGTCGCCATCCTCGACGCAGACGTAAGCGCGACGTACTCCTTGGACACGCTCCCACTCGTTCCACGTCGGGGGACCATGGGCACGACGGACTCATAGAGGTGGGCGTCCGCGTCGACGGCGGTCTCGAAGGTCCGGTAGTACGGGGTGTGCGGGTTCTCGGGGAGGCCCACCTTGATCAAGCAGATCGCATCCTCAACGAAGCAGCCGAAGGCGCCGACCCGCTCAGGCTGATGCGGCTGTTCGGCATCACCAAGCAGACCGCCATGCGCTACATCACCGCCGCCCACCCCGAACGAACCGCCAAGCTGCCCAGGTAGCCCGCCTGGTTCAGCCCTGGAGGGTGGCGAGCCAGTCGGTCAGCAGGCGGTTGACCTCGTCGGGGCGCTCCTGCTGGATCCAGTGGCCGCAGCCGTCCAAGAGGTGGGAGGCCGACAGGCCGGGGAGGGTGGTGGGGTAGGTGTCGATGGCGTCGGACATCCAGGTGGTGGAGGCGTCCAGGGCGCCGCCGATGAACAGGGACGGCTGCTTGATCGGGGCTCCGCGGTGCGGGGCGAGGTCTTCCCAGTCTCGGTCCATATTGCGGTAGCGGTTGAGTGCGCCGGTGATCCCTGTGCGTTCGAACTCCCCGGCGTAGACGTCGAGGTCGTCCTCGCTCAGCCAGGCCGGGAGGCCCCCCGTGGGGAAGCGGTCGCGCAGCCGGCCGCCGCCGCGGGCGACGAAGTGCGGGTCGGGCTCGCCCTGGGCGGGCATGGTGTCGGCGGACAGGGCCGCGTAGAAGCCCGCGAGCCAGCCCCGGACGTCGGGCTCGATCTCCGCCTCGGCGCGGCCGGACTCCTGGAAGTAGGAGACGTAGAACTCCTGCTCGGGGCCGCCGATCTGGCCGAAGATGTCGGTGGGGCGTGGGCCGCCGGGCGGCGCGTAGGGGACGCTCAGCAGGCCGACGGCGCGGAAGACTTCGGGGTGGAGCAGGGCGGAGGCGGCGGCGATGTTGGAGCCCCAGTCGTGGCCGACGACCACCGCGTTCTCCTCGCCGAGGGCGCGCACGACGGCGACGTTGTCCTCCACCAGGTCGAGCATCCGGTAGGCGTCGGTCGTCTCCGGCTTGGAGGAGCGGCCGTAGCCGCGCACGTCGATCGCCACCGCCCGGTGGCCGGCCGCGGCGAGGGCCGGGAGCTGGCGGCGCCAGGAGTACCAGGACTCGGGGAAGCCGTGCACGAGCAGGACCAGCGGGCCGGCGCCCTGCTCGACCAGGTGCAGGCGCCCGGCCGGGGCCTCGACGGTGCGGTGGCGGATCTCGGCGGTCGGCTCGGGCTGCATGGGCTTCTCCTCGGATCGCGGGCGGACGCGGCTACCCATCGATCATGCGGCGCGGCACCCGACCGACGCGACCAGCCTTGCCATCCTGGCAAACTCGCAGGACAGAGCGGTGGAGCAGCACGGGTATGAAGGAGCGGGATAGGTGGCAGTCGACAACGTGGAGGGCACGCTGGCCGCGATGGGGCCCCGGTTGCGGGCCGCGCGCGAACACCACGGCGCGACGCTCGCCGGTGTCGGCTGCGCGACCGGTATCTCGGCCAGCACGCTGTCCCGGATCGAGACCGGCCGGCGCAAGCCCACCCTGGAGGTGCTGCTGCAGCTGTCGAAGGAGTACGGCGTCTCCCTGGACGAGCTGGCCGGCACCGCACCGGCCCCCGCGGCCGAGCCGCGCGCTCCAGCGCCGCTGAGCTTCGGCGACGCCAAGGCGGTGCTGCCGTTGACCCGGTACGTCGGCGGCCTGCACGCCCACAAGCACGTCCTGCCCGCCCTCGCGGGCCCGCCCCCGCGGCCCCGTCAGGTCTCCCACCACGGCCACGAGTGGCTGTGCGTTCTGTACGGGCGGCTGTGGCTCGCGCTCGGCGACCAAGACCTCATCCTGACCCCCGGCGACGTCGCCGAGTTCGACACCCGCACCCCGCACGGCGTGACGAACGCCAGCCCCGGCGGACCGGTCGAGTACCTGATCATGTTCGGACCCCAGGGCGAGCGCCCACGGCCGCGCACCCCTCCAGCCGCTGGTCGTGGGAACCGCCAGCCGAATCGCGCCCAGGCTTGACCAGGCGAGCGGGCGGCCCAGGCCGTCGCATGCCAGGTGTATCTTGCTGGTCACTCCGCCGCGGGAGCGTCCGAGTGCCGGTTTCGGTGCCCCCTGTTCGGGCGCCGGCCGCGTGCTGGTGGGCGCGGACGATGCTGGAGTCGACCGACACCAGCCAGTCGATGTCCCCGGCCGCGTCCGCCCGGGCCTGCGCGGCCCGCAGCATCAGGTCGAACGTGCCGTCGGCGGCCCAGCGGCGGAACCGGGTGTGCAGGCTGGCCCAGGATCCATACCGCTCGGGCACATCCCGCCAGGCCACCCCGGCACGGAACTTCCACACGATCCCGTTGAGCATCGTCCGGTCATCCAGCTGGGGCCGCCCCATCGCCCTCCGGGGCAGCAACGGCCGCACGAAGTCCCGCTCGGCATCGGTCAGTTCATGGCGACGTATCACCGACCTGATCGACTACCCAAGATCACATTGACGACAGACCCTAGGGCCCTTCCTCCGTCCTCCCCGGCTGCGGCTCGGCTCGCATCGCGCGCAGTCGGATCAAGGAGTCCCGGGCGAGCGAAGCCGTGAACGCCGGGCACAGCAGCGGCTCGAGCGGCGGTGGGTTCTTCAGACACGGCCCGTGCCGCTCGTAGACACCGCGTCCGCCGGCGGTGGTCAGGTGAATCCCCACACAGACGGCGGCAGTCGCCCAACGGGGAAGGGCAGGGTGTTGGTCGTGGGTGCACACGGGGTCCGCGAGCCCGGCGAGTGCCAGCTCGAAACCCTGCACCAAGGCGTCGTACGCCTCGTCAGAGCTGTTGGCGGTCCCGGCCCACCAGGTCAGCGCCGCGGCCGTGATCACATGGCCCGCCCGGCCCTCCCCCTCGGCACCGCTCAGCGCCTTTCCCACATCGGCGACTTCCTCGCCCACATCCGTACCGGGCTGCGGGTAGCCCTCCAGGACGGCCGTGAGCGTGTCGAGGCGCCGCTGGGCGGCGAACGGCAGCAGGGGCGGGGCGTCGGTGGCCGATCCGGGTTCGAGCGCCTCCAGGACCATGGCAGCGAACCCGTCGACGGTACGCGGGCAGAGCCACTGCTCCTGCGGATAGTTCTCCCACCACTCGATGCTGTCGTCGGCCAGCATCCGCAGCACGTCCGGGAGCGTGTCGACGAGGTCCTCCCACTGCTCGTCGAAGGGGTGCTCTGCATGCCCGCAGCTCTGCCCCGCGCGTTCGCGGCGCACGGCCTGCGCCGCATCGGCCACCACGCGCGTCACGTCCCCGCCGGCCTGTTCGGTGTACGGAAGCATCAGCACAAGTCCGAACACTCGCTGATACGCGAGCTCTCCGCCGGGACGGGGGGGGATTCACCCCGAAATCGTGGAGATTGGCACTCGCATCTACTGTCAGCACCCGTCTTGTTCGCCTGTCACCCCACTCCAGCGACCCGTGACCCAAACCGTGCCGCCTCCGGCACGCGACCACCAGCTCGCAGGGGACGTCGGCCTCGCCGCCTGGCCTGTCCGTCCTTCATCCCCCGACTGGGCGTCATATCGTCGTATGGTCGACATGACGGCGCAGCTGCATCCCCGGCCTCGGGTGGCGGTGTATGACCGGCGCCGCCACCCGCCACCGCTCGAGCTTGCACCGGCAGGTCCAAGCGGGCGAGGCCTGGTAGGCGTCGGCGCCCGCGACCAGGTCCAGGGCAACGATCCGAGCGTACGTGTCCGCCGGACGAGCCGTGACCGCCAGCGCGTAGTGCTCGGCGGCGGCCCTATGGTCGCCCATGGTCTCGTGCACCTTGGCGGTGCGGGAGTGCACCGAGGCAGCCGGCGGCCCCCAGGCCAGCGCCCAGAACGGCACCTCGTCGCCCGGCGCACCGGTCAGAAGCGTGCGGGCGTGCTCGGCCGCGGCCAGGGCGGCACGCTTCTTGCCACTCTTGGCCAGGGTGTGGGCGTGGACGACGCGGAAGAGGGCTTCGGTCTGTGCGTCGACCTGGCCCTTGGCACGATTCAGGCCGGTCTCGGCCAGGCCCAGACAGTGCTCGGCGGGTCAGCTTGAGGCCCCGCATGGCCATCGTGCGCATCACGAAGCCGTCGTGCCCACGCCGGCCGTGCTGCCGAAGCTTCACGAGTTCCCGGTCGAGGGTGAAGGCGGCAGCATCTCCTTCGCAATCAACTCAGCGTGGACTTCGACGGTGTCCTGGCTTGCGATGAGCGTTGCACCATTGCGACGCAAGGCGCCAAGTGCCGCCGTGTTGTGAGTCTTGGTGTCCGCGACTACGGCCCGTACGCCGGCTTTCGCGGCTTCGTCGAGGAGGATTCGGAGAGTGGCGGTGCCGATTCCGCATCCGCGATGTGAACGGCCGAGCCACATGCCGGTTTCGAGGACGTTATAGCTGTCGCGGAGAGCCAAACGGGCTGACCCCACGATTTTCCCGTTCTGGGTGATCGCGAATGTGGATTCGCGGAGCGGGCCGGTAAGTCCGGGACGTCGAGCCCGGTGCCAGTTCCGGAACGCTTCCTGGCGTTCCATCGTCCATCCTGGTGGACCGGCCACGGGAGGCATGACCTCTTCGGGTGCTGCATCCTCGACGGCCACCGCAAGGAGCTCTTCGAGGCTTTCCTCGTCCACCTGCTGCACTTCCACCCCACCGACCATGCCGGTTCCCTCCGCTGAGTGCTGGCCCCCGGTTGTTGATCCTCACGCTCTGTGGGGTGTTGCGCCAGCGGTTTTCGGCAGGGGCAGCACTCGTCCGGGATCGACGCGGTCGGCGAGATAGATCAGGGTGGCCTGCGGGTCCATACCGAAGGCGGCGGCGACGAGCTTGGGGTCAATGCTGTTCACCAAGTCGAGGATGCGGGTGCTGCGGATGCATCCGGGGCGGGTATCCGCAGTCGTCAAGGACGTGAGAAAAAAGGCAGTTGAGGCCGGGCTTCGTCCGGTTTTGGCGCCCTTTCGGGCCAGGCCACCAGGGCCCGCATCCGGCGAGTTATGCGAGAGACGGGTGAAGTCCCGTCTCCCTGTTTCCTCTGGCCTTTCGGCCCGCCGGTCTTCGCTTCTTGGATCTTCCTTCTCCCGCCGGGGACTTCAGCCTTCCTTGCGATCGGCCTACCAAGTACAAGAGATCGGGGACCTTGCGAAAGGCCCGCCAGGGCGATGGCGCAGGCCGCTGCGGAGCCCCCGGTACTTCGCACCTGATCTGGGTGAAACCGGCCGTCAAGTGACCAGAGCGACAAGAGCCGTATGACGGGAGACTGTCACGTACGGAGTGCGCCGTGAGGCGCTTCGTTGTATCCCCGACGCAGTCGGGAGGAACTCGGAGGGAGGTTCCTGGGTCGCCTGACTTACCTGGACGCGAAAGCGCGAGGGGACAAGAGCATGCCAGGGAAGCGGAGACCGTCCGGAGGTGTCCGGGGCGGAGTTCCGCGAGACCCGCGCGATATGGCCAAGGCTGGATTGCTTGAAGCCCAATCTCCAGCGGTGAGAGTGACCACCCGTCGGAACGACACCTGAAACCGACGCTACGTCATGTTCTGGTTTGAACTGTGCACCGGGACAACCTCCGTGACGTGGAGCATCGCCCAGCGAGGGCGGTCAAGGAGATGAGTGGGCGGCCTACGTCGTGCTCGATACGTACAACGAAGACGTACCACGGGATCGCCTACGGGGCGCGAGCCCTACGGCGACGGAGCGCCCGTAGTAGTCGCAGGAGTGACGACCTGCCAGGGAGGACGGGAAAGCCGTCCGCATGGGCGAAGTTGCGCCGTCTAACTCGGCGTTGGATCACTCTTTCAAAGAGTAGAGGTTCGGAAGGAGAAGCCTCTGGACCACCCGCCTTACCTGGACGCGAAAGCGCGAGGGGACAACAGCATGGCGGGAAAGCGTGAAGCGCTGCGAAGGCGTTTAAGGTGCTGTCGCGCAAGGTTCGTGTGATATGGCGAAGACCAGACTGTTTGAAGCCCAGTTCCCAGTGATGGAAATGTGCATCCTCCGACATACAACGCCCGGAGCGGAGCCACCAGCATCAGGCGAATCCCCTTTGCTTCGCCCCAATCTTCCGGCTGGTGGGCGGTGGGCAACGAGCTCACTCAAGGGAACGGACGGGTCGCCTACGTCACGCTCGATACGTCCAACGCAAGAGGAATTCGGGATTGCCTAAGGGGCGAGAGCCCTACGGTGACGGAGTGTCAATAGTAGTCGTGGGAGTAACGCCCCACCAAGGAGAGCGGGAAAGCCGCTTACAGGGCCAAGTGGCACAGGTTCCACGATATCCGGAGAGGCAAGGTACGCGTAATGCAGAGAGCCGAAGCCCTGATGGAGATCATCCATGAACGCGGCAAGAGAGGATTGCCACTGGAGAGATTGTACCGGCACCTGTTCAACCCGGAGTTGTACTTGCGTGCCTACGGGAAGATCTACCGTAACGACGGTTCCATGACGCCCGGCTCCACCACGGAGACCGTGGACGGCATGAGTCTGAAGAAGATTCAGGTGATCATCGATGCGCTGCGGCATGAGCGTTATCGGTGGACCCCGGTCCGGCGTGTGTATATCGAGAAGAAAGGATCGCCAGGGAAACGCCGCCCTCTGGGGTTGCCCTCATGGTCGGACAAGCTGTTGCAAGAAGTAATACGCTCCCTGTTGGAAGCCTATTACGAGCCTCAGTTCTCCGACCGCTCCCACGGCTTCAGGCCGGGGAAGGGCTACCATACCGCCCTTACGGAAGTATCTGAATCGTGGCGCAGTATGACGTGGTTCATCGAGGGAGATATTTCCCAGTGTTTCGACCGGCTGGATCATGGAGTGCTTCACTCCATCCTGGCCGAGAACATTCACGACAGCCGCTTCCTGCGGTTGATCGACGGACTACTTCAGGCTGGATACCTGGAAGAATGGCGTTACCACGAAACACTAAGTGGGGCGCCACAAGGGGGCGTTTTGAGTCCCTTTGCTCTCCAATATCTACCTGGACCGGCTGGACAAGTACGTCGAGACAACGCTCTTGCCCGTCTATAACCAGGGAGCCCGACGCAAGCCTTATCTTCCATATATGCGGATACATAAGGCCAGTTGGAAGCTGGAGAAGAAGGGGCAGCGGGAGGAAGCACGGCAACTGCGTCGTCAGTTGCAAAAGCTCCCCTCTCATGACCCCAATGATCCAGGCTTCCGACGGCTGCATTACGTCCGCTACGCGGACGATTGGCTGTTGGGATTCTCCGGAACGCGGCGGGAAGCCGAGTACATCAAGGAAATGATCGGAAGGTTCCTGCGGAATCGTTTGAAGCTGGAACTCTCCGAAAAGAAAACCTTGATCACCCATGGACGGTCACAGGCCGCCCGCTTCCTCGGCTACGAAATCGTAGTCCACCACAACGACGCCAAGCACGATCGGAACGGTCATCGCTCCATCAACGGGCAGATCGGACTGAAGGTGCCCATGGACGTCGTGCGCGACAAGCGTAAGACCTACATGCGACGCGGTAAACCGGTAGCCATGCTGACACGCGCTCATGATTCGGATTTCCGTATTGTGACGCGGTATCAGGCAGAGTTCCGGGGCATCGCGGAGTACTACCAGCTGGCCTACAACCGGCACCGCCTCGGCCTGCTGAGGTGGGTCATGGAACGGTCGATGACCAAGACGTTGGGCCATAAGAACAAGGTCAGCGTCAACAAGGTCTGGAACCGCTACCGGGCTACCTGGCAGACGCCAGCAGGTCCTCGCAGAGGTCTGCAAGTCACGGTCGGGCGAGGCAATGGGAAGAGGCCGCTGGTTGCCCGATGGGGCGGGATTTCGCTTGCCCGCAGGACCACGAGGGTAGTTCTCAAAGACAATCTCCCGGAGATCTGGAGGAAGCGCCCGGCGGAACTCATCGACCGGCTCATGTCCGGCCGCTGCGAACTCTGCCAGTCGCGGACTGATGTCGAAGTGCACCACGTCCGGCGTCTGAAAGACCTCCTCTCCAAAAATCAGGCTGAACAGCCTGATTGGGCCCAGCAGATGGCGTCACGCCATCGCAAGACCCTGATCGTCTGCCGTAACTGCCACGACGGAATCCACAACGGATCCTCAACGGGGCAGGTTTCGAGGAATGTGGTACTGGAGAGCCGGGTGCGGTGACAAGTCGCATGCCCGGTTCGGTGGGGGGCCGTCGGAAAAGGGTCCACAACTGTGGATACCTCGCCGGCGGCCTACCCTGCGGGCACAGGTAATCGAGATGTCCAGCGAAGGGAGGCATGCGTAATGCAGAGCGCCGAAGCGGTACTGGACGTCATCCGTAAACGCGGCGAGAGAGGATTGCCAGTCGAGAGGCTGTATCGGCAACTGTTCAACCCCCAGCTGTATTTGGTGGCCTACGGTCGCATCTACGCCAACGCGGGTGCGATGACGCCCGGAGTCACTGGGGAAACCGCAGACGGCATGTCACTGGAGAAGATCGGCAGCGTCATCGACGCCCTGCGCGCCGAGCGCTACCGGTGGTCTCCGGTCAAGCGGGTCTACATCGAGAAGAAGGGATCGACGAAGAAACGCCCGCTGGGCCTGCCACCCTGGTCGGACAAACTGGTCGCCGAGGTCGTGCGCCTGCTCCTTGAGTCGTACTACGACGTCCAGTTCTCCGACCGCTCCCACGGTTTCCGCCCCGGAAGGGGATGCCACACCGCGCTCAGCGAGGTTGTGGAAGTTTGGAAGGGAACCCACTGGTTTGTCGAGGGGGACATCTCCGACTGCTTCGGCAGCCTTGATCACGAGGTGATGCTGTCGACGCTGTCGGAGAAGATCCACGACGGCCGGTTCCTACGGTTGATCAGCCACATGCTCAAGGTCGGATACCTGGAGGACTGGCGTTGGCACGCCACGCTCAGCGGCGCGCCGCAGGGCGGGGTGGCCTCCCCGATCCTCTCGAATATCTACCTTGACCGGCTGGACCAGTTCATCGAACAGTCTCTGCTGCCCGAGTACAACCGGGGCCTACGTCGGCAGCCCAACCGGGTATATCGCGTCGTGGAGTTCGCGATCAGGAAGGCCAAACGGCACGGAAATCGGGAGGCGGTGCGGGCGCTTCGGCACCAGCAGCGTTCTCTGCCGAGCCAGGACCCGAACGATCCGGGCTACCGCCGGCTTCGGTACGTCCGTTACGCCGACGATTGGCTCCTGGGGTTCGCCGGACCCAAGCACGAAGCCGAGGAGATCAAGACGCGGATCGGTGAGTTCCTGCGCGACGAGCTCAAGTTGGAACTCTCCGAGTCCAAGACCGTGATCACCCACGCCACCAGCCAGGCGGCGCACTTCCTCGGCTACGAGATCAGAGCCCAGCACTCCGACACGAAGATCACCCGGAACCGCCGGGCGGTCAACGGAGCGATCGGCCTGTTCGTGCCCAAGACGGTGATCAGGCAGAAATGCGCGCTATACATGAGTAAGGGACAGCCCGCGCACCGCGGTGTGCTGCTTCATGACGAGGACTTCACGATCGTCGCGAAGTATCAGGCCGAGTACCGGGGGGTGGTCCAGTACTACCTTCTCGCCCAGGACGTGTTCCGCCTGGGCAGGCTCCAGTGGGTTATGGAGACCTCGCTGCTGAAGACGCTGGCCGGGAAGCACCGGTCGACGGTCACGAAGATGGCTCGGAAGTACAAGAGCACCGTCGAGACATCCGAGGGACCGCGAACCTGTCTGACCGTCACTGTCCCACGCGACCGGGGAAGGAAGCCGCTGGTTGCCCGCTTCGGTGAGGTTCCCCCGTTGTGCGGGAGGTGCTGATCAGCTGGTCAGGGCGGGGTGACGGGGTTCCAGGTTCGCTTGTTCGGCCGTCGCCTGGTCGGTGTAGTGCTTCTCCTCGAACTCGATGGGGCTGAGGTAGCCGAGCCGTTGCTGGATGCGCCGGCTGTTATAGAAGCCGTCGATGTACTCGAAGAGGGCCAGGTTCGCCTCAGCCCTGGTCGCGAAGACGCGGCCGCGGACGCACTCGGTCTTGACCAGCATCCATAGATTCTCGGCCAGAGCGTTGTCGTACGAGTCCCCGACGGACCCCATGGACGCCTCAATTCCTGCCCGCAGCAGTCGAGTTGTCAGCTTGATCGATGTGTACTGACAGCCGTGATCCGCATGATGAACCAGCTTGCCGGGCTCGACCTCGCGGCTGGCCAGGGCGTACTCCAGCGAGGACAGGACCAGGTCGGCGTCCGCACAGGCGGAGGTCTCCCAGGCCACCACCCGGCGGGAGAAGGCGTCCCGGATCGCGGAGAGCCACAGCGGCCCTTCGCCGGTGGGGATCATGGTGAGGTCGGTGACCCACAGCCGGTTCGGACCGGGCGCGGTGAAGTCTCTGTTCACCAGGTCCGGGGCGAGGGTGGCCTTCGGATCCCGGCGGGTGAAACCCTTACGACGGGGGCTGACGCCCGCGAGATCGGCCTCGCGCATCAATCGCTCGACCCGCTTGCGGCCCACGTGGACACCCTCGCGCCTCAGGACGGCATGCACGCGTGGGGAACCGTAGATGCCGCCGGAATCGGCGTGGATCCGCTGGATCTGCTCGGTCAGCTCCGCGTCACGGCGCCGCCGCTCGCACGGCTCCTGCTCTTGCCGGCGCCAGCGGTAGTAGGTGGACGAAGCGATGTGCAGTTCCCGCAGGACCGGCTCGACCCCCAGATGCGGGTGCTCGTCGAGGAGCGCCGTCACCTGGGCCGGGTCGGGTCGAGCTGCGCGGCGAAAAAAGCCGACGCCGTCCGCAGGACTTCATTCGCCCGCTTGAGCTGCGCGTTCTCCTTGCGCAGGGCCGCGAGCTCCTCACGTTCGGCGGTGGTCAGCCGGTCATCGCTCTCACCAGCGTCGGCCTCGGCCTGGCGGATCCAGCCGCGCAGGGCCTCGGGATGCACACCCAGCTCGACGGCCAGCCGCTTGATCACCGGCCTCGGCTCGGTCGTGCGATACATCCGCACCGCACGCTCCCGCAACTCCAGCGGATATTTCCTCGGGGCAGCCATGGTCAAAGGTCCTCTCATGAGACCCATCTGACCAGCTGTCACCTCCCGCCGCATCTCGGGGGAACCTCATCGGCGGAATTCCGCTCAAACGACAGCGCACAGCAGTCCTCACCGACCAACGGCCGGTCATGGCCAGCATGAAGCGAAACGAGCTGATCCACAGACTCCTCGCCGAGTGCTGCGAGATCTGCGAAGCCCGGACGAAACTTGAGGTCCACCACGTCCGCAAGCTCGCCGACCTCAACCGGCCAGGACGTCGGGACAAGCCCGCATGGATGCACCTGATGGCAATGCGACGGCGCAAGACCCTGGTGATCTGCCGCCGCTGCCACGAGGACATCCATGCCGGACGAGGCACCGCACCACCACGGAAATGATCACTGGAGAGCCGGATGCCGGGAAACTGGCCTGTCCGGTTCGGGAAGGCGCCGTCGGAAAAGGACCCACACCATGGGCACCTCGTCGGCGGCCTACTTCACTCTGTGGGAGCCCCGGGCTGCGAGGCCCGGGGCCGCCCAACCACGTTCACTTGTACGCCGACAACTGGCACTCCAGCCCTTCTCCACGACAAGATCGAGGACCGCCTGCCAGTCCTCCATCGAAATCTTTCGGGACACGCACGTCCGGCAGCGACCCCATCAAGTCCGGGTCGAAGAAGGAACTCACGTCATCCCACAGGGGTCGGTCACCGGTCACCCCGCTACGCTGCCCGGCTCTCCGACCCAACACACCCCGTTTCCCTTGACCAAAGACATAGGGGCACCCCCGACACCGAGCGATCTCGGCTGCGGGAGGGGCACCGGGCTGAATGCGCCTGTTTGTCGCACAGAGGGCAAGAACGTCCTGGAGGCTGGTTCTGCGCCTGCCCTCGAGGCAGACGCCGCAGGGCTCCAAGTGGGGCTGCGGAGAGACGCCGGTGCACGACGACTCTGTCGGGCTGCCCCGACCCAATGGGTCCGGGCAGCCCGACAGAGTCGTCAGCGGCCGTCGGAGATTCGACCGCCGTTCGGAGCGATGCCGGCCGGCCGCCCACGTACCCGGGACCGAGGCTCGATGGCGAGCCGGTCGTCGGTGGCCGGGGTGACGGGCGTGGAGTCCCTGGCGACGAGGAACTCCGGCCGCGTGGGGTTCGGGGGCGCGTTGTCGACGGCGTTGTACGTGATCAGCAAGAGCGCACGGCGATCAGGTGACAGGTTGTTCGACGAGGAGTGCACGATGCTCGGGTGGAAGGCGTGGACCGTACCGGCCGGCCCCATGATCCGTACGCGTCCATGCTTTCGGGCCAGGTCTTCGGCTCGCTGCTCACTTACCGTGTAGGAGAGGTCCGCCGACACGTGCTGCTGCCAGGTGAAGCCTTCGCCGTCGCTCTTCTCCGGAACGTCGAAGAGGCCCATGCGGTGGGACCCGGGGATCACGATGAGCGGCCCGTTGTCCTCATGGATGTCATCGAGGGAGACGGCTATGTTGACCGCGTCGGGCCGCGGCATGCCGTCCTCCTCGCTCCAGAAGGCATAGTCCTGGTGCCACGGCCAGGCTGCCCCCTCGTGTGCCTGTTTGAGGTTGACCTTGAACTGGTAGACGTAAACCGGCTTGCCCGTCAGTTCCTCGGCCAGGGCGACCAGTCGCGGATGTCGGACAAGCGCGGCGCACAGGTCGTCGAAGGCGTGGCATCCGTGGATAGCCCGAACGGTGTCGGAGTCCTTCTCGTACACCACCTCGGGCCTGCGCTCACGACTGATCGCGGCCACCGCTTCCTTGAGGAGTTTCACCGCCTTGTCCGTGAAGCGATAGGGGAGCTCGCACCAGCCGTCAGGGTCATAGGTGCCCTTCAGGTCCTTGACCGCGGACTCGGTGGCAGTGGACATACGTCACCTCTTTCAGATAGTGGTTCTGACTGCTGTCCGGTGGCATTCGACCGGCTATCGGAACCTCGTCAGGGCGCGCCGGTCGACCTTTCCACTCGGTGTGCGCGGAAACTCGTCGTTCATCGGGATATACGCCGATGGGAGCATGTACTCCGGCAGGATGTCGGCCAGCTCCTTCCGCAGGGTCGCCGCAGACGGTGCCGGGTGCGTGCTGGGCCGGTAGTGGGCGACGAGCCGGGTGTCGCCCACGTCTGACGACACGGCGATCACGACGGCGTCGGCGATGCCCTCGAGCGAGCGGATCCTGGCTTCGACCTCCCCGAGTTCGACACGGTAACCGCGGATCTTGACCATGCCGTCCCGGCGGCCGAGGAACTCGATCTGGCCGTTCGGCAGGTACCGCGCCAAGTCACCGGTGCGGTACAGGGTCCCCGCACCATCGTCCAGGGGATGCGGGACGAACTTCTCCGCCGTCAGGTCAGCGCGCCCCCAGTACCCCTGGGACACCGGCGGTCCTGCGACGCACAGCTCGCCGACCACTCCGGCCGGCTGGGGACGCAGCCGCTCGTCGAGGATGTACACCTCGGCGCCGTTGATCGGGTAGCCGATGGTGGGCATGAGGGGCCAGTCGGCCGGGTCGCCGTCCAGGCGCAGCGAGCTCACGCTGTGCGTCTCCGTGGGGCCGTATTGGTTGAAGAGCACGGCACCGTCGAGCCCGCCGAAAAACTCGCGGATGGCCGGAGTCACATGGAGTTGCTCGCCGGCGGTGATGCACTCGCGCAGCGCCGGTGCGGGCAGGTCCATCGCGGTGGCGTAGAAGGCGATGCTCTGCAGCGCCACGAAGGGAAGGAAGATGCGCTTCACGCGCTGCTTCTCGATGACCTCCAGCAGGGCGTCGTAGTCCGTGCGCTGCTCGGCGTCGATGATGACCAGGGTGCCGCCGGTGGACCATGTGCTGAAGAACTCCAGGAACGAGGCGTCGAAGCTCAGCGCCGAGAACTGAAGGGTCCGGTCGCCGGGGCCGGCTGCCGAATCGTGGCATTGCCACCGCACCAGACCGGCGACGGGACGGTGCGGCATGGCCACGCCCTTGGGCCGTCCCGTGGAGCCGGATGTGTACATGAGGTAGGCCAGGTCGTCGGCCCCGGTCTCCGGCAGGCTCGTGTCCGCGGCGCCGGGGCCTGCCTCCTCGGCCCACTGCTCCGGCTGGAGCACGCGCACGGACCGAGGTACCGCGCACCGGTCGTGCAAGGACTGCTGGGTGAGCAGGGTGTGCAGGCCGCTGTCCTCGATCATGTAGGCGAGGCGGTCGGATGGATAGGCCGGGTCTAACGGCACGTACGGGGAGCCAGACTTCAGTACGGCGAGGACCGCGACGGCCATGTCCAGGCTGCGGTCCATCAGGATGCCCACGGGGCGGCCGGTCGCACCGCTGCGGATCAGCTGGTGGGCGAGCCGGTCGGCGGCGGTGCCCAGTTCCTCGTAGGTCAGCTGCCGGTCGTGCCAGACGGCGGCGGGTGCGCCGGGTGTACGCCGGCGTTGGGCTTCGAACGCCACGTGCACCGGCGGCGGGGGGTCGGCAGGGCTCGTTGCCCGAGCCCAGGTCCGGGTCACCAACGCGGTTTCGTCCGCGGTGAGCAGCGGCGTCTTGGCCAGCGGCAGGTCGGGGTCGGCGACCACGGCGGCCAGCAGCGTGCGGAACCGGTCGGCGATCCGCCGGGCGGTGGCCGGGTCGTAGAGGTCCGTGGCGTAGTCGAGGAACCCGCGGAAGGAACCGTCCTCCGCCGAGAGGTCGAAGCACAAGTCGAACTTGGCCGTCCCGGAGTGCGCGTACAGCCGCTCGGCCGTGACGCCCGGCAGTTCCAGGCCGGGCCCTGGTGAGTCGTTGACCTGGACAACAGTCTGGAACAGGGGGAACCTGCCCAGCTGTTCGGCGGTGACGGTCCGTCTGACCAACTCGCCGAAGGAGATGTCGCGGTGCCGGAGCATGCCGAGGGCCTCGGACCGGACCGACCGGACGAGGTCGCGGAACGACGCGTCTGCGGCCACGTCGATGCGCAGCGGCATGAGGTCGCTCAGGCAGCCCATGACGGAGTCGAGGTCCGCGTTCCCGCGACGGGAGACGGGTGTTCCGACGACGATGTCGTCACCAGCGCCGTGGCGGTGCAGCAGAGCGGTGACCCCGGCCGTGAAGACGGTGAACGGCGTGGTGCGGGTGGCGCGGGCGAGCCCGCGCACGGCCACAGCGACGTCTTCGTCGAGGCGGAAGGCGATGCGCGCCCCCTGCGTGCCCAGCTCCGCGGGGCGGGGCCGGTCGGGAGGGATCGTGCAGGTTTCCGGCACGTTCGTCAGGCGTTCGGTCCAGTGACGCAGGTCGTCCTCGTTGAGGGGGGTCACGCGCTGGGCGTCCGCGTGGGCACCGAGCTGCGGGGGCGGCGGGGTCGCGGCGGGACGGGCCGACGTGGTGTCCGGTCGGCTTCGGGCCCGGTAAAGCTGGCTGAACTCCCGGTCTAGGAGGGACAGCGACCAGTCGTCGATGACCAGATGGTGTATCAGGACAGCCAGCACCCAGTCGTCGTCCGAGATGCGCAGCAGCACCGGCCACAGCGGCCCGTCGGCCGGGTCGAGCGGCTCCGCCGCCAGTGCCGCGAGCCGTTCGTCGAGCTCGGCCTCGGGGCAGTCCGCTCGGACCAGGGGACGGCAGGGCCGCTCCTCGACGCGCTGGACCGGGATGCCGTCCTCCATGAGGAACCGGCTGCGCAGGGACTCATGCCGGTGGATGACTTCATCAAGCGCGCCTTCGGCTGCTTCCGGGTCGACATCGCCGCGCAGGCGGTGCGCCCACAGCACCGTGTAGCACGAACGGCTTTCGGAGAGCGCGTCGTTGATCCATATCGCCTCTTGCTCGCGGGTCAGCCGGTGGGCGGCGGCGTGTCCGGTGCGGGTGCCGGTGGGGCCGCTGTCGGCCGGGATGGTCATGATTCGCTCCGTTCGATGGGGCGGACTGGTGCTCGGCGCGCCGGCCGCCGTGCGGGCCGCCGGCGTCGCTGGCGCGAAGCCGTGCTCTCCAGCGCTGCGCGGTCCAGCTTTCCGTTCGGGGTGAGGGGAAGGTCTTCCAGCGCGCACGTGACCGCGGGGACCAGGTAGTCCGGCAGCACGGCCGCCAAGTGCTTGTGTACGTGAAGGGTGTCGTGCCCCTCACCGGGTTTTCCGCCGGCCTGGTGCGCGCCGGCCTCGTCGCACGTGTAGAACAGGGCGATCCCGGTGACACTGCTGTCCGTGCCCCGCAGCGGCACCACTGCCACGGAGCGCACGCCGGCCACGGACGCGGCGGCGGTTTCGATCTCCCCGGCCTCCACGCGGTGACCGCGGATCTTGAGCTGCCGGTCCGTACGCCCCAGGAAGTGCAGCGTGCCCGCCTCGTCGAGGTAGCCGAAGTCACCCGTACGGTAGGCGCGCACGGTTGTTTCGGGCAGTTCGACGGAGATGAAGGCGCGTGCGGTCGCCTCAGGCTCGTCGAGGTACCCGAGGGCCAGCCCCTCCCCCGTCACGTGAATCTCGCCCGCCTGTCCAGGTGGGCAGGAACGTCCGTCGGGGTCGAGGACGGCCACCTCGGTGTGGGGCACCGGGGTCCCCAGCGGGATCCCGTCCGCGCGGTCGCAGTCCTCGGGCCGGACCGCGCGGGATGTGGCGTGCATGCAGCTCTCGGCCGGGCCGTAGCCGTTGACCAGGGTGATGCCGGGGTGACGGGCCAGGAACGCGGCGGCGTGCCCAGGTGACATGCGCTCACCGCCCGCGTAGACCTGACGCAGCCCGGTGAAGCAGTCCGGGTCCTCGTCCACGAAAAGGTGGAACAGCGTCGTGGTCAGCCGCAGTGTGGTGGCGCCCTGCTCGGCGACCATGCGCCGCAACATCTGCGGCAGCAGGTGGTCGCCGTCCGTCAGCACTGACGTGCCTCCGGTCATGAGCTGCCCGAAGAGTTCGTATGCGTACATGTCCCACCACGGTGGTGCCGCCTGGGGCATGACGTTGCCCCGGCCGAATCCGATCGGCACGCCGTCGCGGAAAATGCGTGTGATCGCCCGGTGCGGCAGCACGACGCCCTTCGGCCTGCCGGTCGTGCCGGACGTAAAGATCACCGCGGCGGGGTCCGCCGGCGAGGGGTGCCCCGCGGGCGCCTGACGTGTGCCTTCCGAGGCGGCCCGGTACGGATCGTTGCGCGGTGCCCACACCACGTGCGGGTGGTCGAGGGGGACTGGGCGGTCGGCAACCAAGACGGTCGGGTTGGCCAGCATCCCCAACACCTGCCGCAGCCTGGGGGTCGGCCAGCGGACGTCCAGGCTGGTGTAGGCGGCACCGAGCCGCAGGACGGCCAGCTGCACGGCGACCAGTTCCGGCGAGCGTGGCAACATCAGTGGGACGATGCCGCCCGGGCCTACGCCGTGCTCGGCGAGCTCGGCGGCGTATTGACCCGCCGCCGCGTGCAGTGTCGCGTAGTCAATGCGCGTGTCCCGGTGGACCAGGGCGACGGCGTCCGGGATGGCCCGCGCGTGCCGGGCCACCGCGTGGTGGACCAGCGACGCGTCGAGCGGAGACTCAGCCACGGCTGCCCTCCGATCCGTCGGAGAGCAGGGTGATCAGATCGGCCAGAACGTCGTACTCCAGGACGTCGACCGGCTCGATCGCACGGCCGGTGGCCTTCTCCAAGCGGACGCACAGACTGATGGCCTGCAGGGACGTTCCGCCGAAATCGTAGAAGCTGTCGTCCAGTCCGACGCGGTCGATTCCGAGCACGTCGGCGACGACGGCGGCCACGGTGGCCGCGAAGCCGCCGTCTGGTTCCCTGTAGTCGGCCTCGCACATCTCCTCCCTCCGCTGCCGGGGCGGCCGTGTGCCCGAAGCCGCCCCGGGGCGGACCGGGGCGCTCACGCGCTCACCTGTTCCCGGATCGCGCCGGCCAGGTCCTGCACCGTCCGGTGACGCATGATGAGGCGGACCTGCAGGCGGGTGCCGAGGCGGCCGCTGAGGCTGACCATCACCCGTACCGCGGTGAGGGAGTTGGCGCCGTGGACCGACAGGAAGGCGTCGTCATCGCCGAATTCGGCGTGTCCGAGCACCTGCTCCCAGGTCTCCCGGACCACGGTCTGCAATTCGGCCTGTGTCGCGGGCATGGCGTTCTGCGGATGTGTCATGGGTACGTGTTCTCCTTTTGCGGTTCAGGTCCGGCCGAGCGCAGCCTCGGGAGCGGCGAGCCTGCCGCTGCGCTGATGGAAGAAGCCGACCTGCCCGACGACCAGCAGGACGTTGGCGCCGAACAGGGCGAGCCACAGGGCGGTCAGGCCGCCCAGGGCCGTGAGCGGCACGGCGGCCATGGCCAGCAGGCCGTAGCAGACGGCGAAGGCGATCAGGCTGGGCACCGTGTTTCTGATCGCGATGAGCCCGAAGCCGAACACCGCCTGCAGCGCGTCCGTGACCACCACCAGGAGCATCAGGGGAATCAGGGCCAGCACCTGGTGCCGAGCTGCGGGATCGTGGGTGAAGAGGGACAGTACCGGCCCGCGCAGCACCGCCAGGACACATCCCAGGAGGACCACCGCTCCGAGGGCAGTCTTGGCTCCGGCGCGTACTGCGGCGCGCAGCCCGCGGACGTCTTTGGCCTTCAGGTAGGGAGCCATCAGCGGGATAGTGGCCTGGCCGATGGCGACGGCGGCCGTGAACATGAGGCTGACCAGGGACACGGCGATGCTGTGTGCGGCCGCGCTGACGGTGCCCACCCGCGCGGCGGCGATGGCCAGCACACCGAGGACGGCGAACTTGATGAGTACGGTGGCGGCGAGCGGTACGCCAACGCCGGCCAGTTCGAGCACCGCGCGGGGGTGCGGGCGGCCGAGGGTGAGCGGATGGCCGGCCAGGATGGTGGACCGGCGAAGCCCCCAGTGGGCGACCACCGCGCTGATCAGGCTGGACACCAGCATGGCGACTCCCGCACCGGGCAGCCCCAGCCCGTCGAACGGGCCGACGCCGTTCACCAGCGTCAGGGAGAGCAACACAGCCGCGGCGGTGCCGGTCGTCCCGGCCCGCATCACGAGTTTGGACCGGCCGAGGCCCACCAGGGTGGACGTGGCCGAGTTGCCGACGGCAGCCACCAGAACGCTCGCCGCCAGCAGGAGGGGAAGCGGGCCGAGCGCCGACAGGGTCTCCCCCGGGACGCCGGAGACCAGGCCGATGAGCGGCACTGCGCAGACGGCCCCGGCGCCCAGCAGCCCGGTGACGATGCCGAGCCAGATGCCGTCCCGCACCACGGGCACGAGGGCGTCGGGGTCGTCATCGTGGGCGGCCACGAAGGGCATCACCCCGCGCATGGCGCCGGCGACGGTCGCGGTGGCCGGGGTGTAGACGGCCACCGTGAGGGCGAACGCGGCCAGGGAGGCGGTGGCGTGCCGGCCGAGCATGGCGGTGTCCACCAGGCCGGCTGCGGAGGAGGCGACCATGGTCAGGTAGAGCGGCAGCGCTGCTGTGATGGTGCGTCTGACCAGCACGCGGTCACCGGTACCGGGGGCCGGGGCGGTCTGCCGGGTCAGGCCCATGACGCTCCCTGCCGCGCGGCCTGATGCTGTGCCGCACCCCGCGTCACCGCGCGCACGTCCCGCGTCCACCGCGCGCCGAATTCCTCGGGCTGGTCGAAAAGATAGAAATGGCCACCCGGCCAGCAGCGGAATCCGGTGTGCACCGAGGAATACCCGGCCCAGGGGGATACCAGATCACGCCCCGCCAGCGGGTCCCGCTCCCCGAAATAAACGGCGAGCGGAACCTCGAGAACGCCCGAGGGGTTCGCCGTGTAATTCAACAGGAAGTCCAGGTCTACCCGGAGAACGTGGGTCAGGTACTCCATGAGTTCGGGTTCGTCGAATGCTTCGGGCGGGGTGCCCCCGAGGTCGCGCAGGAAGCCGGCGAGCTTCTCCCGCGTCCGCAGGTCACCGAACCCTTCGCGCACGCCCCGCAGGTGCGGAGCCGGGCTCGACGAGACGCCCAGCAGGACGGGCGGCATGCCAAGCCTCTCCAGTTCCCGCGCGAGCTCGTACGCGACCAGGGCACCCATGCTGTGCCCGAACAGCGCATAGGGTCCGTTGAGTTGTTCGGTCAGGGCCGGCAGCAGGAGCGAAACCATGTCCGCCATGGTGGCGGGGACGGGGGCGGCGGCCACCGCACCCCGGCCGGGCAGTTCGAGCGCGAGCAGCCGCCAGTCGTCCGGGAGGAACTCGCGCAACGGCATGAAGCTGACGGCGGAGCCGCCGGCGTGATGCACGAGAACGAGTGTGAATTCCCCTTCCCAGGTCGCATCGCGGTATGCCCCCGGACGGCCATTTCTCAGATTTCTCAGAAAAGCCGTGGGGGGCTTTGTCCTGGCGCCAGATGGCCGGTAATGTGATCTACCGTCAAAGCGCGTTTTATGCATCACTTTCCCTTGAGCAGGAGACTGCCGTGAGTCGACTTGCATTTGTATTTCCGGGCCAGGGTTCTCAGGTTCCCGGAATGGGATCCGAACTTCTGGAGCAGCATCCCGAGCTGGCGCGTCCGTACTTCGACACCGCGAACGAGGTACTCGACATACCGCTGAGCCGGCTGTGCTTCGAAGGCAGCGCCGAGGAACTGCGCGACACGTCCGTGACCCAGCCGGCCGTCTACGTCGTCAGCCTGGTGGCTGCGGCCGTTCTGCGGGAGAAGGGGGTCAGGCCGTCGGTGGTGGCCGGGCACAGCCTCGGCGAGTACACGGCGCTGGTGTGCGCCGGCGCGCTCGACTGGGTCGACGGCCTCAAGCTGGTCCGCCGGCGCGGCCTGCTCATGGCGGAGGTGAACCGGCGTACTCCCGGGCGGATGGCGGCCGTTGTCGGACTGCCCGCTGGGCGGATCCGTGGGCTGTGCGAGGAGGTTTCCGACGCACGGCAACGGGTCGTCGAGGTGGCCAACTACAACTCCGCCCAGCAGACGGTCGTGTCCGGCGACGCCGACGGCGTGGCCGAGGTCTCGCGGCGGGCGCTCGAGGAAGGCGCGAGCCACGCGAAGGAGCTCAGCGTCGGAGCCCCCTTCCACTGCTCCTTGATGGCGGATGTCGCCGCGGAGTTCGGCGAGCACTTGGCGGCCACCGCCTTCAGCACTCCTCACGTCCCCGTGGTGGCCAACGTGACGGCTTCCTACGTGCATTCGGGACAGGAGGCCCGTGCCTTGCTCGCCGAGCAGCTCGCCGCCCCGGTGCGCTGGCACGAAACGCTGACCATGTTCGGCCACGAGGAGGTGTCGGCGTTCGTCGAGGCCGGACCGGGGCGGGTGCTGAGCAACCTGAGCCGCTCCGTGCATCCGGCCATCCCCGCGATGCCTGCGGGAACCGGCCGCCAGATCGACCGGGCGGTGGAGAAGCTGGGCGGCATCCTGGTGTGACGGGCGCCCGGTGGGCGCCCCGGTGCGGGGCGCCCACCACGGGCGGCGCGTGGCCCGGTGCGCGGTGCCGACGGGGTGCGCGGGGGCGGTCATGCGCCCGCTCGTCGCGGGTCGAGCGAGTCGGCAGTTGACTCCGGTTCGAAGACGAGGCCGTACAGGGCCTGCCGGTACAGGGCGAGCAGCCGGTCGCCGCCGGTCGCCGCGTCATGGCGCAGCAGGGCTCGGAAGGAACTCTGGCTGTCGACGACCGTCAGGTGCAGCCGCCGGCCGGGAGTCAGCGGATCGGGCCCGACGTCGCGCAGCGTCCCGGTCCCGAACCGCAGTGGCTCGTCGTCCCTGGCGTAGTTAAACACCACGTCCAGGTCGTCGAAGGCCGCGAGATCGGAGTGCTCCGCGGCCAGGTCCGCGTACGGCACCGCGCTTACGGACAGCACCTGGTCGACGGTCTGCCGTGCGTCTTCCAGGAGCCGGCCGAGCGGCCGGTCGCCCGGCACCAGCAGGGGCATCGGCACGATGTTGGCGAACGCGCCCACCGATCCGTCGAGCCTCCGCTGGAAGCGTCCGTCGAGCGGTATCGCCGGACACACCGCGTCCGTTGCGCCCATCCGGCCCAGTGCCACCGCAAGAGCGGTCAGATGCAGGGTGAACGGGGTGGTCCGCTGCTGCGCGCAGCGCGCTCGGAGCGCTGTCTGGAGGATCGCGTCCGGTGCCCAGGACCGGCGGCCGGGTTCCCGGGCCGGGTGCGCAGCCCGTCGGGGGGCGGTGGAGAGCGGGGCGAGCAGACGCCGCCACAGTCCGACGGCCTCGGTTCGCCGGTTGCTGCCCGGCAGGGTGTTGCGCCATGCCAGGTAGCGCAGGAACCCGTCGTCCGTCTCGCGCGGTGCGGCCGTCCGCGTGTAGGCCTCGTCCAGCGTGCGGCACAGATTGTCCAGTCCTCGGCCGTCGAGCGCCAGCAGGTGCACGGTGACGGCGAGCAAGCCGGAGCCGTCGGGCCCGTCGACGGTGGCCACGCGCACGAGCGGACCGGTGTGCGGGTCGATCGGCTCGGCCTGGCCGCGCTCGTACAGCCAGTCCACCAGCCGCTCGGAGGGAACGTTCTCCGGCAGGCGGCGCCGCACCACGGCGTCGGCGACGACCGCGCCTGTGTCTGTCGGCTCGGCACGGTGTGATTCCGCGACGCGCAGGCGCAGGGCCGGCTGCCGCTCCAGCAGCAGGGCGACGGCGTCCCGTAACCGCTCCGGGTCCAACTGCAGGCCGGTGTCGTACACGGCGGTCTTCTGCCGGTCCGGTCCCGGACGGTCGGCCAGGACGGCTAGGCCCGGTGGCAGGACGACCGTCGTGGTGGCCGGAGGCAGTTCCTCGTCGGGATGCGCGGCGCCGAGCCTTCGGCGCCCCGCTACCAGGCCAGCGACGTCCCGGGCGGTGCCGCACTCGTAGAAGTCAGCGATGGACAGGCGCACTTCGAGCTCTTCACGCACCATGTGGACCAGCCGGGTGGCTAGCAGCGAATGCCCTCCGGCCTGGAAGAAGTCGTCGTCGGCTCCGAGGCCGGGCTGGTCGAGCACCTGTCGGAACGCCTCCAGAACACGCCCCAGTACGTCGTGACCGTGCTCGTGCTCGTGAGGCAGTGCTTGCTCCAGCCTCGGATCCCGCGTGCCGGCCTGGGGAGCGGCCGTGCCGGGGGGCGGGAGGAGGGCGTGGTCCACCTTTCCATTGGCGTTGACCGGCAGCCGGTCCACCACGGTGAAGGTGGAGGGCACCAGCGCCGGAGGCAAGACCCCGGCCAGGCGCCCGCGCGTACGCGGACCGATCGCGTCGGCCCCGGGGACCGGGACCAGGTAGGCGTCGATGCGCCGGTCGCCCTCGGTGCCGCGCACGACCAGCGCCACGTCCGCGATATCGGCATCCTCGCGGATCACCACCTCGATCTCTCCCGGTTCCACCCGGTGTCCGCGGATCTTGACCTGCTGGTCGCGGCGGCCGAGGAACTCCACGTCGCCCAAGGGCAGCAGGCGCGCCCGGTCCCCGCTGCGGTACTGCCTCTGCCCGTCGGCGGCCACGGTGAACCGCGCCTCGGTCAGCACCGGTTCGTCCAGGTAGCCGGTGGCCACGCACGGTCCGCCGATGACCAGTTCGCCAACGGATCCCCATGGCATGGCCCGCAGTCCGTCGGAGCTCTCCAGCCCGAGCGTGACGTTCTGGATCGGACGGCCTATCGGCGCGTACCGCGGCCAGTCAGCCGGCGGGCCCGAGAAGGTGTAGGAGGTGACGACGTGAGTCTCCGCGGGACCGTAGTTGTTGATCAGTCGGCAGCCGTCCAGCTTCTCGAAGAACGCCAGGATCGACGCGCTGAGCCGGAGTTGCTCACCCGTGGTGGCGATCTCCCGCAAGGAGGCGAAGCGAGCGGGGTCCTGCTCGAAGCGGGTGGCCAGGGCGTGCGCCAGCGACACCGGCAGGATCGCCTTCTGCACCTGGTGACGATGGACGAACTCGGCGAGCGCGTCGTGGTCGTGCCGGGTCTCCTCGTCGGCCACGTGGATCGATCCGCCGGAGCACAGGGCGGCGAAAGTCTCGTGGAAGGCCGCGTCGAAGCCGAAGGAGGCGAACTGCAGCCAGCGCCTGGCCTTGGTGTAACCGTCGGTCTCCCAGTGGATCAGGTTGGCCAGCGCACCGTGGGGGAAGTGGATGCCCTTGGGCCGCCCGGTAGTGCCGCTGGTGTAGGTGAGGTAGGAGCCGACCGCCGGGGCGACCCGGTCGCCGGGAGCGGAACCGTCCAGCGCAGGTATCCCGGACACTTCCGGGAGGGCGATCCGTAGCACGCCCTCGGGGAGGAAGTCTGCCTCCTCCGCCGCGTCACACAGCACCAGGCGGGTACCGCAGTGCTCGGCGATGGCGGCGAGCCGAGCGCGTGGGTGGCTCTGGTCCAAGGGCACCGGGGTGGCACCGGCGCGCAGCACACCCAGCAGGGCGACAATCATCCGGGCGTCGCGCGGCAGGGCGATGCCGACCGGGTCTCCGATGCCGGTCCCGTGCGAGGTCACGAGGCCGGCGACGCCCGCGGACAGACGTGCCAGCTCGTGGTAGGTGAGCGTCTGCTGTCCGTCGCTCACCGCCTCCCTCTCCGGGTGGCGTGCGGCGTGCTCCAGGAAGACCGCGTGCACGGGCAGGTCCGGTACCCGCACCCGGGGGCCGGTCAGCGCCGCCGCCGTGCGCCGGGCCTGGGCCGGGCGCTCGGCGGGGACGCCGTCGACGGCGGCGTCGGGGGTGCGGGTGAGGGTTTCCAGCAGGAAGGCGAACGATTCCCGCCACGCGTGGACCGTCTGCCGGGTGAAGCGGTCGGTGTCGTAGATGAAGCGGCCACCGATGGTGCCGTTCTCGGTCCACCAGTCCAGGGACAGTTCGTAAGGGCTGGTGGAGCGATCGAAGGGCAGCGGCCTGACGTCGACTCCCGTCGGCGGGGGCGCGGTCATGCTTCCCGGATGCAGCAGGTTGAACAGCGCCTGGAAGACCGGGGAAGCCTCACCGCGTCCCTCCGGGCCGCGGACGGCGTCCCGCGCCATGACCTCGTACGGCAGTTCCTGGTGATCCATGGCGCCGGTCACGCGCCGGGCCGTCTCCCGCAGCAGGGAACGGAACGACTGACCGGCCGAGATCGTGCTCCGGATCGGAAGCGTGTTGACGAAGTTGCCGATGAGGTCGCGGGTCTCAGGACGGTGGCGGCCCGACACCGGACAGCCGACCACGAGGTCTTTCTGGTCGGAGAGCGAGGCCAGCAGTACGGAGAACGCGGTGAGGACCACCACGAACGGTGTCGTCGACTCCTCGGAGGCGAGGGTGTGCACGGACTGCGCTGTCTGCGGCGGCAGGGTGAAGCTGAGCTTGTCGCCCCGGTAGCTGCGCCGGGCACCGCGCGGACGGTCACCGGAGAGTTCCAGGCCCGCGGGCAGGTCGGCCAGCTCCCGGCGCCAGAAGGCGCGCTGCCGGTCCGCCTCCGCGGTGGTGAGCCAGTCGGCCTCGGCCCTCGCGTGCTGGGCAGCGAGGCTCGCGATGGCCGGCAGGTCGGGTGCGCCGTCACCGGTACGGCCCTGGTAGAGGGCATACAGGTCGCGCAGGAGGATCCCGATGGACGTGGCGTCGGCGACGAGGTGGTGCAGAGCGAGGGCCAGGACGGTCCGGTCGGGCCCCATGCGGAACAGCCGGACGGCGCACAAAGGAGCGCGGTCGGTGGGGATGGTGGTGTCCAGCAACGAGGCGATCGCCTTACGCAGGGCATCGTCGTCGGCCACGTCCTCCTCCCGGACGTCCACCTGTGCCTGCTCCTCGACCACCTGGAGGGGGGTACCGCCGGTGGTGCGGAACACCGTGCGCAGGGTCTCGTGGCGGGCGACGAGATCGGCCAGTGCCCCCCGCAGCGCGCCGCGATCCACGGGGCCACGCAGGTCGGCGAGCACGGGGACGTTGTACGCCTCGGCGGCTCCCTCGAACTCGCTGAGGAAGAGGAACGCCTCCTGGATGGAGGTGGCCGGTGCCGGTCCGGCGCCCTCGACCGGGACCGCGGGCGCCGGACCGACGGACGCGCCGGCACCGGTCACTGGCGGCTCCGTCATGGCGGCCAGTCGGGCCAGCCCTGCGGGGGTCGGTTCCTGCATGAAGGAGCCGAGCGGGATCCTCCTCCCCCAGTGCTGCCGCGCCTGGGCCACGATCCGGGTGGCGAGCAGCGAGTCACCGCCGAGGGAGAACAGATCGTCCGCCGGGTCGATGTCGCTCCGTCCGGTCGCCTGGGCGAACATCTGCCGAGCCGTCTGTTCGAGGACATCGGCGCTCTGTCCGTCGGGGCCAGCTGGACGCTCGGCGGCGGGGACCTCGGCCCCCGGCGCAGGCCGAGCCTCCAGCCAATGGCGCCCGCGCTGGAACGGATAGTGGGGCACCTGCGTGAAGCGGCGGGGGCCGTCGGCCGGCGCGAGCCGTTCCGAGCCCTCGACCAACCCCGCCACCCAGGCCTGTCCCAGTGCGGCCATCAGGGCTTCGATCCCCGGCCGGACGTCCTTGGCGACCGTGAGCGCGACCGCGTCGGGGAACACCGATGGCATCGGCGGCGCCAGCTCGGCGACCGGTACGGGGTTCAGGAGCGCCGGAACCCTCGGTGGGAGCGTGCGCTGCCCGCGAGAAGCGGGGGCGACGCCGAACGCCACGGTCGCGTCGGGCGTCCTGCCCGCCGGGCACAGTTCGGCTCCGTCGGCGTCGTACCAGGGGATCGTCGCGGGACGCAGCGCCACTCCGGTCAGCGCCCCGGCAGGGTCGACTCCCCGGGCCAGGGCCGCCACGATCCTGGGCGCGTCCGCGTCTGCCACCACGCCGCTGATCACGGCGGCCGCCGGCCGGTTTCCGGTGGTGGCAACGACGGCGCCAGGGCGTACGCCGTGCTCGGCCCACAGTGCGGCGCAGGCGAGTGCCGTCACCGTGGCCGCGGCCCTGGGAGCCGTCCGCCGCAGGTGGGCCAACGGATCGACGTCCGACGTCGGCGCGAGTACGCAGTGTGCGGTCAGCCGCCGCACCTGCTCGGAGAACGCCGGTCGGCTCTCCAGCAACGACGACACGGCCTCGTGCGGCAGGACCTCGTCGGTGAGGGAGAACGCCGGTGCCCGTCCGGCCAGTGCCGGGTCCGGGAGCCGGGCGTCCAGCAACAGCGGCTCACCGTCCCCGCGCCAGAGCAGACCGCGGCGCAGGGGATGCACGGTACGGCGAGCGGTCAGGGTGAAGGCGACGTCACTGGCGTCGTCCGGCGTGCTCGCGGCGACCCGGGACCGTACCGCCTCCTCCAAGGCGTCCAGCGCGGCGGTGGACCGGGCGGAGAAGAGCAGCAGTTGCCGGGGCTCGGCGCCTTGCTGCCCGCCCCCGGGCCGGTTGGTGGTGTCCGGGGCCTCCTCGACCAGCAGATGAACGTTGGTGCCGCCCACGCCGAGCGAGCTGACGCCGGCGAGCAGGGGCCGCGGCCCGGTCCACGGCCGCAACCCCGTGTTGACCCGGAAGGGCGAGGCGTCGAAGTCGATGTGCCGGTTGAGCTGCTCGCAGCCCAGCGTGGCGGGTAGCTGCCGATGACACAGCGAGAGCACCACCTTGATCAGGCCGGCGATGCCGGACGCCGAGTCGAGGTGGCCGATGTTGGACTTGACCGAGCCGATGGCGCAGTGGCCCACGCCGTCCGTGGTCCGCCGGAACGCCTCGGTGAGCGCGCCGACCTCGATAGGGTCACCTAGCGGCGTGCCGGTGGCGTGCGCCTCGACGTAGGAGATCCGGTCCGCGGTGACCCCCGCCAGTTCGTGCACCTCGGCGATGAGTTCGGCCTGCCCCTGCACGCTGGGCGCCGTGTATCCGCTCTTGCGGGCGCCGTCGTTGTTGAGCCCGCCGCCGCGGATGACCGCGAGGACGCGGTCGCCGTCCGCCAGCGCCTCGTCGAGCCGGCGCATGACCACCATGCCGACGCCGCTGGAGAACACCGTCCCGCTTGCATCCGCCGAGAAGGGACGGCAGCGGCCGTCGGGCGAGGAGATACCGCCCTCGACGGGCGCGTAGCCGACGTCCGTCGGATTGATCGCGGCACCGCCAACGAGTACCGCGTCCGCCTCGTAGTCCATAAGCGCCCGGCACGCATGGTGCACCGCGGCGAGGCTGGAGGAGCACGCGCAGTCCACGGCAAGGCTGGGCCCGGTGAGTCCGAGGCGATAGGAGAGCTGGGTGGCCGTGTACCCGCGGTCGTTACCCATCAGGACCCGGTGGAAGCCGAGCGGCGCGATGGCCTCGGGGTGCGGCAGCACGTTGTGCAGGAGGTAGTCGGAGATGTTGACGCCGAGGTAGACGCCGATGCGGCCCGGGAACGACGCTGGGACGAGCCCGGCGTCCTCCAGCGTGTGCACGGCGGTCTCCAGCAGGAACCGCTGCTGGGGGTCGGTGACGGCGGCCTCTGCCGGGGACATCCCGAAGTAGTCGGCGTCGAACAGCGATGGATCGGCGAAGGTCTTGCGCACGGCGACGTAGGAGGGGTCGGACAGCGCCCAGGCGCGGCCCGCCCGGCGCAGGTCCTCCTCCGGCACCTCCTCGCGGGGGTCGACGCCTTCGCGCAGGAGTTCCCAGAACTCCTCGGCCGACTCGGCGCCCGGGAAGCGGCATTCCAGGCCGGTGATGGCGATGGCCGGCACGTCGTCGGACAGCTCGGCGGCTTCGGTCATTTCACGGTCTCCATCTGATCAGCAGGTGGGGGTCAGGGCGGGGCGGCCCGGGGCGAGTCGGATCAGCCGGCTCGCTCCCGGCGCCGCTGCGCCGCCTGCCGCATACGCTGTCGTCGGCCGACGGCATCGGCGCCGTCCGCGGGAACGCGGGAATGCGGGACAGTGCCGGACGCGCTCTCCCTGCGGCCGGCGATGTGCGCCGCGTACGCACGGACGCAGGGGAAGCTGAAGAAGTCGATGACGCGCGCCTCGGGATGGACGTGCTCGCGTACCTCCGCCAGTAGCTGCACGACCAGCAGGGAGGAGCCGCCGGCCTCGAAGAAGTCGTCCGTGACCCGCAGGCCGTCGACGCCCAGGACGCCGCTCCAGATCTCCAGCAGCCGCCGTTCCAGCACGTGGGCCGGCTGCGCCGTGGCGTCGTCGGGGCGGTGCAGCGGCACGACGGGCAGCGCCGCGCGGTCGACCTTGCCGCCGGTGGTGGTGGGCAGGCGCGGGATCGCGGCGAACGCCGATGGCACCATGACGGCCGGCAGCCGCTCGGAGACGGCCGAGCGCAGCGTCGCCTCGTCGAGCACCGCGCCGGGCCGGGGCACGTAGTGGGCGACCAGCAGCTGCTGCGCGCCGTCACCCTGCGGCACCACGGCACACTGGGTGACGCCCGGGACGGCGTTGACCGCCTGCTCGACATCCTCCAGCTCGATCCGGTGCCCCCGGAGCTTGATCTGGTTGTCCAGGCGTCCGGAGAGCTCCACGGTGCCGTCCGGCAGCAGCCGGGCCAGGTCTCCGGTCCGGTAGACCGGGCCGTCCGGGTGCAGGTCCGGGCGCAGCGGGAATCGCTCGGACGTGAGGTCCGGTTTGCCGACGTAACCCCGGGCCACTCCGGCGCCGCCGATCACGAGTTCGCCGTACATGCCGACCGGCAGTGCGTTGAGCCGGGGGTCGGTGACGTACAGGGCGGTATTGGCCAGCGGCCGGCCGACGAGGACGCGCTCGGGGTTGTCGGGCAGCGCCCAGGAACTGGACCACACCGTGGTCTCCGTGGGGCCATACATGTTCATCACGCGGGGGATGCCGAGCGCCTTCAGCTTGCGCGCCAGCGTCAGGTCGAGCGGCTCGCCGCCGACCATAAGGATCCGCAGCGTGCCGAGGGCCTCGGCGGCGCGGGGCAGCATGAGCACGGTGCGCAGGAGGGTGGGGGTGGCCTGCATCGCGGTCGCGCCGGAGGCCAGGATCAGGTCGGGGACAGCCACGGGCTCGGCTGGGTCCGAACCGGCCGTGGATTGGCGCAGTGTCTCCAGGTTCTCGGCGAGCACGACCGGTATGCCCCGGGCCAGCGTCCACAGTAGCTCGACCACTGCGATGTCGAAGGTGACCGCGGTGACGGACAGCCATACGGTGGTGTCATCGGGCCGGATGACGTCGTCGAGGGTGACGAAGAGGTTGGCGAGGTTGGAGTGGGTGACCTCGACGCCCTTGGGCACGCCGGTCGAGCCGGAAGTGAAGATGACGTACGCCGACCCGGTCGTCGGGCCGGGCAACAGGTCGCCGGCTTGGGTGTTCAGCAGCTCGGCCGTGGCCAGGCGGGGGCCGTCGAAACCGGGGCAGGCCGCGTGGTAGGGGTCGTCGGCGACGAGCGCGGTACAGTCGGCCGTCTCCACCATCGCCTCCAGCCGGCTCGCCGGTGCGGAGCCGTCCAGCGGCACGTACACCAGCCCTGCCGACATCACGCCGAGCAGCACCGCCACCAGTTCGGGGGTCCGCGGCATGAGGATGCCCACGCGCTGGCCGGGCCGGAGGCCGGCGGCTCGCAACCCTGCCGCGATACACGCGGCGTGACGCGCCAGGTCGCCGCGGGTCAGGGTGGTGCTGCGGAACGTCACGGCCGGCTGCTGCGGCTCCTCGGCCAGCCGCGCCAGGATGTCCTCGTGGACGGGGCGGTCCGGCACCGGTCGGGCCGTCGCGCCGTTCCACCGTTCGATCAACCTGGCGCTCTCGGTGTCGAGGAGTCCGAGTTCCGCCAGAGGGCGGTCCGGCACTCGGCACATGCCCTCGAGCAGGTGGCGGTAGGCGGCGACGAAGCGCCGGGCCTCGTCCTCGGTGAACTGCCGGTCGCTGTAGGTGAGCAGGCCGCGCAGGCCGTCCTCGTGCTGGCTGAGACGGAACATGACGTCGTACTGAGTGGAGTATGTCGGCACGTCCATGGGAGTGCTGCGCACGCCCGGCAGGTCGAAATCGGTGTCGGGAAACGTCTGGAACAGGAACACGGTCTGGAAGACAGGGGTGTGCGCCCCCTCGCGCCGCGGTGCGACGGCCTGAACGACCTGCTCGAAAGGAAGTTCCCGGTGGGCGAATGCGTCGTGTACGGCACGCCTGGCCGACGCCAGATATTCGCGGATGGTCAGCCGCTCGTCCACGCGCGTCCGCACTGGGACGAGGTTGAAGAAGAGGCCCATGGCACGTTCCAGGTCCGCGTGCGGACGGTTCGCCAGAGGGCTTCCCACCACGACGTCTTCGCTGCGCGAGAGCCGTGAGAGCAGCAGAGTGTAGGCCGAGACCAGTACGGTGAAGGGGGTGGTGCCGGTCTCGGCGCACAGGGTGCGCATCCGGTCCAGCAGATCCTCGTCGTAGCGGATTTCCAGAGCCGATCCGCTGTGTCCGGGGGCCGTCCCGTGACCCCGGCCGGGCATCAGGTCGAGCGCCGGTGGCGGATCGGCCAGTGTCCGGCGCCAGAAGTCGCGCTGCCGTTCGGCCGCCGGGCCAGCCAGCCAGCGCTCTTCCCAGTGAGCGAAGTCTGCGTACTGGAGGGGAAGTTTTGCGAGTTTGGGGCGGCGGCCGGCCACCCGGGCGCGGTACAGCTCCGCGAGCTCCTGTTTGAGGATGCCCGTCGACCATCCGTCCGAGATGGCGTGGTGCTGGGTGACGAGGAAGAGCCACTGCCCGGGGCCGGTGCTGATCAGGTCGAACCGGCTCAGCGGGGGACGGGACAGGTCGAAGCGGTGCGAGACGAGGGTGCGTACGATGGCGTCCGCGTCGTCCTGGGCGGCCATGTGTTCGTGGAAGGGTGCGGGGCACTCCGGTGCGATCGTCTGGACCAGCACGCCCTCGCTCTGGGAGAGCGCCGTGCGCAGGATCTCGTGTCGGCCGACCAGTTCCCCGACTGCCCAGCGCAGGGCCGCGACATCGAGATCGCCGTGCAGTTCCATGGCGAAGTACATGTTGTAGACGGGCGGGCCGTCGTCGGCGAGTTGCTCACTCAGCCACATCTGCTGCTGGGCCCGGGAAGCGGGGATGCGGCCCGAGCGGTCGGCGCGGGTGACGCGCAGCGTGCGTTCGGCGTCCTCGCGCCGCTGTTCCCGCAGGAACCGCAGGATGGGGTCGCGGTGGTCGCGCAGCATCTGCTTCAACTCGTCCGTCAGCGCCGCGGTGGGGCCGGTGACTGAGAGCCTGCCGTCCCGCTCTTCCAGCCGTACCCCGAGGTCCGCGAGTTGCCGGAGTATCTCGGTCGTGGTCGTCACAGCTCGAAGCTCCCTGTCGGGTCGGCAGTGTGATGTGCGGTCAGTTTGCTGTAGAGCTCGGCGGACGCTCGCTGCTCACGCACGAGCTCGGCCATCCCTTCGGGTGTTTCGGCATCCAGCAGGTCACCGATGGGGATACCGACGCCGAAACCTTCCCGCAGGCGGGCCACGATCTGGGCGGCCACCAGTGAATGCCCGCCCAGTGCGAAGAAGTTGGAGTCGGGTTCGACGTCCGGCTCACCGAGCACGGACCGCCAGGTCTCCATGACGACGGCGACGACGTCCTCCTGCGCACCGGCGGCAGGCACGGGCTCGGACTTCGCCTCGGACTTGGGATCAGGGAGAGCTGGGGTGCCGTCCGGGGCCGTGATCGCCCAGTGCCGTCGCGGGTCGAAGGGGTAAAGGGGCAGGGCGACCGTGTGTGCGGACGTGCCGCGCAGCCGGGCCCAGTCGAGGTTGGCTCCGCGCTCCCAGCACCACGCGGCCAGCTCCAGCCAGTTCTTCCAGGAGGCCAGCGCGCCCATGAGATCTGCGGCGTCCCCCGGCAAGGCGGCCGGTTCGCCGTCCATGACGGAGGCCTGCGCCACGTCGAGGAAGTGGTCGACGGACGGCGCGGTTCCTGCGGGCACCGTCTCGCCCAGGCTGAGCGAACGCAGGGCGCTCTCCGGACGGGCGGGTGGATGGGACCGCAGGTCGTCTTCTATGGCGGCAAGGTGCCGCTCGCACGCGCTCAGGTCGCCGCCGTGCACGACGGCCCGGATGGCTTCGTGCCGCACGGCGCACCGCAGGGCGACGTCTCGGTCCAGCGCACCGGCGTAGGCCGCCGCGAGGTACTCCCCCGCCCCGTGGGCCGTGACCGTGCCGACCCGCACACCGAGGGCCGCGAGTTCTTCCAGAGCGGCGTATCCCAGCAGGAATGCCCGCTCGGTCGCGTCGGGGCGGTCCTGGGCGGTGCCGAACGCGGGCAGCCGGTCGGTCAGGGACGGCTCGGGACGTACGGCGGAGCCGAGGTCCAGGGCTACCTCGAGCGGCCCGGCGGGGACGGGGTCCTCCTCCTCCTTCAGCAGTGCCGCGAGCTCGGGCAGCGAGCGGGCGACCCACGCGCGCCGCAGTTCGCGCGGCATACGGCCGTCTTGGAGCGTACGGGCCACGTCCGCAGCCGCCCTGTCACCACTGGCGGTCACGGCGTGGGCGAGGCTCTCCCTCAGTCCGTGGAAGGCGTTTTCCGTGCGCGCCGAAAGCGGGAACACCTCCGGGGCTGCGCCGTCGGTGCCGCTTGGTTCGGCGGCGGCGCCGTGGTGGCCGACCACGGCGTGGGCGTTCGTGCCGCCCACGCCGAGCGCGGACACGGCTGCGCACCGCGGCCGCCCGTTCTCCGGCCAAGGACGGCGCCGGGTGTTGACGTAGAGTCCGCTGCCTTTCACGTCGGCCGACGGGAGCAGTTCCCGGTGGTTGACCGTCGCCGGAATGACGCCTTCGCGCACGCAGAGGATCGCTTTGATGAGTCCGGCCATGCCCGCGGCCGTGTCCAGGTGCCCGATGGACGACTTTACGGCCCCGATCGCGCATGGCGTGTCCACACCGAGCCGCTCACGTGCTTCGCGCAGAGCGGCTAGTTCGACGGGGTCCCCGAGGGGCGTGCCGGTGCCGTGTGCTTCCACGTAGCCGATGGCGCGGGGGTCCACCCCGGCGTCGGCGACGGCCGCGAGTATGACATCGCGCTGTCCGGCGACGCTGGGCGCGGCGAAGCTCTGGCGGTCGGAGCCGTCGTTGTTGACTGCCGTGCCGTGCAGCACCGCGTGGACGCGGTCTCCGTCTCTGAGCGCGGCGGCCAGCGGCCTAAGGACGACGATGCCGACTCCGCTGCCCGGCACCGTCCCGTTCGCGGCGCGGTCGAAGGGACGCAGCGTGCCGTCCGGTGACAGGACCGCGCTCTGCTGGGGGGCGTATCCGTGCTCGTGCGGCAGCTGTACGGACACCGCGCCGGCCAGGGCGACGTCGCAGTCTCCCGCCAGCAGGCTCTGCCGGGCCAAGTGCACGGCGGTCAGTCCGGTGGAGCACAAGGTGTTCACGAAGACGCTCGGGCCGCGCAGGTCGAGGTGGTAGGAGACCCGCAGGGGCAGCATCGCCGGCGCGTCCGACATCCTGCGGTGGCTGCCCGCTGCCTCGTCCGGTTCCGGCAGCAGCCGGCCGTACTGGTTCTCGCCGCTGCCGCAGAACACTCCGACGCGCTGTCCTGCAGCGCGGCCCGCCCAGCCCGCGTCCTCCAGGGCGTGCACGGCTTCCTCCAGGAACAGCCTGTGCTGCGGGTCCATCGTGTCGGCCTCGGCCGGCGCGATCCCGAAGAAGGGTGAGTCGAAGTGTTCGACAGCGTCGACGGCGCCCGAGACGGCTACGTATCCATCGCGGGCGTACCGGTCGTGCGGTACGCCCTTGGACCGGAGGCCGGATTCGTCGAGCGGGGCCAGGAAGTGGGCTCCCGCCAGCAGGTTTGACCAGTAGCGGTCGACGTCCCGGGCTCCGGGTAGTCGGCATGCCATGCCGATCACGGCGATGGCATCGTCCGGGTTCTGCACGCTCACGGTGTTCCCCTAGTTCTGCGGTGTGCGGACTCGGCGACCGAGCGCGCCGGCGAGGGCCGATACGGTCGGGTACTTGAACAGGTCGGTGATCGGCACCTCCACCGACAGCTCCCGCCTGATGCTGCTGTGCAGCTGAATGAGGGTCAGCGAGCTGCCGCCCAGTTCGAAGAGGCTCACCGACCTCGGCACGCGTTCCGGGGGGACGCCGAGCGCCCCGGCCCACAAGGCGGTGAGCTGCTGTTCCAGGGCGGTGCGCGGCGCGGTCTGTGCGGTGGCGTCCTGTCCCGCCTCCGGCACCGGCAGGGCCCGGACATCGGCCTTGCCCGTCGCCGTGACCGGTAGCTCGTCCAGCCGCACAACGTACGCCGGGAGTTGCTCGGCGGGAAGGCGCTCGGCCAGGTGCCCGAGGGTGTCCTCGGCCGTCGTACCTTCCGGGGCGACGACGTACGCCACCAGCGTGTCCTTCCGGCGGGGATGCACGACCACCGCGGCGTCCTTCACGTCGTCGTGCTCCAGCAGCATGCTGCGGATGCCGTCGAGGTCGATGCGCAGCCCGCGGATCTTGACCTGGCCGTCTTCCCGCCCGATGAACTCCAGCACTCCGTCGGCGCGCCTGCGTACCAGGTCGCCGGTGCGGTACAGCCGAGGCGGCGTCGGCACGTCGGCGTGTTCCTCCAGCGGACTGGCGACGAACCGCTCCGCCGTCAGCTGGTCGCGGTTGACGTAGCCGTCGGCGAGGACGACGCCACCGAGATGCAGTTCTCCGGTGAATCCGGGGGGCAGGATCTGACCGCCGACGCCCAGCACGTATGTCCATGCGCCGTCCACCGGGCGGCCGATCGGCATGACGGGGCCAGTGTCGTCGTCGGCCTCGCACACGTGGAACGTCGCGTCGATGGTGGCCTCGGTGGGGCCGTAGAGGTTGACGACCCGGGCCGTACTCGTGCGGTCCGCCATCCGCACCACCGCGCGGTCGAGTTGCTCGCCCCCGCAGAACAGCCAGCGCAGCGAGGGGCAGGCGCTCAGGCCCTCGTCGCCGGGCAGGGCCTTGAGCAGTGTCGGTACGAACTGAGCCACCGTCACGTTGTGTCGGCGCATGTCCGCGAGGAGGGCAACCGGATCCCGGTGTGTGTCGGCATCGGCGATCACCATCGACGCGCCGATCGTCAGCGGAACCAGGTACTCCCACACCGAGGCGTCGAAAACGTGGGGCGTCTTGAAGTAGAAGCGGTCCTGCGGGCCCAGGTCGAACGCACGCCGCTTCCATGCCAGGTTGTTGGCGATGGCGCGGTGTGGGACCACGACGGCCTTGGGCAGGCCCGTGGTGCCCGACGTGGTGATGAGGTATGCGGGTTGCGTACGGTCCACCGGGGCGTCGGCAAATCCGACCACATCTGTCACGGGATCGGGGTCGCCGACGTCGAGGACCGGCAAGTCCGTGGTGAGTTGCTCACGTGTTCGGGCGTCGCCGACCAGAACGGCCGCGGCACCGGCGTCGATCACAACAAAGGAACGCCTTCTGGCCGGCTGTGCCATGTCCACAGGCAGGTATGCCATGCCACAGCGGAGCACCGCCAGAGCGGCGACGACGAACGCGGCGGACCGCGGCAGGCACAGCGCCACGGTGCTTCGCTCGGGCAGTCCCAGCGCGGTGATGCGAGCGGCCAGGCGACGGCTGTCGTCGTCCAACTCTCGGTAGGTCATGGTGCGCTCACCCTCGATGAGGGCGGCTGCACCGGGCCGGGCTGCTACCTGCTCCGCGAAGGCCCCGACGACCAGCGGCGGGGACGCATCGTCACTGTCCGTGTGGCCGTGCGCGGCCGCACTTGCTCGGTCTTCGGCGCAGGCCAGTGCCATACGGAGCGCGGAGGGACCGGGGGTGACCAACAGCTGTCCGAGCACCGTCTCGACGGCGAGGGCGATGCTCCGGGCGATGTAGGCGGGGTACTGGTCGCGCACGAAGTCCAGTCGGCCGTTGAAGCCCACGCCATCGGCGTTGACGGACAGCAGTAGGCCTGCCTTGCCGTCGCGCGGCACCATGGGGACACGCCGGGCATCCACCCCCGACAGGCGCAGCGCTTCGTCGGCGGTCGCCTCGTTGAACGACATGATGGCGGGGAACACCGAGGCCGAGGCGGCCTGCGTTCCACTGCGTACGGCCGCCCATGCCTTCGTGAGTGAACCGCCCTGGTGGGCCAGGCAGTCCAGCAGCGAGTCCTGGACCTCTTCGAGGTACTCGCCCGCGGTCCTGTCCTGCCGGGTCGGCGGGCAGAAGGGGAGCATCTCGGAGTAGAGTCCGACCACTTCCGGGTACTGGGAGCGGCGCCAGTCGAGGGCCGGGTATCCGATAACGATGTCATCGGTGCGGAAGTAGTGCTGCAGCGTGAGCGAGTAGGCGCCGAGCAGCGCGGCGAACGGCGTGATGCCCCGTTGCTCGCAACGATGCCGGAGGTCCTCGGGCACCCGTACGTCGACCGACGAGGTGTGCGGGCTGAAATCCCCGTCCACGAGCCGATCCGACGCGGCCGGCGCGGCGGTAACACCCCGCAGGTACTCGATCCAGAACTCTTCGTCCTGGCGGCCCTCGGGCGACTCTTCGAACTCCTTCTGAGCCATCGCATACGCGAAGTAACCGTGCTGCTCGCCGGGAGGGGGAGGCGGCGCGCTCCCGTCCGCGTACGCGGCGTAGAGGGCGGACAGGTCATTCAGAAGCAGCCCGACCGATGGCGCGTCCACGGCGATGTGGTCCAGCAGCAACAGCAGCACCGCCTCCTGCGGACCGCTGCGGAAGAGGTCGGCACGCAGGCGCAGCGGGGCGTCGGCCGCGAAGGGCATGCGGGCCGCCTCGGCTGCGTACTCACGCCCGTCTTGGCCCGGAATGTCGTGCACCCGCAGGATACCGTCCGGGATCTGGTCGCCCATCTCGAGGAATGTGCCCTGCGCGTCGGGACGTGAGCGCAGCACCGGGTGGCGGGCAATCAGCTGGCACAGGGCCAGGTCCAAGGCGGTCGTGTCCAACGGTCCGGCTAATCGTTGGACGACCGGGATGTTGTACGCGTCGCCGGCAGCGCCGAGCTGCTGCGCTGCCCATACGGCTTGTTGCTGACGTGTCAAGGGCGCCACTCGGTGCCCTGCTAAGGCAGGCATGGTTTCCCCCGTAGCCGCGCCTCGACCCCAGGTCATGGAATCACTGGCGCACACCAATAGAGACTATGGCGATCTTGAGCTGCTATCGATGTACACGTCAATGAAATAAACGGCTCATGACGGGAAATGGTCGTTCATCCCCCTGGTGCAATCCCCGGTAAGAGTTGCGTGAACTGCTGCTTTGCGGAGCCCTGCGGAGTAGATTCGAATGGCGGAAAAGAGAGCCTTCGGAATCGGGCAGGGTAGCGGCGCCCGGGCTTGTAAGCCCGACGGCGACCACGCCCCGTCAACGTCGACCAGCCCCCTACAGGCGGATACTGCCCGGCATCTGCGGCCTGGCCTGGAAATCCCGACGTGCAAGCCAAGTGCGAGCACGACAGCCACAAGCCTGTCGAACACCGAACAACGGGGCGAGCTGGCGCATCGTCAAGTTTGTGCGCCAGTACGCCGTGACCAGCAGTGTCCTGTCTGCCAGCGGCAGGCTCCACGGCCTGCCCCGGCGGGTGGCGTCGACCCCCTAGCGGCGCAGCGCCGTCACCAGTTTCATGAACTGGCGCGGGCTCAGCCCGGAGAACGGGACTATCCAAGACGGCTCCGACGCCGTGATCACACCAGCCACATTAAGATCATTTCACCGCGGTGGATCCCTCCAGCCCGTGAGGGCGGGGTCCGGTCACGACGGCAAGGACGTCGCGGACCGCTTCGCGCAGGCTGCCGAAGTGACGATGCACGCCGTGCATCGCCGCAGGGGCGTTGACACCCCACACCGTCATTCCGGCACGCAGCCCGGACTCCACCCCGGAAGGGGCGTCCTCAATGACCAGACATTCCTCCGGCTTGGCACCAAGTCGCGCGGCTGCCTGCAGATACGGCACCGGAGACGGCTTGCCTTCCTCAACGGCGGCCGCATCCACGAGGACCTCCGGGACCGGCAAGCCCGTCCGTGCGAAGCGTCCACGCACCCGGTGCTCATAGTTCGAAGTCACCAGTGCCCAGGACCCGGGCTGCAGAGCACTCAGCAACTCCGAGGCGCCGCCGAAGGCCGCATAAGCGCCGGAGCGGACGTCCTCGTCCTCCAGCTCGTGCAGCGCGGCAAGGCACTCCCCAGGGTCCTTGTCCGGAGCGACCTGCGCGAAGGTCTCCATCGGCCTCGTCCGCAGCGCCACTCGGTAGACCTCATCGGGGTCCAGCCCGTACCGCTTTGCCCATGTTCGCCAAACCAGGCGCTGATTGTCCACCGCGTCGATCAACGTGCCATCGACATCAAACAGGACATACCTCATCGCGCCAGACTGGCCGGGTTCACTGATCACGCTTCGATCATGCCATCAGGCTCTGATCAGGCAGTTTGCGGGACAGTCTTGCGGAGTGGGGGCCTCCCCCTGAGTGGTGGACACGCTGATACTGGATCTGCTCGATCCGGAGGAAGCGAGAAGACCGCCGATGGCGATGAAGGACTATTCGGACGAGTTCAAGGCCGATGCCGTGGCCCTGTACGAGTCCACACCCGGGGCGATCTACAAGAGCATCGCCGCTGACCTGGGCGTCAACCGGGCGACCCTGCGTGAGTGGGTACTGCGGGACCGCGAACGCCGTGGCATCACCGCCGCGGCTGCGAAGCCGGGCGCCCAGCCTCGGGAGGCGGTGCCGTCCGCTGATCCGAACGAGCGGGTGCGGCAGTTGGAGGCCCGGGTGGCCGAGCTCGAGGCAAGTGAGCGCAAGCTCGCCACCGAGCGGGACATCCTCCGCAAGGCGGCCAAGTATTTCGCCGGAGAGACGAACTGGTGATGAGCCGCTTCCAGTTCGTTGACGACCATCGCAACACCTACGAGGTGAAGCGGCTCTGCCAGGTCCTGGACGTGAACCGGTCCAGCTACTACAAATGGCTCGCCGGCGCCGAGGCCCGGGCCACCCGGCAGCGGGAGGACCGGGTCCTGGCCGAGGAGATCCGCGAGGTCCACGGCGCATCCGGCGGCGCCTACGGCTCCCCGCGCGTGACCGCCGAGCTCCGCGAGAAAGGACGGCGGGTCAACGAAAAGCGGATCGCCCGGATCATGCGGACGTTCTCCATCACCGGCATCCGCCTGCGCAGACGCGTGCGCACCACCGTCCCGGACCCGGCCACCTCACCGGTCCCGGACCTGTTCCAGCGGGACTTCACCGCCACCGAACCCGGCCTGAAATACATGGGCGACATCACCTATCTCCCCCTGAAAAACGGGGAGTTCCTCTATCTCGCGACCGTGCTGGACTGCTTCAGCCGCAAGGTCGTCGGCTGGTCCATCGCCGACCACATGCGCACCGGCCTGGTCGCCGACGCACTGCGGATGGCGGCCTCGACCCGAGGCGGCCTGGACGGTGCCGTGTTCCACTCCGACCACGGGGCCCAATACGGCTCCCGGGCCTTCGCCGGCCTCTGCGACCAGTTCGGAGTGACCCGATCGATGGGCGCGGTCGGCACCAGCGCCGACAACGCGGCCTGCGAAAGCTTCCACGCCTCCCTGAAACGCGAGACCCTCCAGGGCACCCACGACTACGGTGACGCCCGCACCTGCCGCAGGACCGTCTTTGCCTGGCTGACCCGCTACAACACCCGCCGCCGGCACTCCGCCAACGGCCACCTCAGCCCCAACGAATACGAACGCCGACACCACACCGCTAAACTCACGCTCGCCGCGTGATCAATAACCGCGTGCCCACCTTCACGGGGGAAGGCCCGTGCTCGTGACGACGATGCGCGCACCCGTCATGCTCTCCAGGATGCGCGTCTGCGGGGAGCGCGTTGGACTGGCCCATGTCTTTACCGTGTTCTTGGGGTGACCACCCTCCGACCACTGAACAGAAACGTTCCATGTCTGTCTCAACAGGCACGCTTCTAGAACGGAACGACCTCACCGGGCGGACAGGAGCATCGTCAGCCCCTCGCCCGGGGGCGCTGTCCCTCCCTACCTCGTACCTGCCCGTCATACCTTCAAGGCGTGAACGCTTCTCCGCTGACGAATACGCGACACCGCTACATGAGAGCCACCAGTCCCGGGGCCGCACGACGCCGTTCGCGAGGCCGTGATCCAGCTGATCCGCACCCGGCAGATCCGGCCCGGCTCCTCCGCGGGCCCGGTCTACTTCGTGCTGTACGAAGTGGACGGCGAGGGGCGGGCCCGCGAACTGGCCGCCGCCCTGCGCTCCGCCCTCTACGCGATGTCGGCCCCTTGGCGAGCTGCCTGCGCAGCTCGTAGAGGGCATCGGGGGTCACACACCCAGGCAGACCGGACGATCACCAGGGCAGGCGGGTACGTACCGTCTTTCCTGGGCCGGGGCCGGGCACGGTCTGGATCTCACCGGCCAGCCGGTCGATCATCTGCAGGCCCCACCCGCCGGTCGCCCCCGTGACATCCGGAGCGCCCGGGCGCGGGAGGACGGGGCTGGTGTCGCTGACCTCGATCAGCACGCCCTCGTCATGCAGGGTCAGCCGCAGCGTGCACACCCCGGGGCGTGGCGAATGGCGTTGGTGACCAGTTCGCTGACCACGATCAGCACCGCGCTGATGGTGTCCGGGCTGGTCGGCTCCCCGCGGATGCGTTCGGCGTCGGCCAGGAAGTCGGTGGCGGTCTCACGGGCCTGGCCGGGCGCGTCGCTCGTGTCGGCCAGGTCGATGTGACGCTCCATGCTCTCGCTCATGATCGTGGTTCCCCCGGAGGCAGGCGGTCGGTAACCCTTGGTACTGGTGGTACGACTGCCCTGCATATGGCCCGATAAGGGGGCCACGCTGGTTGGAACGGGATCGCTGTCCATGCCCGGTCCGGTGAGCCGCGCGGGGAATGGGTTACGTGGGTTCGGACTGCCGGTCGGCAGCGGCCAGCGTGAGCCGTGCCTGCTCAACGGTGGAGGCGGTGGTGAAAATCTCCTCTGCGCCGACCAGCGTCAGCAGGTGCTGGAGGCGCTCTGGGACCGCGGCCAAGGCCAGAACCGCGCCGGCGTCCTGCGTGGCCTGACGAGCCGCGAGCAGCGCGTTGAAACCGCGTGAATCGCAGAACGAGATGCCCGCGCAGTCCAGCACCACCCGCCGGTATCCGGCGTCAAGCATCTCGCTGACCGCCCGGGCCAGCACCGCTTCGCCACCCAGGTCCAGCTCACCGGCCAACGCCAGCACCGCGTCCCGCTCCACCACCGCCGGTGTAATCACCAGTCTCTCCACCGGCACTTGTAACTCCTTATCCGCAGGCCACCTTGAGGCGGCAGCCCGCTATGGAACCACCGCAGGGCCCTGCCCAGACAACGCGCGCATCATGTCAGCCCTAACGTGGTGACAGGCCCTGGCCAACCCTTGGCCGGTAGAGAGCGAACGAAGGTGGCGTCCACGACCAGCTCGTGACCGCAGAGCCGTGCCTGTCCGTCGATCACCGCGACGAGGCCGAGAAGCAGCGCAACAACGCCTACACCGCCCGCAAGTACGTACGCCGTGCTCGTCACCCAGCAAGGCCACCTCAGCCAGTCCCCCGGACGTCCTAGACCGGAAACCGGGGGCCAACCTCTGCCGCTGATGGCAGCGCTCCGAACCGACCCATACTGAAACCGAGCGGTACCCCGCTGACAAACGCGGGGCGGCGCCTGGTCGACGAGATGGCCGCCGCCAGCGGAAGGCTGGGGCCAGAACGCCCTCGAAATCGCCCCGCCGTACCTCTCCCAGCAGGAAGCCGTCACCGTCCTCGCCCGGTTCGCCGACGACATCGGCAGCGACGCCGAGACATCCTGGCCGCACGCCGCTACCCCCTGACCGGAGGTCGCCGTGCCCTGGAAGCCACGTGGCTCTGACTACCCTGTGTTGAGCCTGGCACTGCACCGGCTCCGGCGATATCTCCGTCACTGAGGAGGGCCGTACGGACGACGTGCCGACCTCCGGCCACCGAGATAGCCGGGAACCGGCCTCCACCGCCCGTGGACAGAATCGGCCCGACATCAGGCAGCTCGATCCGGTCCCACGCCGCTGAGTGTTCACTGACCCAACAGAACCTCCCGAGCAGCGTCAGAGAGGCACGGCCAGCCCTGACCAGGTCAGTTCGGACGGCGTATCAGCATGCCCCTACCCGCAGGGAACTGATGTTGTCGTTCCGGTTGTAGTGGGATGTATCGCCCTGCCAGTTCCCCACGGGCCACGTGGCGCCGTCGCGGTTGATGTTCAGCCACGTGCAGAAAGTCCTGCCGGTTCGGTTCCATACCGAGGAGATCTGGTCGTTCATGTTGAAGTCGCGGAGGTCGTCGGAGCCCGTCTGGAAGCGCACCATCCTGCCCCAGCCGCCAGCGTCCTCCCAGGCGCAGAACCAGCCGACCGGGCAGTCCTGGTATGCGGTGATCGACACGTCCCGTTGGACAGTGGTGGTAGACGCCTGGGCGGTGGGCACGGCTGCGACTGCTCCGGCCGCAGCGAGTCCTAATGCCGCACAGAGTGCTGTGAACCGTTGCATGAGGGTGTTCCCTCCTTCGATTCATACAAGGCCGGGAAGTCCGGCCGTTGCCTTGTTCCACTTCGGGAAGCGAGGCTTTCTCCGTGCACTCTCTCTCAGCCTTGTATGGGATGCCCCTGTTTCTGTGACTCTGGCCGAAATGCTGCCACGGCCAGCCCTTTGATCTCAGCGACCGCATCACGGAGGAAGAACGGCAACGAAGCGCCTCGGTTACCGCCGTGCCCTTACAGGGCCGGGATCGCTTCGAGTGCATTGTTCATCGTGGTGATCTCATCCAGGCGGTCATGCGTCTCGACATGCCGAAGGCCGATGTCGGCCGCCGCCCGCGCCAAAGTCGGCAGGTGCGGTGTGGCGGACTGCCAGGACAAGCTCCTGGGCAGCGCGCTGCGACGGAAAATGATGACGGCGGCGTGGTAGCCGTACTGGGAGGCGAAGACGGCAAAGGCGTGGGGCGTATGCAGCACGGCTTGCTGCTCGCCCAGGCGGTCGTCGAGGTGGATGAGGCTGTTCACAGTGCGGCGGCCGACGGCCAGATCGGCGAACAGGCGACGCCGAAGAGCGGATGCCTGCCGGTCGGATATGGCCAAGGGCTGGGCAAGCGGCGATCCCGCGGCGTAGCGGCGTTTGAGTTCGGCGTCCAGGAGGTGGACCGAGTCGAGGTGCAGTTGCAGTCGCTCCAGGGGTCTTCAGCCGCGTGGCAGTGGGTCAGGTCCCAGGTCTTGCCAGGCGGCGTAGCGCGCGAGCATCAGGGCGCTCTCCTGGCTTCGCTGGCCGATCAGCCACAACAGGGGCTGCCGCGCTGCGGTACGGCGCAGCTCGGTGCGTCGCTTGCGGCGCTTCTCGTGCGTCTGTCGGCACTGTTCGTACTTCTGGCTGCTGGTGGTGACGCGGATCTTGCCCGATCCGCAAACGCCGCAGGGCAGCCGTGACGCAATTACCTGGCTCATGGCGCCGTTGCGGTGCTCGGGAGCGATCCGCCCGCCGCTTTGCCGTACCGCGCCTGTCCTGCGCCGCCGTCCCGCCGCCATACCCACTCCCCCGCCATGGTGCTCTCGCCCGTGCCGGTACGCCCTGGCAACCGGCGAGGTAAGCGATTCATGGCGAAGCAGGCGTCTGGAGGGGTCGGAATGTAGGGGCAGTCAGCATCCGTCGCGGCGGATCTCCGGCCGCTGGGTCCCCTCTGTCTTGCCCTCTGGAGTTAGAAGCCGTTGTCGTACCGATCATGGTGAGCGTGGGTTCGAGTGCGGCGACTCGGGTGGGTGATTTCCGGCTTGCCGGGCATGGAAGCAGGGCCTCCTGCACAGCTCGTGGGTGTCGAAGTCCATGAGCAACAGGAGGCCCTGGTGCCGCAGTCTTCCGTATCGTTGCCTGCTGCGTCCAACTCGCCCGCCCGGCCGTGTGATTGCCTCGCGCACGTGTACGGCAACGCGGCCGATCGTGGCGAGCGTGTGCGACGCTACCCGTCGGACATGACCGACGCGGAGTGGTCGATGGTCCGCAGCCTGCTACCGGTGCCGGCATGGATGAACGGCAAGGGCGGCCAGCCGGAGGGCTACTGCCACCGGCAGATGATCGACGCAATCCGGTATCTCGTGGACAACGGGTGGACAACGGGATCAAGTGGCGGGCGATGCCCGCGGACTTTCCCGCCTGGGACCGCGTCTACGCGTTCTTCCGCCGCTGGCGCGACCATCGCCTGGTCACCGAGTTCCACGACCGACTGCGCAGCCGGGTTCGCGAGAGCGAGGGCCGGGAGACGGAACCGACGGCCGCGATCGTCGACTCGCAGTCGGTCAAGGCAGCCGCGTCCGTCCCGGCGCCGTCACGGGGCTTCGACGGGGCCGAGAGCTTCAACGGCCGCAAGCGGCACTTGATCGTGGACTGCCTTGGTCTGCTGCTGATGGTGCTGGTCACCCCGGCCGACGTCGCTGACCGGGACGCCGCCTGCGGCATGCTGCCCCGCCTGCTGCCCGCCACCGCAAGATCCGGCTCGTGTGGGCCGATGGCGGCTACGCGGGCCGCCTCGTCGACTGGGCCAGGAACAAACTCCGCCTCACCCTGGAGATCGTCAAGCGCAGCGACGACATGCACGGCTTCGTCGTACTGCCCCGACGCTGGTGCGTAGACGCACCCTGGGCTGGCTGATGCGCTCCCCGTCGCCTGGCCCGCGACTACGAGACCCGGCCCGCCACCAGCGAAGCCGTGGTGCAGTGGTCGATGGCCATGCTCATAGGACGCCGCCTCGCCCGCCGCCGCACCTGATCACTCACTCCGCCGGGCAACGGAGGATGAACAGGCCCGGCCGGTCCTCGGCCAGCCAGCCCCGCGCGACCAGCCGCTTTGCCTTGACCCGCACACCCTCGACCTTCGCCGGCACCAACTCCAGGCCCAGCCGGGCAGCCAGGTCCTTCGCCCGCAGCCCCTCCCCGCCGCTGTTGGCCTCCAGCACGGCCAGCAGCCTCCGGTACTCGGGAGCAAGCACCTGAGCCGTGACACCCTCGCACCACTCGGGGACCACCGAACCGGCCACAGGCTCCTTCACCTCGACCGGAACCGGTGCCGGCCGGACCGGCTCCTGCGGCACAGCACCTGCGGCCAGGACCTCGGCCAGTTCCACGAGCGCGACGACCCGCCGTTCCAGCACGGCTTCCGCCTCCGCCAGCTCGGCCCGAACCCGGTCCGCCTCCGCGCGCAGTTCCTCCACCCGCACCCGGGCAGCCGACTCCCGAGCCTCCAACATCCCCATCACCGACGGCACCTGCATACCTCCCGACGAAACAACACGACGTGTCGTCCCTGCCGCAGAACCGTCGGCATCATGCCCGAGCAGCGAAACGCAGCAATCACATTCGGAAAGACAACGGCTTCTAACGGTGACACTGCTGGTCCTGATCGGTTTGGTCTCCGCCGACGAGACCCTGATCCCGCCGAGCGACGCCGGGGCAGGCGGCCAGCCCCGGTACCGACCGCCGAGCCGCCCGCGGCCGCGACGAACGCCGCGTCGATCCCGCCCGTTTCCAACGCGGCCGGCGTTGCGTACCGGTTCCGATTCTTGCTTCTTTGCTGTACGGCAACGGCTTCGGAGACCTTGGCTCGTTCGCTGTCTGCCCAGGTCACAGCTATGGGCTACAGGCCAGTGCTACCACCTGGTGGCCAACAGGATGCCCTTCGGTAGGCGGGTTTCACTGGGGCGACAGACTGGTGGATTTATCCACGAATGTTGCGATAGAGGGTGGGAAGGAGCCAGAGGCGGGAGGGGAACAGGAGGAGACCGTGACCGTCCTCGCCATGTTTCTTCTTATCATCGGGACTATTTTGATCTTGCTTGGGACGGTCCTGGTCGCCCTCGGGGCAATTGTGATCCTCATAGGGATTTCCCTGGTTGCCCTTGCGGCCTTCCTACTGATCCGGAGAGTGCTGAGGCGCCGACAGTAGAAATGGCAAGGCCGAGGCGCGGTGTCTGTGCGTGCGGGCAGGGGAATGCAGTGGGCGCGGCCGGAGAAATTGGACCAGATCAGGCCCGAAGCGTCGAGGTGCCGTTGGCGCCTGGATTGGCCGCGGTTTCGGTGATGAGGACGGTAACGGTGGTCGGGCCTGGGGTGTCACGGGTGGCTGCTTTGCTTACCGCTGCGCGGACGGCGCGGGCGACGTCCAAGGGGTGATGTCCGGGGGCCACCGCGAGCTGGACTTGGATGTGCCTGCCGGGTGGATGGTCGCGGTGTTCCACCGTGACTGGTCGGTTTCCCAGCACCGCGGTGAGTCGGGCCTGCGACGGCGGGCAGGCCGAGTTACTCCTCGGCCGTGTTGAGCAGTGTGGCCCTCAGATGTTCGGCGGTTTTGGTCAGTGGCCGCCCGGTGGATGGATAGCGGCGCTCGTGGCACTCGTACGCCCCCAGCCCGCTCACCGAACAAACGCCCTAAAACGACTGTAATGTGTTTTAAGAGCGTCGAATGACTCGATAAACGAAGGATTTGCCTGATGGCTGAGAATGTTGGCGTCAGGCAGGGCGGTGCGCCCGGCTCGCGCGGTCGGACGACGGTCGCCGATGTCGTGGTGGAGAAGATCGCCGGAATCGCAGCGCGGGACGTGCGCGGCGTCTATGCCCTGGGCAGTGGGTTCGCGCGCTCCATGGGGTCCATGCGCGAGCGGATGCCGGGCCCCGGTGGCGGCAAATCCGTCACGCGCGGAGTCAGTGTCGAAGTAGGGGAACTGCAGGCGGCCATCGATCTGGAGATCGTCGTCGACTACGGCGTTTCGATCACGGACGTGGCCGGTGCGGTGCGGGAGAGCGTGATCTCCGCGGTGGAACGGATGGCAGGTCGGGACGTCGTGGAAGTCAACATCATGGTCAGTGATGTGAAGCTGCCCGACGAGGAGGGCGAAGGGGAAGAGCGGCAGCGGGTCGAGTAGCCGGGTTGAGCCGCTGCTTGAGTGAGGGAGCGTGTGATGAGCAGGGCCATGGTGGGCTTGATGGCCGGGATGGCGCTAGGTTTCGCCGCGTATTTCGGCGGCTTCTGGGCTTTTGTGCTGGTGCTGGGGCTGGGCGCCGCCGGTCTCGTAGTCGGGCGGCTTGTGGAAGGCGATCTCGAACCGGGCGACTTTGTCCGTCGCCGGACCGGCAGGAGCGGATCCGCGATGATCGGAGACGGGCTCGAGGAGACTGGCAGCGGTGACCGTGAAGCCGGTCGGAGGCCGGTCATACCCCGCGGAGCGCGGCGCGATCATCGTCGCCGACCGGGTCGTCGCGAAAATCGCTTCCCTAGTAGCGCGCGAGGCTCTGGGCCATTACGCCGGAGGCCAGCCACGTGCCGCCTGATCACCGGACGCCTCGCGTGACGGCGTCCGTGCACCGGCCCTCCGAGGGGAATACCCCTGCGCGAGACGCCGGGTCTGCGCCGACGGCAGGCGGTGATCGGGAGGTACGGATGCACATCACTGTCGAGCTCGACTATCCGTCGACATCGGGCGCAGTGCGCCGGGAAAGGTTACCGAACGGCTCAGGACATGGGCCGCCATGGATGTGTCCGTGTGTCGGTCGAGACACTGCACTCGATGCATTCGAGCCACGGGCCAGGAGAGGGTGCGATGAGCGCGAACACCTGCGGCAGCCCCCGGTGCCAGCCGCCTTCCATCCGATACCGGACAGGCGACTCCGTCCGCCGACAGCGCCCCGGGCGGGTACGAGGGCGGCGACGAGACATCAGGCAGGCCGCCGCGACGTTTCTGGTCGGCGCGGCGGATTCCCGCGCCTTGGCGGCACTACTGTCCGCCGCGGCCATTGGACTGCTCCTGTACGACGTGGTCTCGGTACGGGCAGGCCAGTCCGCGATGCGCTGGCGACGGCGGCTCGCGAGGAACTGTCCACACGCCCCTGGACGACATCTGATGATCGTCGGGCCGCACTGGCGATGGCCCTCGGCCTGTGGCTCTTCCTGCTGGCCGTGACACCGGGACGGCGCAGACTGCTGCCCGTGCGGCAGCCCACCGGCGTCCCGGGGACACAGGAGGTCCGCGCCGGGCTCGACCGCCGCGCGGCCGCCCTGATCCTGCGCGACCGGGCCATGCGGGTGCCCGGCGTCCAGTCGGCGCAGGTCTCAGTCGGCCACCGGAAGATCAAAGCCCGGGCAGGCCGGGCGGCAGAACGCCGATCGCCTCGACGAGGCGGCTGCCGGCGTCGATGGCGACCTTCGAGACCCGAACAACGGCGCCAAGTGCCGCCACGTGAGATTCGCGCCCGTACATCGCCACGGGCAACGCCCGGTCCGCCAGGGCCAGACGCCTTGCGGTTGCGCCACTCACAGATATCGGCTGCACGGATCATGGCCTGTCCTCCTGAGCCGTTGATCCGGGCCGGTGCGAGCCGCCCCCACGGGCAGGCACAGCCCAAGGCCGACCCCCGGTAGCTCCTTGTCCTGCCAGGCTTCGGGGAACCTCTGCGTCGCGCCCTCGCGCGGTGAGGGCTCCGACCGTGGTAGTCGACAGGGATGCCGATGAAGCCTTCTAGTGCCGCGGACCGTTCATCCTGGTTCGGACGGCTGCGCCGCGTGATCAGCCGTTCACCAGTCGGGCGTGGATGGCGGCGGAGCAGTGCTCTTGAGCTGGGGTCGCGTTCGCTGGGCTTCGCGGCGCTGGGGTTCCTCACTCTGGTGCCACTGTTGATCATTGTCTCCTCTGCCGATCCCGAGCACGGGCGGGGTTTCGCGCAGTGGCTGGGGAACGGGCTCGGCGTGTCGACCACCTCCAGAGCAGACGTCGAGCAATTGTTCACCCGTCCCGGCCAGGCCCTGCGGACCACGACCGCCTTCGGCATCGCCGCCCTCGCCGTGTTCGGCCTGACCTTGGGGGCGGCGGTGCAGACTGGCTACGAAAAGGTCTGGGACCTGCCGCCGGCCCGCTGGTGGGCGAGATGGCGGCATGTGGTGTGGCTCGGCGTACTCACCGGATACCTCTTCGTCTCCGCCACCACCACGCTGCGGCGCGAGCCCCTAGCGGGTGGGACCGTCGCGTCGCTGAGCGCCGTCCTGTTCATCTGGTGGTCCCAGCGCATGCTGCTCGGCGGGCGGATCCTCTGGAGTGCCCTGTTGCCCGGCGCGGTCGCCACCATGATCGGGCTGCTTGGCCTGCGGGTCTTCTCCCGGCTCGTCTTCTCGCCGCTGATCGCATCCAACACCGTCAGCTACGGCCCAGTTGGAACCGTCCTGGTCATCCAGTCCTGGCTGGTCGGTGTGGGTGTCGTTGTCTTCGGCGGAGCGCTGGTCGGCCGATTGCTGTACGAAGAACTCCCACGCATGGCACACGCACTGAAACGGCGAAGGTGAGTGACCAAGGGATAAGAACAAGGTACTCAGGGCTTGTCGACGCTGACGAGCCAACGCCCTTGGCGTAGTACTTGTGCTCGACCACGCCGGGTTCGAGCGGGGAGTCGTCCTTGGTCTTGAGGACGTTGGTGTACGAGCCGTACGGCACCTTGACCTCCTCGGTCGTGCTTCTAAGAACCTGCCCCTCTCTCACGCCCCCGGGAAGCCCGATGCGGGCACCTGCAGCCGCTTGGCGGCCTGGCCCACCGTCACACTCGGTTCAACGTCGGGCAGTGTGCCGTCGGTGCCGAACAGGTGGGACAGGGCGCGGTAGTGCCGCTGCCAGTCCTGGCTCCACGGGCAGTGCCAGTCAAGGGCAATGGCCTCCAGCTGCTCCGCCAGGTCACCGCGCGCTCCGGGTCCTTCCTAAGGTCGGAGTCGCCGACCAGTTCGGTATCGATGCGGTGGGACCACGGCCCCGGCGTCACACGGGGCCAGATGAGGCTCGTCGAAGACGGCAGCGACCTTGCGCCATCCTGACGCGTGCACGAGCCTGTCGTGATCCCGTCCCACTGGGCCGCCAGCTGGGGTCGTCAGCAGAAAAGACCAATACCATGCGGGCGCCTCGCGCGAGTGAACCCGGCCATGACACAATCAAAACTGATCCGCCGGTGGTCAATGTCTGCCACCGTCGCTGAGGTGCCCGACGACGCGCTGTTGCGCCGCATACTCGCCCACCGTCTCCTGGGCGAGCCCCCTATTCGGACACGTACGGCCCCTGCGTGAACCGCCGCGAAGCGCGCCGCCTTTCACAACGCGGGCCGTCTCCCCGCCACGGCACGCGCCATACTCGACACCGCGGCTGCGGGCAGCGCGCTCGCCGCGGTACTTCCCCGCCCCCATGGTCATGCGCAGATCATTCCAGGTCACCCCATTGGCGACTGCGTTTCTGTCCATGCCGGCAGGAGGTCGCAATGGTCGGGCCAGAGGCGGCAGGCCGAGCGGGCCAGGACTTTCCACGCCTGCCGCACTTGCCAGTCGGCGTTGGAACTCGCCTGGCGGGCAAGCTCATCTGCCAGCAAGGCCATCTCGACGGCCATGGCGCAAAAGCGCGCCGGCGGATGCCGGTCGAGCCAACCACCTACGAAATCCTTGGCGTGGTCTTTGGATACTAGGGTGTTGGGCGGGGTCTGGTACGTCAGCGTGAACCCCTCCTTCTCCAGGAAGAAGGACATGCCACCGGTAGCCTCAAGTTCCTCCCAGCACCGCCGCTCGAAGAAGCGCGCGAGCTGGGTCAGATCAGTCTCCGTGACAGCATTCTCGTCGGCCATGCCCGGCATTGTGCCATTTGGTACCTCGCACTGACCCGGTGCTCGGCTTCGATGTCGAGGCCGACCGGGTCATCCTCTTTGAGCCGTTGGTCAGGTAGGCGCGGCCGTCGGCTGCGGTTCGTTGAACGGCCTCGTCGCCTGGCGTGGCGTACGGGACATCGGGCGACGATGCCCGTCGCCGAACCGGAGTGGTCCACGGGGCGGGAGGGGGAGGTGGTTGTGCTGCTTCCTCCCGCGCGGCGGTGCGCGCACCAGCTGCGCGGCCGCCAAGGTCTCGGGTGGCGCGTAGATGGGCTGACACACCCGGCGGGCCAATGCCCGTGGAGTCGATGACATGGGCGCGATACCTGACCCATGGCCGTGCGAGGCGGCCTTGGCCATCGGGGCGCAGCCGTCCGACTCGGCGGCCCGACACCGATCGCCTGCCGAAGCTCGCCGACTCCCTGCGCGAGGAGGAGCGGCGGGGGCTTGGCTTCCCCGGCCTCCTGGAGTTCGGCTCGAAGACCTGGCCAGTCGTTCGTCCGGCGCCCGCCGTATCCGCCCGGTGTACGGGCGGGTCCCGGTGCGATCGTGGTGGCCACGTGCGGCGCAACGATGGGCGGCGGGTTGATGACAACGTCGCCCTGCGGAAGGCCGCCTCGGCGCCCGGGCCGTCTACGTGCACGTCGACGCGGCGGGCGGAGGCCTGGTCGCCGCGCACAGCGACCCGGTGCCGAACTGGTCGTTCGCGCACGGCGCGGACTCGGTGAACATCTCCGGCCACAAGGTCCTCGGCCTGCCGCTACCGGCGGGCATTGCGCTGGTGCGCCGCGACCTGCTGCCCGCCCAGGACGGTGGCGAGTACGTGGCGGCCAGCGACCGCACCGTGGCCTGCTCCCGCAGCGGCCTGGCCGCCCTGCTGCGGTGGGCGCGGCACGGTCGCTGGGCCACACCGATGCGACCACGTTGGTCGAGCGGTGCCAGGGCAGGGCCGTCTACGCACGTGAGCGGCTGGAGAACGCCGGTGCGCACCCTGGGCACTTCCCCGGCTCGCCGACTGTGGCGTTCGACCGGCCGCCGGCGTGGGTGGTCGACAAGTGGCATTTGGCGTGCACCGGGTCATTGGCGGACTTCATCACCGTCGGGTATGTCACTCGGGCGGCGGTCGACGCGTTCGTCGCCGACATTGGCGCCGCCCGGCTGGCGGTGGCCGCGTGACGCACGCCGTGCCCGCGCAGAGCCGACGCGAGCTGGGCACCGTCGGGGTGGGTAAGCTGGTGAACCACACCCGCAGTCGTTATACGCCCACCTGCGTGACACGCGGCCCGAGTTGTTCACCAACCCGCCCGTCGGCGGCACGATCGACATCGTGCGCTGGCCGATGATCTCGGGCGAGGTCGTCTACCAGGACGGCCTGGTTGACTTGGGCCCAGGTTTCGCAACTGGGGCGTCGATTCTTCGCTGGGGACCTGGCGGCGCGGCCGCGGTCAGTAGGGCGAGAAGGCGGGCGAGTGCCGCACTGACGGGGTGCGCGTGGTCGGGGAGGTGTCGGCGGAGCCAGTCGGCTGCCACTGCGTGGAAATCGGTGAGGTCGCGTTCAGCCCCGTCCAGCAGGTGACGAAGCTCGATGGCGGACAACTCGATCGCTGGAGAGTCGCTCTGTTCGGCGTCGACGACGAGTCGGACGGTGCCACCGTGAAGTTCGGCGAGCGGGTCAGGGTCATGGCCCAGGTCGGCCGGTTTCCCGCCGTCGAAGACGGTGTACCACTCACGCCAGTCCTCCAGCCCGCTGCAGCAGCCGGGTAGAAGTGTGACGCCTGTACGTGTGTCCATGACCCGCAGGCCGCCGGCGGCGAAGAGGGTGTCGAAGGTCAACAGCCCGTGCAGGAAGGACGCGAGCGCGTCAGCCGGCCGAGGCGGGCGGTTGTCCCCCGCGCCGGGGTCGGGGTGGATGTCGTTGTTCTGGGCGATGCTCATCACCGCTGTTCCTACCTCGGCAGAGGTGAGCTCACGGTTGAGTGCCAAGTACTGAACTGCTCCCCCTCGGCGACAGGCCACAGAGCAAAGCTGTCAGAAGCGCATATCTCCAGCACGGGCTGCATCACAATCACCCGGCCGAGTCTCCCGCATACCCTGCCGCCCCGTCTCCCGATATAGGGCGGCGTCCCTGCTCCCCAACCCAGAAGCGGCGAGAGTGCGGCATGGGCGCGCTCAGGGCGGCGGGTCCCAGCTGCACCTGGCCGGTGGGCTCGCCGACAGATCGTGGGCGTGTGCCTGGTCGTGCGCGGCTGAGGCACGGCTCGTACGTCCGGCGGTGGTGGGGCATCGCCTGTTCGAGGCAGGCGCGGATACGGTCCGCGTTCAGCTGAGGTTCCGGATCGGTGAGTCTCTGCAGGTGGTCGCGGACCTGGCCCAGCGGCTCGGCCTCGGGGTCGGCCGTGGTGCGCCGGTGGGCGGGAATCGGCTGCTGCTGGAGGTAGCTGATCCGGCTGTCCAGGGTTTGCTGAGCCCGCTCGGGGGTGCCGAAGACTCGGTGAGACGGCGCCGGGGGACGCTCCGATAGAAACGGACGCTGCGTCTGCTTGCGGATCACCCTCGAGCTGTAGCTCTTGTCGCCGATGACGTTCGTCTTTACCGGCTTCTTGGTCACATGGGTTTTCGGGGTCGGCCGCAGCTGCGGCCGACCCCGAAAACCGTGCTCTGTAAAGGAGCCTGCTGACGTCACGGAAGTGCTCTGCTGACGGGCCTAGCTGCGCTGGCCCAGCAGTCGATTGAACGAGGCCATGCACCTCGGACAGTGGCGAGCGCTCTCCGCCTGTGCGGTCTTGACGTCCTCATCGAGCCGTCGCCCGCACAAGGCCGCACCGTCCTGTTTCACCCTCACGTGCCACACACTCAAGGCCGGGACACATCTCGTACACAGCGACTCCCTGGACGGACACCCTCTTCCTTCCAGGACACCGCCTCACAGTCACCCGCGCAGCGCAGCAGGCGCCAAGCGGAGCAATCAGCCGCCCACACACTCCGCCGCGCCGTGGTCCGCGTGGCGTTCTGCACCCGGCGGGGAACTGTCCCCTATCGTCGGCGCCGGCATCCCCACGGGTGACGGCTGCACCACGCATGCGGACTCACGTTGGGGCAAACGGGCGCGCGCAAGAGACCGAGCGGCCGAAAGAGCGAACCCCGAACAGACGATTCATTGCTTGAGGAGACACGGACGCCGCGGCGGCCCAACTCGCAACCGATACCGCGGCTGCCGTCGCGCACTGCGACCCCAAGCAGCCCGTTACATCGCCGGGCAACGCCCCCTCGCCCCAGCGCCAGACAGCGACTGCCCCCCTCGCAGGAGCGCTTGCGCGCCTCGCTCCAGGACCCGGCGACCAAAGGACGCCAGCTCCCCGAACGCGAGCTCGGGAGCAAAGGCTCGCCATCGGTCGACAGAAGCCCAGAGCCCGTAGGGTGGGCGGGTGACGGGCTGGCGAGGTGTGTGGGCCGCACGGGGGGGGCCGGGCCCGTCTTCGCGCGAGGCCGGCCACGTGCTCTTCTTACGCCGACATAAGCAGCGCTCCAGAGCGCCACGGCGCCCCTGCCGCCCGCATCATCCAGTTGCCGCAATAAGGCCTACGGTGTGTCAGCCGGTGCTCGCGTTGAGCCGGCAGGGAGCACGTCCACGCTTCTCCGCCGGGTCAGTCGCTGATCTCGGCCTTGCCGAAGAGGACCGCGTAGCCGGCGGGCAGCTGGCTCATGAGCTGGTTCAGCTTCCCGCCGGAGACGGCATCGGCCAGGGTGGTCAGCACGGCGCTGGCGTCCCACTCAGCCGTGCGGGGATGGCCGCCGATGCTCTCAGCGATACGATGGCAGAACTCCTCAACCCCGAAACGCTCAGCCTGCCGCTGCCCGTCGTCGATGAGGGGCTCGCGCAAAGGTTCGGGCAGCTGGGCTGCCAGGTCGGCGGCCTCTTCGGGGGTGATGCGCTGAGCCAGGACGCGAAGGACCTTGCTGGTGACTGTGGCGGCCTCGTCCTGGCCGGTGTACTCGCCGAGCTCGCGGACCCGGGCCAAGAACTCGTCGTACCTCATCGCCGTTCCCTTCACCTTGCTCTTGCCCAGTGCCTGTACGGGCTCTGGAATACCGGTCGTAATGGGCCGATTATGGGTAGCGGAGGTCCCGGTCAGGGGGACTTCCGGAACGCGAGGTGGCCGTGGTCTGTCACGGCCCGGAGCCCTTCGAAACGACGCCGTCCACCACGCTTCACCCGACCGGCCCGTAACCCGGAATCTCCCGCGCCGTTGAGCTGGTCGAAGCGTGCATGTTCGCGAACTTCGGATCGCGCGCTTCGGGGGCCCCAACGGAGCGGGGCCCCCACCCAAGCCGCACTATCCCAGAGTCGGGTGGTTACGGGCTTTCACAAGACCCACCCCCGAACAAGCCAAGAGGCACGTCGCTCGCAGGCAGGGCGCACTGGGCGTACGGTGACCCTGATGCCTGCTGGTCGTTGTTCCTCCGACGCGTTTTGTGCGTATCCGTCCCCCACGGATTAGCGTCGTGAGGGCCCTGCCCCCTCAGGGCCCTCAACCCTGTTGCCGATTGGCCGTTCCTCAGCCGGCGCCGTCGCGCGCCCACTGGTAGAACTGATGGGCCATCGCATCTTCCGGCCCGTTCCACGTCTGCGGGTTGTAGGGGCTGACGAAGGCTGACAGACGATTGCTGATGTCACGGAAGGCCGGAAGTGACGTCACCTTCGCGATCTCGGGTCCGGGGGGCTTCTCGGATTCGATCAGGTGGAGGTAGACGTCGCCGAATTGGAAGAGGCTGCGCCGGGCGACTCCGACGAGGTGCGGTAGCTCGCCAGCGTCGGAGTTCGCGAACACTTTGGCGATGTCCGGAGCCGATTCCGGCGCCATGCGGGCAACGATCAGAGCTTGGTGCATCAGAGGCTTCCCTTCGTTGGCCGATTCCGTCGGCGGCAGGGGCGCCGGGGAACAGGACAGGCCGCGTACGGCACGCCGGGGTGGTGGCTTCGATCGAGCCGGTCAGGGTGCAACGGCGGCGGTACGGCTGTCGCGGTCGCGCTGTTCGATCCTGTCTCGGATAAGCGCCATTTGCGTTCGCGTGTTGCGGTTGATGTTGTTCGTCATCCAGTCGTCGTCAACCGGGGCGTTCGGCTTCATTGCGAAGTCCTGCTGCCACCGCATCCGAGTGCCGCCCGGGACCTGCGCATAGTCCCATCGGATGTTCATGTACTCGAAGGGGCCCGTCTCGACACGGTGGGCTTTGACCTGTAGGGCCGCCCGGTCGGTTGTCCGCTCCGAGACCCAGCTCCAGACTGTGCCGTTCTCGTCCGGGTGCATGGTCAGGCGGAACTTTGTCGTGTTCCCGTCGCGAGCGAGGATGGCGACGGACGCGTACTCGCTGAACAGTTCGGGCCAGCTCTCCAGGTCGTTGGTCATGTCCCAGACGAGGTCAAGCGGCGCTGCGACGACGATTTCATTCTCGGTGTGTCCGGGCATGTCAGGCTCCACTCATCAGGCTGTCGTTGACGAGGTCCAGGAACTGCTGGGGGGTCTTGCACTGATCCGCTTCGGGGGGCAGGGGCCGGCCGTGCCGGTTCTCCAGCTCGCCGACGATGCCGAGCAGGCCCAATGAGTCAAGGCCGTATTCGTCGAAACGGGCGTCGGGGCGCTTTGCCAGTTCGAGTGGGTCGACGGTGATGCCGGCACCGCTCTTCATCAGCGCGGCTAGTTCTTGGGGGGTCAGTAGATCGGACACGGGGATCTCCTTCACACGAGTTCTACTGAGGGGTGTCGGTGGCTTTCCGCAGCACCAGCGCTGCGTTGGAGCCCATGAGTCCGCGGCTCAGCACCAGTGCCGTCCGCAGTTCTGCGGGGCGGGCACTTCCGGTCACGACATTGAGGTCGTGACAGACGTCGTAGACGTTGGGGGTGGGAGGTACGAGGCTGTGTTCCATTGCCAGCACTGCGCAGGCTGTCTCGAGCACGGGGCCTGCGCAGTAAGCGCGGCCGATTCCGGTCTTGGGCGCCGTCACCGGAACGCGCAGGCCGTGGGCACCCAGCGCGTCGGCGATCGCCATCGCTTCGGCGCGGTCGGCCCGGGCTACACCAAGGGCGTCGGCGAAGATCACGTCGATCTGTTCGGGCGCGCAGTCGGCCTCTTCCAGTGCACCGCGGATTGCGCGGGCGAGCCCTTCCCGGGACTCGTCCCATTGGGAGGGGCCGGTGAATGTCGCGGCGTGGCCGCTCACCGTTGCGCGGATCTCAGCACCGCGGCTCTTGGCCGCTGTCTCGTCCTCGACGACGAACATGGCGCCGCCTTCGGCGGGAACGAAGCCGCAGGCGTCAGAGGTGAACGGCCGGTACGCGCGTGCGGGATCCTCGCGGGTGCTCAGGGCCTCGTACCCGAGCTGGCAAACGACCGAGTACGGCGCGAGAGGGGCTTCTGTGGCCCCGACCAAGATCGCGTCGCTGCCGCGCCGGATGGCCGCAGCTGCATGTGCGAAGGCATCGAGCCCGCCTGCCTCGTCACTGGCGACGACGCCGCAGGGCCCCTTTAGAGCGCTGCGGATGGAGACCTGCCCTGTGCTTGCTGCGTAGAACCAGGCGATGGACTGGTACGGCCCGACGAAGCGCGGACCTTGGCCCCACAGCTGCTGCAGTTCGCGCTGTCCGAACTCGCCACCGCCCGACCCGGCTGCGGTCACCACCCCTACGGAGAAAGGGGAGCCCTCGTAGTCGCCATGACCAAGCCGGGCATCTTCCATGGCAAGCTCAGCGGCAGCCATCGCGAAGTGCGTGAACCTGTCTGTTTGGACGAGGTAGCGTTCCTCGATCAGCACCCTCGCATCGAAGGCAGATACCTCACCTGCGACACGAAGGGGCAGGTGCTCACACCCCTCACGGGTGACCCGCCCCAGGACACTGAGCCCTGCCTGAGCCGACTTCCAGAAGGCTTCTGTGCCGATTCCGCTGGGGGCGATGGCGCCGATCCCGGTGATCACCGGGTTGCGGGCGGGCCGACGGTGGCTCATGTGGCCCTCCCGTTGAGGCTCGTCATGACGACGGCGGACTGGAATCCACCGAAGCCGCTGCCTACCGAAAGCACACTGCGCAGCTTCCGCTGTCGAGCGGTTCGCGGTACGTAGTCCAGGTCGCACTCGGGGTCCGGCGTCTCGTAATTCGCGGTTGGGGGCACTACTTGGTGGACCATAGCCAGCACACAAGCCACCAGCTCGATCGCGCCGATGGCGCCGAGGGAGTGGCCCACCATGGACTTGATCGAGCTCATGGGTGTGTCGTACGCGTGATCGCCGAGGGAGCGTTTCACCGCGGATGTCTCGTGCCGGTCGTTCTGCTTGGTGCCCGAGCCGTGCGCGTTGACGTAGTCGATTGCCGTGCGGTCGAGGCGAGCATGGCGGAGTGCGGTGTCGATTGCCCGAGCCATTTCCAGGCCCTCGCGGGTAAGGCCCGTCATGTGGTGTGCGTTGGCGAAGGTGGCGTACCCGCCGATCTCGCAATAGATGTTCGCGCCTCGGGCTACGGCGTGTTCCAGCTCTTCCAGCACGAGGACGGCACCGCCCTCTCCCATGACAAACCCGTCCCGGTCGGCATCGAAGGGCCGCGATGCGTGGGCAGGGTCGTCGTTGTTCGGGGACGTCGCCTTGATTGCGTCGAAGCACGCCATGGTGATCGGCGAAATCGGCGAGTCCGAGGCGCCGGCCACGCAGACGTCGACCCTGCCCTCCTGGATGGAGTGGAAGGCGTAGCCGATGGCGTCGAGCCCTGAGGTGCAGCCGGTCGTAACGGTCTGCACCGGCCCGTGGGCGCCGACTTGTTCGGCCACTGCAGAAGCGAGAACGCTCGGTGAGAACGCCCGGTGCAGATGGGGGCCGGCAGACCGGTGGTCCACGTCCCAGCGCGCACCGGAGCCGCTGACGGCGACGTAATCATGCTCAAGACGGGTAGTGCCGCCGACAGCAGTGCCCAGTGTCACCCCGATGCGCCACGGGTCTTCATCCTCGACGACTAGGCCGGAATCGCGCAGGGCCTCCTGAGCGGCTACCAGCGCGAACTGGACGTACCGGTCGGAGCGTGCCACCTGGTCCCGGTCGAGGCCGTGGGCCGCGGGGTCAAAGTCAACCTCCGCGGCGATGCGCGAGCGGAACCCTGCAGGATCGAAGAGAGTGATGCCCCGAGTCGCCGTACGCCCGTTAGCCAGCAGGTCCCAGAACGCGGCGGTGCCGACTCCGCCGGGCGCGACGATACCGACTCCGGTAACCGCCACCCGCCGGGTCATGAAGCGGCCCCGGCCCTCTCCGGCGGCTCTTGCACGGCGCCTCCCGTGTGCTCGGTGTCGACGTGACCGAGCTCGGGGCGAGGGGCGAGCGGGCCCAGGTGAAAGACCATGCGGGCCTCTACGTCGCCGACGTTGCGGAACCGGTGGCGCACGTTCAGCGGGATCATAAGGCCCTGGTCGGGCCGCAGCTCATGCGTCTCACCGTCAAGATCCACCTCCAGGAGCCCGCTCACGACGTAAACGAACTCCTCGGAGTACGGGTGGTAGTGCTCGCCGATGCGCTCAGCCGGCTGCAGGATGGCGAGGCCCATGAAGCCACTGGTGGCACCCACAGTGGCCGGGGTGAGCATGGCGCGCAGATCACCTCCGCGCCGCTGGTTGGGCGGTGTGTCGGCGAGGTTCACGATTCGCGGGCCTTGTGTGGTCATGGCGTTGCCTCCAGGAGCGTTGCTTGACGGCTTGCGGAGTGCTGTGAAGCGGGCGGTAGTACGAGTCAGGCTTCTGGCGACGCGCACCGGTCGGTGATCAGCTGCATTTCGTGCACCGACGGAGAGCTCGGATCACACGGGTGGAGAGCGACCCCATGCGTGCTGCCGCTTGTTCCGTCATCCGTGCCGTGGTCGAGCAGGCGGGCCAGCGATGCTTTCTGCCGCTCTGTGTCGACACCGAAGGACAGGCTGGGGTGCGCGTCGGGCCGGCCGCGTACATCGATCAGTCGCACGACGATGTCGTCGCGCTGAAAGACGGTGCTGCCGACGATGGAGTTGTGCGGGTGGTTCGCCGCCGCTTCGTCCTGGTGAGCCAGCAGCCGGGCCAGAGCCATCCCACCGCCTTCCTTGGCCTGGTAATACAACGCGTGACGCGTGGTACTACCGTGTTCCAGTCCGTCGGTGGCCATGTGGTGCACCGCAGGAAGCGCCGCCCGGGTGAAGAAAAGTCGGGCGGACTGCGGATCGTCCAGGTCCCGGTCTTCCTCCAGATACGGGTTGATGGCTTCCTCGACGGCTCTGATCTCAGGCTGGCGAGCTACGTGCCTAAGGGCGGCGAGTAGGTCACCCTCGACCTCGACGGCCCGTACGACCCGATTGCCATGCATGAAGAGCGACGTGCGACGTAGCCGTGTGTACTCGTCAACCTGGGCAGCTGGGGAGGTATACCCGGCGAGGATGTTGGCGACCGCCTGTTCGCTGCCAGGTCTGACCGTGAACGTAAGAGCGTGACGGACCACGCCGTCCCCCAGCCGTGGCGAAACCTGCAGCCCTCCCCTGGACCGTTCCGGCATCTCTGTATAGGACCGTCCGGTCTCCCGCAAAACGCTGTACCGAAGCGAGCGCATTTCACGTACACAGCGGCTCAGCGGCTTGACCGTCTCGACGTGCTCATCGCTGTTGACCCATGCCAGGAAGGAAGGCGCGTCCTCCCATTCGCTTGTAACGAGCCACTGTGACGGGTTCTCGAACGACTGGCACAGTTGGTCGCTAAGGTGCCCGGGAACCGCCGCGACGTCGTCACGCAGATGGTCGTACGCCTCCAGAAACTGCTCTTGCGCACCATCGTGAAGGTCCATCAGCAGAACGACCCGCAGCCGTGAGCCGTCGAAGGCAGACTGCGATACCCGTTGAGACAGGGCTGTCACCTTGCACACTCCTTATCGGCAAACACGGTGGCCCAGGGGCTGCACCTCGTCGGTCCGCCCGTGCGGGGCGGCGGCCCAAAGTGACAACCCATGAAGTGAGCAGCCCGCCCCTGCGGGTCCGGGGCTGCTCCGTAACGATCATTGTCCGCCGCTACGAGTGGCGCGAGAGCTCAGATCCAGGTGGGTGAATGAGCGTCCGAACCGCCCCGGCACAGGGCATGCAGAACCCATCCCCCGACGGCCCAGAGCAAGGAGCGACATGGAAGAGAACGTCGATCATCGGGTGCCCGTCCTGATCGTGGGCGGGTCCCTGGTGGGTCTGTCAACCTCACTGTTCCTCGCCCGCCAAGGCATCAGGCACATGCTGGTCGAGAAACACTCGGCCATCTCCGAGCACCCGCGCGGACGTGGCATCAACGTCCGCACCATGGAGCTGTACAGGAGCGCCGGCCTGGAAGAAAGCATCAGACAAGCCGCTTCGGTCCTGGCGGAGAACAACGGCATCCTTCAAGCCGGGTCACTGACCGGCGACGACGACCGATGGCTGCTCAAGGATGTCGATGCAGGCGGAGCGCTTGCGCGATGGAGCCCGACCACATGGTGTCTTTGCAGCCAGAACGCCGTCGAGCCGGTCCTGATGTCCCACGCTCGCACTCACGGTGCCGACCTGAGGTTCTCCACCGAGCTGATGTCGTTCGACCAGGACGCCACAGGCGTGACCGCCGTGGTGAAAAACCGGGACACCGGCGACCACAGCACCATCCGCGCCGACTACCTCATTGCCGCCGACGGCCCCCGCAGCCCCGTCAGGGAACAGCTCAGGATCGGCCGACAAGGCCGCGGCGCCCTGTTCCACAATGTGAGCGTCACCTTCCGCTCCGAACAGCTGGTCGACGTGGTCGGCGACCGGCGATTCATCGTCTGCTACCTCACCCGCCCAGAAGCCGACGGTGCGCTGCTACCGGTGGACAATCAGCGAATGTGGGTGTTCCACCTACCCTGGCACCCCGAACAGGGGGAAACACTCGAGGACTTCACACCCGCGCGATGCACCGAACACATCCGCAGAGCCATCGGCGCCCCGAACCTGGACATCGAGATCACCGGCAAGGCTCCCTGGCACGCGACGGAACTCGTCGCCGAGCAATACTCCCGTGGCCGAGTCTTCATTACTGGCGACGCCGCCCATGAAATGTCGCCCACAGGGGCATTCGGCTCCAACACCGGAATCCAGGACGCACACAACCTTGCCTGGAAGCTTGCGCTAGTGCTGAATGGTTCGGCCGACCGCGGACTGCTCGACACCTACGAGTCCGAACGGCTGCCAGTGGCACAAGAAACGAGTGAGCGCGCATCGGCCCGCTCCGCAGAGCACAGCCACCCCGGCTACGCGGTCCCCGTCGCACCCGGAGGCCGACGACAAGGAGGGCTCCTTCCCGTGATCATGGGATACGGATACTCCAGCGGTGCCGTACTCGGCGCCCCTCCTCAACGGCCCGTCGTGCCGGAAGGGATGTACCTGACCGGCGACCCGGGCACCAGGGCCCCACACCTCTGGGTCAACAAGTCAGGCGACCGGATCTCCACGCTCGACCTCTACGAGCTGTCGTTCGTCCTGCTCAGCTCAGAGGGCACACCATGGCGTGACGCGGCGAACAGGGTGGCCGAACGCCTGGCGATCCGACTGGACGCCTACACCATCGGAACCGGCCCGCAAGCCGACCTGACCGTCGAAAAAGGGGCTGATTGGGCACAAATGCACGGCACAACAACCGAAGGCGCTCTACTCGTACGCCCGGACGGCTTTGTCGCCTGGCGGACGTCGGCAGCCGAACCAGACCCGGAAACAGTGCTCTACGACATCATGACAGCGCTGCTGCGCCCGACCATGACGCCCGCAGGCCCTGCTGCGTCTGTTGGCGACGAGCACTGATGCCCCGGTACCTGCGGTGACACCTGCGTTCTACGCTGGAGCGGGTGTAACGGCAGTGGGGCAGCTTGCTGTCCACGGCAAGGGCGCGCCGCCGGATTTGATGCCCAGAGCCGTGAAGCCGTGGTTGTCCAGGAGGGGGGCGCGGCGAGGTCCTGTGGTGGTACGTCGAGGCAAGGCGGGGTGAGTTTCCCGATGCCCCTCTGATCCGCACGGCCTCGGTTCTCTTCCGAGCGACTGGCGCAGTCCTTGGCCGGCATCCAGGGAATGCTCGCGACACTGGTCGGGTCGGACTCGTTCCGGCGCCCGTTGAAGATGGTTTCGCCTGCTACTTGCGGGGACCGGTCAGCAGTGCTCCCGCCCACATCTCATCTGCGCTGCCCTCATGCACACTTGGGGTGTGGCGGACCGGATGGAAGCCGAGCCGTAGGCAGCGGCGTCCGGGGCGTCGGGTAACTCATCTGTGGCATAGGGGTAGTTGGCCGCGGGTGAGGCCTGGGACCCCGGTAGGCTCCGCCACCAGCGTCGCGTCGTCCTCGCGGGTGTCCGGTCTGATCACTTGTTGTCCAAGATGGCCCACGGCCTGACGGAGGTGCGGGCGGGCCCTCCGACGCCATGATCGGACCAGGCGCGGAAATATCATGCCCATGGTCAGCCGGTACGGGACCACCCATAGGGACGCCCGACGACCGAACAGCTGGGCCGTATGCGCGTCCTGCAGCCCGAAAACCCGTCCTGAACGGAGCGGGACCCGGCGCCGAGTGCACCTGAACTGGCGCAAGCGGCACAGTAATCAAGAGCTTGCGACTGCTCAGTGCGTGCGGGAGGTACCCCGACGGGGGAGCAGTGAAAGGGACTGCCATGTGCCCGAAGTGCGCGCGGGTGTCAATCCGCGCGTCCTCGCACGAGGATGCCTGGAGCGGCTCGGTGCCGCCGGTGCGCCTGGCTCGACATCGTGCGTTCCCTCGCCCTGTGGGCAATGACCACCGGAGCGAGCCCCAAGCGGCTTCGACACCAAGAGGCAATAGATCCTGGCTCAGTTCGGACGCGGACGGAGCACGGGGGCGTTTCTGGGCCCGACAAAGAGGCCGCACCCGATGGGATCAGGTGAGGCCTCTCGGTCAGGTCAGGGCGCTTTCGTCGCTTAAAGCTGGCCCGCACGTCACACATTACGCCAGGCATATCTGATTTGCACCTATTGCTCGAGCGTTTCCTGAGACCTGCACGCGCCCCCGACGGGCATCTCGATGACACCAAAAGGCTACTGGCCGGTAAAGGTGCGCGGAGGTGGCCCAGAACGTCGCGCTCCGCTTCCTCGCGCCGGGGTCTGACCGCCCCGGGCGCGAACAGCGCCGTTCTCGCCTAGTTCGACAGCATCCTCGCCGCCGTCGCGCCAACTCGCCGGGCATGTCCAAGTGGTGAAGTACGGCACGGACACCGCCCACGTGGAGGTAGTCCCGCACGCGCCCGCGTACGGCACGAAGCCTCGCCGGACCGTGCTTGAAGCGGGTCCCCCAGGCCCATGAAACGTGCCAAAGGAGCGGGTCCCTGTGCCGTGCGCCCCGCACCGCCGCGCTCGCCCCCGCGCCCGCCGATCGGGCACCCTAGAGGCGGCCGCGGTCACTGGGCCGGTGCGGAGCCTGGAGGATCCGTCGGCCGGTTACCGGCTCGCCCTCGAACCGCCCTAAGCCACCGTTCTTCGGCCGGGCAGGCCGAACACGGCGGCTGACGAGCCGGATGTCGAGGGCGTTGCTTAGCATGACCTCTCGGAGTCCCAGCGGTTCAAAGAACGCTGCTACCAAGTCGCTGATCCGCCGGTACGGCACGAGCACGCCTGCGGGTCGCTACCACAGGCGGCCATGCAAGGAAGACAATAACCGGTCGGTGCCGCTGAGGTCGATCACGGCCTGGGCGTCTGGCGGCTCAATGGGGCTGGATTAATCGCTGAGAGCTCGATGCCCCAGCTAGACGGCAGACCGCGCCCAACAACGGTGCTCCCCAGACCTGATTAGTGAGCGAGCACGGCCAGCGGCCTGTGGAGGCACAGCGGAGCCAGCTACCCACCGACACGGCATTGCTTGCGGCGGCGGAGTGACGTGGGCCGCCCCGAGGTCGTGTCGCGGTGGCTTTCCGGAACATTCGTGGGATCTTCCGCCAAGAGGAAACCTTCCCCACAGCAGTGAAAGAGCTGATCCCCATGCGTATGCGGTTTTCCATGGCCGCGGCCCTGGTGCTCGCGGTCGCCGGGCTGACCACGAGCACCAGCGTTGCGGTGGCGGACGACGACATCTTCAACGCCGCCAACGGCAAAGCGGTATCCCACGACGGCCCAGCCGTAGCGATTGCCACCGCAACCTCCACCGCCAACGCAATGACCTTCAACTGTGGACGGCTCACGGTAGCGTCCGAAGGATTCACAGGTCGCTGCAGCGGGCCGATCACCCCTCGGCGTAAGGGGGAAGTGGTGCGCGTCGAGGGACCAGTGGTACTCAACGGCGATGTGGCCTCCCGTCCTGGAGAAGATGCGCGGGCCCAGTTCAGGTGTGCTTCCGCCTCCGTCAAACTCGCCAGCAGCAGCACAGCCGAAAAGCTCGCAGTTACCGGCTCCAGCTGCGTCCACACCGGGCAAGGGGCTGGCCCGACTTTGGCGCGTTTTGAGTACGCAGGTAAGGGGATCCCAGTCTTCGGGAAGTTTCTCCCGATGGCCCGCTAGCAGCACCATCGGACAGACTGCCAGGCGCGGCGCAACGATGGCAACACGCCATGCCCCCTCCACTGAGGACCGGTGAAGGGGCGACTCTCAGCGGTCAGCAGTAGGACTTCCTGAGCGCGCCCGGACGATACTTCCTGGTGACCGGTGGTGTGCCGATCGAGACTGGCCAGCAGATCGTCCAGGTCGGAGGTGGTGAACCTCCGCTGGAACGGCTGTGCCGTGGCGTGTGTAGCCATCTTCGAATGCGCGGAGCCGGTCCCTGACCTGGTTCAGGTGGTGAAGTCGTTGGGGGAGACGACCTTGCGCTGCTGATCGAGAAGAAGACTTCGATTCGGTTTGTCCAAGAGGCATGGACGGGGGTGTGGACCATGACCGCGTTCGGGAACGCCTTGGTCAGACGGTCAATGGTCTTCTTCCCCCGGTGCAAGGAGCCGTTGTCGACGATCCAGAAGACGCGTTTGGCGCTGGCGTGAGGTTCGGTGATCACGACCTGTTCGACCAGGGCCATGAACGGCGTAATGCCGGTAGTAGTACTTCGTTAGGTCGGGCTGGAGAGGGTCTGTTGTTTTCGCCTTCGGGGTGGTAACTGGCGATGGCAGGTGGGGCATGCGCCGGTCCAGCAGAGCAACAGGTCCTGCATGGTGTGGAGGACCTGGTAGAAGGTCAGGCCGGCGCTGTTGCTTTTGGGTCCAGGCGGCGGAGGGTGCAGAAGGCGTGGGCGGCGGTGACGAGGGTGGCGTGGTGGTGCCAGCCGCGCCAGGTGCGGCCTTCGAAGTGGTCCAGTCCCAGGCCGTGCTTCATCTCGCGGTAGTCGTGCTCGATCCTCCAGCGCATCTTCGCGAGTCGGGCCAGTTGCCGCAGCGGGGTGTCGGCGGGCAGGCTGGTCAGCCAGTACTCGGTGGGCGCCTTCTCGCCGGTGGGCCACTCGCTCAGCAGTGTCGCCGTGGGCAGAACACCGTCCCAGGCGGTGGAGCCGCCAGCCCGGGCGATGGGGCCTTGCCCCCGAGGAGTGGACACCTGTTCGTGTCGTTATGCGGCGAGTGTCAGGGTAGCTGACTGCTGTTCGTAGGCGATCGGTGCCTGCTGTCCGTTTGCCGAGTGTCGTCGGCGGGTGTTGTAGCGGGTGGTCCAGCGGAAGACCGCCAGGCGGCAGGCTCGGGCCCCGTCGTAGCGGCGGGCGCCACGGAGCGTCTCGCGTTTGAGGGCGGCGTTGAACGATTCGGCGAGGGCGTTGTCCGCGCTGGTGCCGACCGTGCCCATGGACTGCCGCACTCCCAACTCGCGACAGAATGCGGCGAATTCGTGAGAGGTGTACTGCGCCCCGTGATCGCTGTGGAACACGGCCCCGGCCAGGCTGCCCCGGGCCCGGCCGGCGGCCCGGAGTGCGTCGGTGACCAGCGAGGTGCGCATGTGATCGGCGATCGACCAGCCCACCAGACGGCGCGAGAAGCAGTCGATACTGACTTCAGCTCTTTAGGGTGAATCGTTGCGAAGTCCCTGTTGAACGTGGGTGGGTGGCTGTATCCGTGGTGTGTGAGATATGCGGATGGGGGCGGGCTGACTCCTACGGGACGTCGGCGTCGTGAGTCGGTACGGCTGCAGGCGGCTGAACTGTTCGAGCAGGAGATCAATCCGTCGGAGGTCGCACGGCGGCTACGGGTGAGCGTGAAGTCGGCTTACCAGTGGCATCAGTTGTGGCGGGACGGCGGTGTTCCGGCTCTGGCCTCCCGCGGTCCGAGCGGCTCAAGGTGCCGCCTGTCCCCGCGGTGCCTGGAGAAGCTGGCCGCATATCTGGAGCAGGGTCCGGCTGCGCATGGCTGGGTGGAGGACCAGGTGTGGACCGCGTCGAGGGTGGCCACGCTGATCGGCCGGAAGTTCCACGTTTCGTACAGCGTCTCGGGCGCCACCCGGTTGATGCACCGGCTCGGTTTCAGCCCGCAGGTCCCCGCCCGGCGGGTCGCCGAGCGCGACGAGAGGGCCGTGAGCGTGTGGCGGGAGGTGACCTGGGCGGAGGTAAAAGGGCCCGGGCGGCCTGCGGGGGCTACGTCTGCTTCGAGGACGAAGCCGGGTTCACCCGCAGGCCGCCCCGTGGACGGACCTGGGGCCGACGCGGGATCACCCCGGTCGTGACCGTCAGCGGCCGGCGTTCGGGACGGCTGTCGGTGGCCGGCCTGATCGCGATGCGGCCAGGCTCCCGGACCCGGCTGTGCCACCGCCTGCGCACCCACCCCGCCGGCAAAGGCGCACGTCGCAGCATGGGCGAGCGGGACTTCATCGCGCTGGTCGACGGAGTCCACCAGCTCGTCCGGGCACCGATCGTGCTGGTCTGGGATCGCCTGAACACCCACGTCTCCCGCAGGATGCGAGAACTCGTCGCCGAGCGTGAGTGGCTGACCGTGTTCCTGCTGCCCGCCTACTCACCCGACCTGAACCCCGTCGAAGGCGTGTGGGCCCACGTCAAACGCAGCCTGGCCAACCTTGCCGTCATGGCCCTTGACCAGCTCGAAGCCCTCGTCCGCAACCGCCTCAAACGCCTGCAATACCGTCCCCATACCCTCGACGGCTTCATAGCCGGCACCGGCCTGACCCTCGAGACAGCCGCACCCTGACAAGCCGAAGTCAGTAACGGTCGCCAGATACAAAAACTCGCCATCGCCCACCGGCAGGTAGGTGATGTCCCCAACGTATTTGGTGTTCGGCGCGCTCGCGGTGAAGTCGCGCCCCAGCAGATCCGGCACCGGGGTGGCGGAGGGCTCGGGCACGGTGGTGACCTGGCGCTTTCGCAACCGCAGCCCGGCGATACCGAACTTCCGCATCACCCGCCCGACACGCTTGTGGTTCACGCGCTCGCCCTCCTCGCACAGCTCGGCGGTGATCCGCGGGCGGCCGTAGGTGCCGTCCCACTCGGCGTGCACGCTCCGGATCCGCTCAGCGAGAGCGACGTCGGCCCGCTCCCGGGCCACGCGGGCCGCGCGGCCGGCCCGCCATTTGTAGAAGCTGGAACGGGCGACCTCCAGCACCTGACACAACCGCTTTACGCCGAAGGCGTGGTGGTGGTCCTCAATGAACTGGCAGCGGCTGGTCACCAGGTCATCTCTTGTGCGAAAAACTTCGTCGCCTTGCGGAGAATGTCGCGCTCGATGGCGAGCTTCTGCATCTCCTTGCGTGCTGCTGCCAGCTCCTGGCGCAGGGCCTCGTTCTCGGCCTGTAGTTCCTCGGCCATCGGCGGCGAATCCACCTGCGTCGTCTCCGTGCTCGTCGTACTGCCCCCACCACGGCGGGTCCGTTCGGCCCGCACCCAGTTACGCAGCGTCTCGCGGCTGATCCCTAGATCTTTGCCGATGCCCTCGAAGGTGTGGCTCGGGTCCGACAGGTACAGCGCGACGGCGTCCGCCTTGAACTCGGGCGAGTAGACCCTCATCACCATAAAAGATGCCTCCTACCCGGCCCCTGCCGGGGCCGGAGTCAGAGGTGTCCACCACTCGGGGGCAGGTCCCATGGCGTGCCTGCGGGCCGCGACGCCGGCCGGACGCACCGTCTCGACTTTGAATCTTGAGCGCATCGCACCGCGCGAACCGGTGCGCCAAGTGGCCTGCCGGTGTGCCTTGCGTCCGGTCCCGGTGGCCAGGTCCTTCAGGGAGGAAGCCTTGGTGCGGTAGCGGACAGCGGGTTTGCGTCCGGTTCCGCTCCAGGCGGGGGCGGTGGGGACAGCGTCGGCCGGGTGAGCGGATTCATCCGCCCGGACGGCGACGACGAAGTCCAGACCACGGTCGGCCAGAGCCTGCCGGAAGGCGTTGTTCTGGCCGTACCCGGCATCCGCGACGATCACCTTGGGTTCCAGGCCCCAGCCGATCGCCTCGTCGATCAGGTCCAGGGCCAGACGCCACTTCTCCCGGTGCCCCACCTCCTCGGGCACCCCCGCCTTGGCCCGGCGCGCGGTGTCGTCCTGCCACTCGGCCGGCAGGAACAGCCGCCACGAGATCGGCACGGAAGCGGTGTCGGACGCGGCGTGCAGGCTGACCGCGACCTGGCAGTTCGACTGCTTGCCCAACGCCCCGCACCACTGCCGGGCCACCCCCACCGACATCTTCCCGTCCTTGGGGAACGACACATCGTCGATCACCCACACCATCGGATCGACGACGGGAACCGTCTTGACGGCTACCGCCCGCAACACCGCCACGTGGTCCCACGGAGACTGGTTCACGAACTGCTGCAAGGCCTGCATGTCGCCGTCCGGCAGCCGCTCGGCCATCGGCTGGATCGACTTCCTGCGACCGTCCAGCATCAACCCCCGCAGGTAGCAGTCACCCTTCGCCCGCTGATCCCTCCGCGGCCACCGACGCGAACACCTCAGCCACGAACTCGCCCAGCTCGCCCCGGAGTTGCTCGATCTCCCCCAGCTCCATCAGAGCAGCATGCCCAACCCGGCAGCCCGAGATCAAATCAACCTAACGAAGTACTAGTAGTGGCCTCGCAGCGGCCGAGGACTCTCGCCCGGTGGACATCGTGGGCGGTCAGGTGGGCCACGGTGCCGCCGGGGCCGTGGGTGTGGTTGACGCGCATCGCCCTGGACCCGGCCTGGCCAGGTCAGGTGGCAGTGGCAGTGGCAGTGGCAGCGGGCCTGGATCGAGGTCTTCTCGTCGCTGGAGACCACATACTCATCCGCGCCGAGGGGTCGCCCTGGTAGGTTCGCGCGTACAGGTAAAGGACACGCTGGGCCTTGGCGCGGAAGTCGGGTCCCGGCTAAAGATCCAGGACTGTACTGCCATGGCTTGAGCGGGTCCTGGCGAAACCAGCGGTGCTCGGTGGACGCCGAGACAGTCTCGATGTCTCCGCACGTGATGTCGGCTGCGATTATGCGGACGCGCAGGCCGCGGAGGCGGGTGAGGTAGGAGCCGTCGGAGAGAACTGCCAGCACCGCGGGGCGCCGGTGTGCGCACAGCCGGACCAGGAACTGGGAGCCGGTTTCGGCGACAGCACGCAGGAAGTCGTCGCCGTCGAAGGCTCGGTCTGCCAGCAGGAGCATCTGCGGTGTCAGCTGGGGCAGTAACCCGGCCGCCTGGACGGTCTCCCCGTTTTCGGGCGGTCCGAAGACTGCCCCGAGCAGCCCCCGTGTCCCGATCTCACACAGGACGGTCAACCTCAAAGCGGGATAGCCCGACATGCCCCAGTGGTGCCGGACTTTGCCCAGCAGAGCTCGAATACGTGGCAGGTCAGGAGCCTTCATAGAACTGCAGCCGTCGAACGCGACGGTCCGCCAGCACCGGTAGCGGACACTAGGCCGTGTCTGACAAATGATCACGGACGGGTTCGCGGAGCCAGAGGATCAGCGAGGCCAGGACGACTCCGGCGCGGTAGCGGTCGGCGAGCTTGTCGAACCTGGTCGCGATTGCGCGGAACTGCTTAAGGCGTGCGAAGCATCGTTCGACGACGTTGCGGTCGCGGTAGATCTCCTTGTCGAAGGCGGGCGGCCGGCCGCCGAAGCGCCCTCGGCGCCGGCGGTTGGCCGCTTGGTCGCGGCGCTCGGGGATCGTGACGGCGATGCCCCGACGCCGCAGCAGGTGCCGGATCGCCCGGCTGGAGTAGGCCTTGTCGCCCAGGACTCGGGTCGGTGTCGTGCGCGGGCGGCCGGTGTCGGCTCGCGGAACGCGGATCCCGTCCAGGACCTGACCGAATGCGGTGGCGTCGTTGACGTTGCCGGGCGTGAGCACGATCGACAGGGGCAGGCCCCGGCCGTCGACGGCGAGGTGGACCTTGGTGGTCAGCCCGCCTCGGGACCGGCCGAGGGCCTGGCGCGTCTGCGAGCGGCCCGGATCTTCCAGTTCGTCCCCGTCTGCGGCCCCTTTTTACGTGCGCCGGCGGCGTGCTGGTGGGCACGGTTGACCGTGGAATCGACCGCGACGGTCCACTCCACCCGGCCCACCGCGTCGTCACGGACCTGCGCATGCTCCAACAGCCTTGCCCACGTGCCATCCGCCTCCCAGCGGGCGAATCGCTCGTAGACGGTCTGCCACGGCCCATACCGCTCCGGCAGGTCACGCCACGGAGCCCCGGTCCGCAACCGCCACAGCACACCATTGACCACCTGCCGGTGATCACGCCACGGCCGACCACGCCCGTCCACCTGCGGCAACAAGGGCTCTATCCGCTCCCACGCCGCATCATTCAACTCACCTCTACCTGCCACAAGATCAATTATCAGACAGGCCTTAGGCGTCGTCGGCGGGCCAGCGGCACCGTCGCCGGCGAAGCTGCCGCAGCGCAGCTTCCGAAGGAGGACAGTGGTCGATGCCCGACAGGCCGGCCACGAGCTTGTCCCACACACGTCGGTATCCCAAAGACGGGAAAAGCCCAGGGCCAGGACGAAGTAGATCCCGACCCGCGAGGGCAGCGTGCGAACTCGGACTTGAACGGTCTTGGTCTCTTCGAGGACGTCATCGACGAGCTCGAAGGGTACGTGCTGAGTCAGCCCGCCAAGATGGCCCGGCGCGAACGCGCCCGCCGCGACGGTTGGTGGTACGTGTCAAGGTGCGAGTGGGGAACTGACGCGACAACGGATCCCCTGGTCAAGAAGGTCTAGGTCGACCTTCTCCTATCAGGGAATGCGGCCTGCAGTGCTAAAATCATCCTTCTCGGGCCTGGACTTGACTTGGCGGCCGCGGCATCAACCTTCGTGGCATTGCTTCAACCGCATGCTCGGCCAGCTCCACCACTGTCTCAAGCAACGCGTCCTGTTCGAAAAGGCGACAGCCCTTCCCCCAGCGTCCTGGCGACCGCAGCTTGACACCTTCACATCGTGAGGTGTCTTCCTCACCATCGGATGCGTACTGATCTGTTGGCGACGCCTGCAATCCCGGTAGGAATTGCAAGACAGGCACGGCTTACGTTGACCGCCGGTGGCCGACCTCAGGTTGGCTTGCGCCACACGGATATGTGCTTCGCGGAGTCCTGGGTGAACGGCGCCCCGTCCCAGTCCGCGACGCGACGTTCCATCTCGAACCCAGCGATCCGTGCCATCAGGTCGAGCTCTGCCGGCCAGGCGTAGCGGTGCCGGGAGTTGTCGCGGCGGTAGCGGCCGTCGTCGCCGTCGCGGGTGAAGTGGTGCGAGACGAGAATCTGCTCGACAAGGTCGAACGTGTCGAAGCCGACATGCTGCTCAGAGACGTCGAACGGCACCGCGACCTGGCCGGGCGGCAGGAACCGCAGAGGCGGCACACCCAGCTCGATGACGAATCGGCCGCCGGGCACCAGATGACGTGCGGCGTTGCGGAAGCACTCGACCTGCTCCTCCTGCGTGAGCAGGTTCGTGATGGTGTTGTAGACGAGATAGACCAGGGTGAACTCGCCGGGAACGACGGTGGTGGCCATGTCCCCGATGACTACCGGGAGCGTATCCTCGTCGATCTTGCGCCGCAGCACCACTGCCATGTGCTCGGACAGTTCGATGCCCACTACCGGCACGCCGCGTTCCCGGAGCGGGACGGCCACTCGTCCGGTCCCGATGGCGAACTCCAGTGCCCGGCCGTCTCCGGCGAGCTCGGCCAGGAAGGCGAGAGTCGGTCCGAGAACGGCGGCCGAGGACGTCTCGGTCTCCTCGGAGTCGTAGCGGTCGGCGGTCGCACGGGTCCACAGCTCACTGCTCGTCACGGCGGCCACTTTGCCGGGTAGCAAGGGGCGCTGTCGACGCATTTATCTTCCACCGGCTCCGATCACACGGTTCGGGCGGCCGGTACAGACCTTTCAGGCACAGCCTGGCTCGGGGCGCGCGGTCACGGCAGTCGTGCGGTCGTTCTCCTCGGCGCAGCGTGCACCACCCACCGTTCGTCGTTGACTTCCGATGGCTTCGGCCGAGCGACCCAGCGCCCCGGGGATCGTCAGTCTCGGAGTGATCCAACCACCTTGGAGATCTTTTCTCTAGGAGTTCCAAGGCCCTTCCAGTCACGAGCACGCAGCCCCGGCGACCAGCTTGGGCATCGGCTCTGGCAGCAACGGATCGATCGGTCGACAGTTCGTCCGAGACGATCCGGCCGAGAGTTCCTCTTTCCAAGAATAGACAAACGAGCTGCAAAGACGAAAGTCACACCGCGAAGAGATTCCTGTTGGACCTCTAACGCCTCGTGCCCGGATATGGATCTCCGGATTCATTGCGGTCACAGCGCCACCTCTTGGCAGCCCGCTCCGGTGGCGTGCCGGAATGCTTATCGTGCATCACGTCGCATGAGGATTCCGAGGCCGTTCCCCCGCCATTGACGCGGCGGAGCAACCGGTATCCGGCGAGCACGGCGCGTCCCACCGCGGCCTTCATGTAACGTCCACCGCCAGCGCCAGGCACGTCCGTCCGGGAAGCGGAGCGAAGGCAAGCTCGCCGGCAGCGAGCGCGGTCCGCCGCCTTCGATCTGGCCCCCCAGGTCGAGACCGTCGTACGGCGGGCCATGATCGAGCCGGCGCCAGGGCAGCAACGTACGCTTCACCGTCGCATACCAAGCACCCCGCGCGGCCACCACCCGGCGTCGGTCAGCTCGAACAGCTCTTCGCCGCGGCTGGTCGGACAGGCTTGCAACTCTTCCCGAAAGCGTGACGCTTGCCCTACCGCAACGACAGGCAACTGACCTGCTCTCACGGCTCTTTGATCGACCCACCTGGATGGGACCGCAAGATCAGAAGAATGCCTCCTCAGCATCCGGAGATTGAGCGAGTAAGCGGCCTAGTTCGAGGCACATTTCGACGCCGAACGTTAAAGAACAAGCTGAGGACTAGTGCCCCAGGGTGGCTTCCAAGACGGCACCCATAACTCTGACGGCCCCCTTGCGTTTTATTAGGTGCGGGTGAGTGCCCGCGATGATGTTAGGAAAGCAGGGAACCTATGAAATGGGCTAACCGAAACGGTGCGTTCGCCGTCGCCGCCGCATCCGGCGTTATGGCCATGGCGCTCCCAATGTCCTCCGCCCTTGCGGCCGACGGGGCCAGCGCCGACGCCACGACGGCTGGCTCGCCCGGGCTCCTCTCCGGCAACTCCATCCAGCTCCCGGTTCACGTGCCGGTGAATATCTGCGGCAACACGGTGAACGTCGTGGCGCTGCTCAACCCCGCTGCAGGCAACTCCTGCGCGAACAAGGGCGACGCGGCGAAGGCCGACCGTCCGAAGGAGAGCGGTTCGAAGGAGAGCGGTTCCGACCACAGCGGCGACTGGACCGCTTCCAGCGGTGCGTCGGCCCACGGTCACACCTCGGACTCGCCCGGACTGATTTCGGGCAACGGCATCCAACTGCCCGTCGACCTTCCGGTCAACGTATCCGGGAACAGTGTCAATGTGGTCGGCGTGGGCAACCCGGCCTTCGGGAACAAGTCCGTCAACGGCCCCGGCGACCAGCCCCCCCACCAGCACACAGACGACCCGGCGCCGAAGCCCCGGACGTCGAAGCCTCCGGCCCCGCAGCCCTCGAACGACCCGGCGCCGAAGCCCCGGGCCTCGAAGCCTCCGGTCCACGTCCCATCCCAGCCCAGCTCGCACACCCCGAAGGACGCGGCGCCGGTGCTGGCCCACACCGGAGGGGACATTACGGCTCCCGCGCTTGCTGGCGGCGCGGCGCTCCTCGCGGGTGCGGTCCTGTACCGCCGCTGCCGCCCCGGCGGTACCCGCTGACCCGATGCCGCACGGCCCTCATCAAGAAAATGTGCCCGTGCAGACAAGGGCTGCGAACCGATGATGAGGCTCTGAACCGCAGCACGGGGCACTAGGACGAGCGCGGGGCGTCCAGCTAGGACCTGTCCGGACGATCATGTGGCTGCTCTGTGCCCGGGTCGTTGATGTGGGCATGGGGCGAGGTGATCTGAGTGATGCTGAGTGGGAACGGCTGCGGCCGTTCCTGCCGGTCAGCAACCGGCGTTGTGGTCGGGGGCGGGACCACCGGCAGGTGATCGACGGGATTTTGCACCGGGTGCGGACCGGTGTGCAGTGGCGTCACCTGCCGGAACGGTTCGGGCCGTGGAAAACCGTGTATGAACGTCATCGGCTGTGGTCTGCCGACGGGACGTGGGAGCGTCTGCTGCAGCAGGTCCAGGCCGCCGCCGACGCGGCGGTGAGTCGACTGGGACATCTCGGTGGACTCCACCATCGTGCGTGCGCATCAGCATGTCGCCGGTGCCCGTACCGATCCGCCGCCGGCCCCCGCGTCAAAGGGGGCCGAAGTCCCAGAACACCAGGGCGAAACGCCGTGGCAGAGCCTGTTCGCCCGCCTGGAGGAGGTGGTGCTGGAGGTGAGGGCATGGGCCGCTCGCGCGGCAGATTTCACCACCAAGCTCCACCTGAGCGCCGACGGCCGCTGCCGCCCGCTGTCTCTGATCGTCACACCAGGCCAGCGGGCGGACTGCACTCAGTTCAAGCCGGTCCTGGAGAAGATCAGTGTCCCCCAGACCGGGCCGGCCCCGCGCCAAGCCCGACACCCTCGCGGCCGACAAGCCACCCCATGCGGCTATCGGGTCAAGCAGCTGCTGGGAGTGGGGGGCATGACCGGCAGGGCGAAGCCGATCGCTTCGTCGAACTTCTGGCGGGTCGTCAAGCAGTGGTGCAGCTGGCCTAGCATGCGGTTTTACAGATGTCGGAGGGCGGCGTGGTAGCGATCGCCGGCGTCTCGTCGGCGGGTGTAGTGGGCATGTGCTCCGGTGAGGCGGTGAGTGCGGCGAACGCCCAGTGGCGGCCGGTCTCGACCAGGCGGCTGTTCTTGATCCGGCGATGGCTGACGCGGCGGCTCATGCCGGATTCACGGGTCACCGGAGCGCTCCCGGCGTAAGCCTTGAGGTCCCGGGCCGTTTCGAACCTGCTGCGATCGTCACCGATTTCGGCGAGTATCCGAGCGCCGGTGAGCACGGCAAGACCGGGGAAGCTCGTGATGATCTCCGCGTCGGGATGCTGAAGAAAGAGGTTCTCGGTGTCACGCGCCAGGCCCTCGCAGGCCCGGCAGGCCGCGTCGAGCTGCGCAAGCAGTGCGAGTGTCTGGCGTCCCATCGCCGTTTCTAACAGGGCCGGTTGGTGGAGCGAGGTCCTGCGGAGCACCCTGAGGAGACGGTCGGTCTCGGTCTCGATCCGGCGCTGCCAGCCGGCCCGCGTGACGGCGCCCCTCAGTCGACTGCGGGTGAGGCGGGCGGCCTCGGCCGGAGTGGGCGCGATCGCCAAGATCGCACGGACCTCACGGGTCAGCAACCGCTCTCGTTTGTCAGCAAATGCCTCCAGGACGGGTAGTACTCGCGCAGGTGCGACCGGAGCCGATTGTGAGCTCGGGTGCGGTCCCAGACTGCGTCCTGCTGAGCTCGGGCGAGGACGGAAATCGCCCTGGCCAGGTCGGAATCGTCCGGCAGCGGCCGATGCTGCTCGGCATCCGTCCGCAGGATGTTCGCCAGGACGAGTGCGTGCTGGTGGTCGGACCTCTTACCGGAGACGACATGGCGGTCGCGGTAGCGGGCGACAGCCATCGGATTGATGGCATAGACCCGGCGGCCGGATGCCCGCAGGCAGGCCACGAGGAGCCCGCGGGAGGTCTCGAGCGCGATCGGGATCGGATCGTCCGGGCTGTCGCCGTGCTCGGCGAGCAGTCGCAGCAGGTCCTGAAAGCCCGCCACGTCGTCGCTGATCCTGAGCTTGTCGAGCAGGCGGGCATCGGATCGACCACTGCCACGTCGTGGTGGTCCTCTGGCCAGTCGATTCCGCAGGTCACGTGCACCATGCACTCCCTTCGAGCCTTCGCTGTTCCTCAGCATCGAGCCGAGGCGGGGCCACCCGGCGACATATAGAAGCGCTCGTTGGCGCACCACCCCATCAGCCGTCCGTGGCCCCAGCTGGCCGGACAGGTCCTAGCCGATGTACACAAGACGCCTCACCGGAGTTGGACTGCATGTTCGTCTCGATCGCCTCCTACCAAGTCAAGCTGCCGTCACTGCCGCTGTCGAAAGCGTCAGGACTGCGGCGGTCCGCCGTGGCCGCCCATCAGCTTCTGACGCCGGTGGTCGGCAGCAGCTCCTGCCGCGGAGCGGCGGCTAAGCAGTAGACCTGCAACAGGCCAAAGGCGACGGCGGCGCCGGCTGTGCGGCGGGTGAGATCGCGCGGAGCTGGGTGGTGCCGGCGACGCTGCTGCCCCGCTCTGGTGGCGGCATGCGTACGCCTCGGTGGCTTGACACAGCGGGTTCTGTTAGGCGTGGGCCCGTAGTTCGCTGGGCGGCGCGCGGTGAGTGTGGGCCAATGACCTGAGCCCTGCGCGCCGCCCATGGCAACCGGCGTGGCAGCCGCGCCTGTACGGGGCTTCACCGAAGGGATCGGGGTTCACCCCGAACATCTCGATTCCGGCGCAAGACCTGGGCGAAGCTAGGTCCGTCCAGGTAAGCCGAGGGGTCGTGACTGTCCTGCGACTCTGCTGGCACGCGGTAAAGTAACCTCTGCGAAGCCCGGGCCGCTGTGCCCACGCAGTGCACAAGGTGTTGCCGAAGCCATCGAACGCTACACGAAGTTGGGACTATCCGGCCGCCGACGTCATGCACGGCTGGAGGCGGATGACGCTGTGCCGGGCCATGAATGCGGCATGCGTGAACTGCGCCGCGATGCTGATCACCCCGGACTGCCGGCACACCGGCCCGGGGCCGGACACTCTTGAGGGCTGCCTGAACCAGGACGAGAGCCGGCCCTGCCCTTGGCCGACTTTGCTGTGCGAGGCGCCGCCCTCCAGCAGTGAGGGAGTCGGGGCGCTGCGGATGCTGTACGACCGTGGGCAGGGCCGAACTTCCAGGGGGAAGGGTGCAGCAGTCCGATGAAGCCCCCGACGCTTCCGCAGGGCTGCGCAGCTGTCGCTGAGCGGGCGCCGCGTGACTTGTGAGGCGCGGTGTCGTTGAAAGGGTGTCGGTCTCCTCGAGGTCGGGCCCCGGAAGTCTGGCAACGTTCTTCCGGGGCCCCATTACCTATATAGGTCTGTCAGGGGCGACAGTTCAGTCCCCGCGGCAGCTTCGGCATCGGTTCCTGGAGCAGAACTGCATTTCCTGGGCGGCTCGTTGAACTGCATGATGTGACATCCGATGAAGGCGTCGAGTTCGAGGCAGCGCGTCGGACGGCCTTGTGCTGGAGCGGCCAGACGGCTTCGAACATCTACCCCGGCACCACTGACCTCGCCAGTTCGGTGCGCTGAGGCGGCTGCGTTGAGCAGCAACGACCGGTGGCATCGGCAAGATCCGCCAGCAAACGTGCGGCCTGCGCGCCCAACCACCGCCGCATTGTCAGTGAAGACGTGGAGCTTGGAACGAGAACCGATACCCTGCAAGCAGAAAGTACCTTCCTCCTGGACCGACAGAACGCCTCGGCAAGGTTCATCGTCCCAGTTCAGAAGGCACCTTCGTATTTCCGCCCCGATTCCGTCTCATCTCCACCGGCAATGGTTAGTCGCCGAGGACCCGCTCCCACAGCAGCCCGTCCCGCCAGCTCCCGTCTAGAAAGATCGAGGAGTGCGCGACGCCGTACGGACTGAACCCGTTGCGGCGCAACACCCTCTGCGACGGCAGATTCTCCAGATTGGTGGACGCCTCGGCGCGGTGCAACCCGAGTTCATCCGTCATCACTTGGAGTACAAGCCCGACGGCGTGCCCGGCGTGCCCTAGATTTTGGGCAACGCTGGCGATCCAGTATCCGACGGAGCCGCGGCGCAGGTGCGGCTGTGGCAGGATGCCCCCGACGGTGACCTGCCCGATCACCTGGTCGTCGCCGAGCACCACGCCCGGCCAGACAGCACCGGCCCGATATCCGGCCAGCAGGCTGTCGATGTGCTCCGCCTGGCCCTCCGGGGTGAAGAAGTCGGCCGGCTGGGCAGGTTCCCACGGCCGGAAAGCCTCGAAGTCCCGCACCCGATGCGCGGCGATCGGGGCGGCGTCGGTGGGCTCGATCAGGCGGATCCTGGTGCTGCTGGCCACGGGCTGATCCTCGTCGTGGTGCGTCGGGTGAGTCGGCCAGCATATGCGGGGAGCCAGCGCCGCCGCACCCTATGCCCGTCGGAGGATCGAGTCGATCGCACAGCTCGTGTCCTCGACACGCTGCACGCAGAAAGTGCCTTCCGCTTGGGACGACAGAACCTCGCGACAAGGTTCATCGTCCCCGCTTGGAAGGCACTTTCGTACTTCCCCCCGCTTCCGGCCTTATCTCAACCGAAACGGCGAGGCTAACGCCCACGCCAAGAGGATTGGCCTGCTCGGCCAGCGCGCACTCGGTGCGGGAGTCTCGTGCGTTTCGCCCGATCATCGGCCCCCTGTCCACATGTGTGGCATCGAGGTTCTCATGACGGGATGGTCTGTGCGTTTGGTGCGGAGGTGGGTCAGAGTGCCTGGCTGTTGCAGCCCATGTCTGAACCGAGGTGGTTCTTCTGTGCGCCCGGGGATCCTTCGCCATTCAGCAGGTTGCCTGCCAGGCCGGTGAGGGCGCCGACACTGCCGATCACCTCGATGTTCATGTCGTGCGAGCGGCACTCGATGCCCTGCTCAATGTCGAGGTCGCTGCCCCGCTCGCTGGCGAAGGCGGTGGCGCCGCTAAGGGATCCGACGCTGCCGATGATGGCGGCGCCTACGACGATTACCGACTGAAGCTTACGCATTGGTTCTCCCTTAATCGAGATGGAGTTCGTTGGCAGGCGGAGTGGAAGTGCGCGGATTGTCAGCCGAGTTGGGGAAGTCCCAGTTGGCCGACGGGGGGTGCCGCGACCTGTCCGAGGCCGACGGGCGACAGCTGTGGTGCGTTCGCCGGCGAGATGACCGGGTTGATGTTCGGGTTCACCTGTGGGTTGAACTGCGGGTTCACCTGCGGGGCGATCTGCATCGGGGGCTCCGGCGCGAAGGCCTGGGGCACGGCTACCTGCGGGGCGACTTGTGGCATGACCTGCGGCATGACTTGAGGAACGACCTGTGGCTGCCCAGGGGCGGCCTGAGCCGGCTGCCCAGGGGCGGCCTGAGCCGGCTGCATCGGGGCGGCCTGGGCGGGCTGCATCGGGGCGGCCTGCTGTTGGTGCGGCGTAGCGGTGGCTTGTGCCGTTCCCCTCGACGAGGCCGCGGCGACGGCACCGGTCTGCTGTGGTGCCTGCGGAGCGGCCTGCGGGCTCGAGTAGTCGGGAGCCGACGCCGGAGTGGCACCGCCTTGTCCCACGGGAGCATCGCCATGGCTGGCGCTGGCGCCGACAGCGGTCAGACCGCTGGCCGCTGCTACCACGAGCGCGATCTTTTGAAGCTTGCGCATTAAACCCTCGGCCCTTCGAAACCTGAAAGTGGATCCATTGCATTCAGTGCGGTCACGCGTGCCGTCAGCGCGATACTCGCACCGCACCGTCAGCAGCGGTCAATCTTCAGCAGCACGCGGACTTCGCATTGGAGCCGGCAGTGAATTCCCTCGCCCCTCTTCAAGTTGACGGTCGCTGCCCTCCTCCCGTGGAACGAGGTCTTCCTCGCTGTGGTCACGGCACGCAACAGTCCATCACCCATTTGCCCCCGCCTGAGGCGGCGTTGGGGCGGCCCATGCACTCGTGCGGCAAATGGGTGACCACGGCCCGGCACCCGTATCTGAGTCCGCGCTGCCCTCGTTCCGCACGGGGCAGCAACGATGGTCTGTTGTAGCCGCACGAGTCAGTAGAGCAGCGAACTGCCCTGCCTCATCTGCATTACACCAGGTTCCGTGCATGAGGTTACGTGCACAGGTCAATGAAGGGCCGAGTATTCAATGCGCAAGTTTCAGCACATCGCGCTCGTCGTCGCAGCCGCCGGTGGTCTGTCCGCAGTCGGGGCCGGCTCAAGCTCCGCCGTGACTCCGGTCGCCTACAACGGGGCGCCGCCTCCGGTTTCGCAGCCGGACGCCCAGGCCGCTTCGGCGTCCTCCGCGCAGGCTTCTGCGCAGACATACGGCTCGCCTGCATCGCGGCAGGCGGCCCCGCAGCAGGCGAGTCCGCAGCGGGGCGCCCAGGTAAACCCGCAGGTCAACCCGCAGCTGAACCCGCAGATCAACCCGCAGCTCACTCCGCAAGCCCCGCAGGCCGCGCGGAACGGGCAGGGCGCCCCGAGCCAGGCCAACCTGTTCCGTCCGTCCCAGGAGTGCAGCCCGCAGAACCTGATCGGCGCGAATGTCCCCGTCGCTCTGCTTGCCGCTTCCCAGACTCACGGGGTGGAGTGCACCCAGGCCAACAGCCAGGCGAACTCCTTCTCCAGCGCGCAGGCGCAGTAGCGCTAGAGCACGGCCACGCGTCGACACGCGGCACGGGCCCTACGAGGTGTGCGGCGAATGGTCCACTCCGCTCGCGATACGGCATTCGGGCGTTTCTAACGCTCGACCACAACAACGGCGCGTCGTTGCCCGTTTTGCGACAATTTCTTACTAGTGTCGCGTAACGGAAGGCGATCCGCCACGGATCGCACCCACTTACTCCACCGGAGAAGAAATGCGCAAGCTTCGCAGCGTTGCCGTCGTTGTCGCCGCACTCGGCAGCATCGGATTCATGGGTAGCACGGCCCACGCCGACCAGGGCGGCAGGGGCGGCGGCGACGACAAGTTCAACATCACGCAAAGCACGCAGTGCAAGTCGCACGACCTGAACCTGGACATCCTCGGCCAGGTCGGCGTCCTCAACGGCCTGCTGGGCAACGCGCTCAACGGTGAGGGCAACCCCGGCGCCCAGTCCACCCACCTCGGTTCCACCATGGGCTGCAACAACAGCGCGTTCTGACGTTCGGCCGGCCTACAAATGGTCCCGGCGCCTGGGGCGCCGGGACCATTTGCGTGCCGCCAGGTCTGCTAGAGCATCCACGACCGCCCGAGACTGAGGCGGTACTGGTTGGTTCTCGGGTGTTTCGCATCCACCTTAGCTTGACGTTTATCCAGCTCTGCTGCTTGTGATGGTTGTCGTGAGGTCCGGTTGGCCCTGTTTCCCGACGGTGCGTTCGCGTGCACGGTGCTTGTTCTTCGTGCCGATTGGTCGGCCTGGGCCTGCGGTGCTGGGTTTCGGTGCACCGGCCGGTTGAGGGGCCTTGCCGTGGAGGCGGCGAAATCCTCGGCGGACCCGTGCAGGGGTGAGACGTCCTTGGCGTGCGGGCCGCTCCCAGGGTCTGCGAAGGTCCTCGGCAAGGGGCCGGGCCAGGCGGAGTTGGGTGTGGGCGGCGATGACCAGCCAGGTCCAACGGTCAGCGGCGGCCGGCTCGCGGAGTTTGGGAGCCGTCCAGCCCAGCGTCTGCTTGAACATCCTGAAGGTGTGTTCCAGGTCGAATCTGCGCAGGAACGCCTGCCAGAGCCGGTCCACGTCCCCGGCGGTGGCATCGGTGGCCGACCACCACAGCCAGATCGGCCGGGGGTGGCGGTCGCCGCGAAGGTGGTCGACCCGCAGACGGATGACGGTGCCTTCGATGATCGGCAACTCTCCGGGATGGTCGGCCCAGGCCGAGCGCCGGGTCAGCAGTGGATGCAGGCGGTCCCACGCCGTGGCGACGGCCTGCCCGTAGTGAGTGGTGTCGGTCACCGTGGTGATGGACGGGACCGGCAGGGTGGCCGGGTACTCGAAGGTGAACTCTGCCCCGTGCTTGGGTTTACGCCCGCGCTTGCCCGCCGGCTGGGGCGTAGGCGGAAAGTACAGGACTCGGTCCGAACGCATCCGGCCCAGTAACTCCACGGGCAGGTCCGCGAGCAGGAAGGCCAGGCGGGTCACGTCGTAGCCGGCATCAAAGACGACGAGGACGGGCGGGTCGCCGATCTGCCACTGGCCTGCCACATACAACCGCTGGAACACCTCTCGGACCTGGCCGGCGGTGACGGCGATCGCGTCGTCCCAGGGCCGCAGCCGGAGCACGTCCAACACGGCCGTCCACGAGGTCCGGCCCGGCTCCACAGCGGCAACGAAGGAGTAGGGCCAACCGGGGATCATCTGGGCCGAGCCTCTGCCTCGCCCGTATGTGTGGCAGAACATCCGGTCCGGGCTGGTATTCGCGTCCGGCCGCAACCAGTTGCTCACATCGACCGCCAGGACCAGCCGCCCCGACGCCGTGCGGGGAAGCGGCAGCCCTGCCAGCGTCCTGCGCAGGCGTGCCACATCCAGATCCCCGCAGTTCAGGCCGCCGTACAAGGCGCCATGCCCACGCCGGTGCTCAGGCTCCAACGACAGCTCGACCAACGTCCTCACCGGACCATCCGCGCACAGCAGGGCATCACTCAGCTCGAACAGCGCATCGCGCCGCCCGGTCAGACAGGCATAGAGCTCCGTCCGGAAGCATGACAGTTCGGCAAACGCATCCCGCGGGACGCCGTGTTGCAGCACACTCATATCTACGGCCTTCGTGTTGATCCCATGCCTCTGTGACGGAGCACAGGATCAGGCGAAGGCCGCTCTTACGTCCGGAACTCAGGCAAACCCATCAGCAAGTTCGAGGCCGTGTTCGACGGCAGACCATAAACGCCAAGCTTAGGGCGTGCAGATCTTTAACTCGTCTTTTTGACCTTGGTCTGGTTGGGGTCGGGAGCGAGGAAGGTTGCGACGTCGGCTGGTGTGCGGAGGCGGGCGGTTGAGGTGTTGATGTGGTGGCCGTGTGCTTCCAGGAGTGGGTGGACCTCCTGTTTAGCGCGGCTGATGGTCATCGCGGTGACGCCGAAGAGTTGGCCGAGGAGGTCCATGGTGGCGAGTTTGCGCAGGTGGAGCACGGTGGCTAGGATCCGGTCGGCTGGGGTGAGCTTGGCTTTGGCTCCTGTGCCGGAGGCGACCAGGCGCTCGTGACCGCGGCGGGTGCGGAGTACTCGCTCGCGTTGAACCTCCAGCGCGGGCGCCAGCGCGTCGATGAGCTCGGTGAACTGTTGGCGGGTCATGCCGGTCAGTTCAGGGTCCTGTAGGGAATGCTGCGTGAGGCAATGTGGCCTGTCCGCCGGGTCCTGGCCTGACGCGCTGTCGGCCGTCGCCGCGTCCATCAGGTCCTGGGGGTGGAGGGTGTAGTTCCAGTCGCCGTGGAAGCGGTGCCGGGTGATTGGCAGGGCGGCGATCTCGTCGTCGCTGACCTGGATGCCGGTGGGGTATGGGTTGGTGTCGAGTTCGGCGTGCACGGTCAGGCCGGTTTTGGTGGTGGTCGCGGCGATGCTCTCGACGATGACTTCGTGGCTGGTCAGGGGCCTTCCCCGCCAGTTCATGGTGATGTGGGAGAACAGCCGGTGCTCGATCCGGTTCCACTTCGATGTTCCGGGAGGCAGGTGGCAGACGGTGATCGTCAGGCCGGTTTCGGCTGCGAACCGGGCGAGTTCGGTCTTCCAGGTGCGGGTGCGATACCCGTTGGAGCCGCCCGCGTCGGCGGTGATCAGCAGCCGGTCGGCTGTCGGATAGGTGGTCCGCCCGGCTCCGTTCCACCAGCGGCGGATGGATTCGACGGCGAACGCGGCGGTGTCGTGGTCGGTGCCCACGTTGACCCAGCCGCGTTCGCGGCGACATCGTAGATGCCGTAGGGCACCGCCCTGCCCAGCTCACGATCGGGGAAGTCGTGGGTGTCGACCCGCACCGGCTCGCCTCGCGGCTCCCATTCACGGCCACCGTTCTTGAAGGGACCGACCAGTTCCTTTTTCTTCGTGTCCACACTGATCACCGGAGCCCCGCCGTCCTGGTGGTCGCGGGCCTGTTCGTTGAGGTAGTGGAACTGCGCGTCCCGGTCGGGGTGCTGCTTGCCTTCCAGGGTCTTGGCGTTGCTCTGCAGGCTGAATCCCTCCTCGCGCAAGAGGTCGCCCACCGTGTCCGCGGCAATCCTGTGGCCCTGCCGGGTCAGCTGCTCGGCGAGCTTGCGGGTGGACTTGGTAGTCCAGCGCAGCGGCGACATGGGATCTCCGCGGACCTCGGGCTCGACCAGCATGAGAAGCGCCTCCCGAACCGCCGGGTTCAGGTCGACGACGCGTTTGCGGCCACCGCCGGACCGCCGAATACGCCCCAACGGGGCCTCGCCGGAGTCGAGTTCCCGCACTCCGGCAGACACCGTGGCTTCACGGACACCAGCGGCACGGGCGACCGCTCTGATCCCGCCATGGCCGAGGGACTGGGCTTCCGCCCCTATCAACAGGCGGCGCTGCCGCTCGTCCAGGTGCGGCAGAATCGCCCTGAACTTGGCTGCCAGCACGACCCGTTGCCCTTCCAACCTGCTCATGCCAGACCAACGAATCACCGAGCGGAAAGCCACGAGTTAAAGATCTGCACGCCCGCAGAACTCCTATCGGAATGACTTCAGGCGCCGCCAGCAGATGAGTGCGCATCCGAGTGTGAGGAATGCTTCGTGGATGTCGTCGCGTATCTCCCAGCGGATCCGCAGGCGGCGGAACCAGTGCAGGTGGGCAAAGGCACGTTCCACGACCCAGCGCTGGGTGCCCAGGCCGGAGCCGTGCTCGGTGCCGCGGCGGGCGATGACCGGTTTCACGCCGAGGTCCCGGACGAGCCGGCGGTACTTGTCGTGGTCGTAACCGCGGTCCCCGAGTACGACGTCCGGGCGGCGGCGCGGTCGGCCGCGTTTGCCGCGCACTGGCGGTACCGCTTGAAGGAGTGGGATGAGCTGGGTGACGTCGTTGCGGTTGCCACCGGTCAGGGTGACCGCGAGCGGGATGCCGGTGGCGTCGGTGATCAGGTGGTGCTTGCTGCCGCTTCTGCCCCGGTCAACAGGGCTTCGTCCCGTCTTGGAGCCCCCTTTAACGCGCGGATGTGGGAGCCGTCGACCGCGGCCCGGGAGAAGTCCAGGGCGTCCGCGCTGCGGAGCTTGGCGAGGAGGACCTCGTGCAGCCGGGACCACACACCGGCCTCGGTCCACTCGGCCAGGCGCCGCCAGCACGTCATCCCCGAACCGAAGCCGAGCTCCTGCGGCAGGTGTTCCCAGGCGACCCCGGTATGCAACACGAACAGGATGCCCTGGAACACCAGCCGGTCCGGATGCCGCATGCGCCCCGGATGCCGAATCCGGCGCTCCACCTTCGGTAGCAGCGGCTCGATCACCGCCCACAACTCGTCATCCACTTCCCACGGCTTCGGCCGAGCCACCCCACACCCCCAGATCAACGGTCCCGGAGCGATCCAACCACTTCAAAGATCATTTCGTTAGGAGTTCTTAGCCGCACGGGCGCCCGCGCCCCCGCCAGCGTCTGGGCAACGGAACTGCCGATCAGGTCCGCTTCCCCGAACACGAGCCCGGCGGTACTGGCCACCAGGCCGGTGTTGGCCTGGTTCACGATGTGACCGCGGGCCGCCCACCCCCCGGCCGCCGGGCCCGGGCTGCGCACCCGCACGCAGCCGGGTCGTTAGGCTGAATATATGGAGATCGTTCTCTCGCCTCTACGGCCACGCGCACGTCTCCCAGTTGGTCGAACGCCTGCAGGTCGAATTCGGACAGAGTTCCGGCTGCTGGTCGCGAACGGGAGGGGAGCCGGGTAGCTGAGCGATACCGCGTGGAGTGGACCTACGAGGGAAGCTCGTTGGCGTCGTACGACGCCTACGACCTGGCGCTCTACCGGGCCAGGGGGTGGCGGAGGACTCGATTGCCGAGGACGTCCGGATCGTCGAGGTCGGATCCGAGTAGGCGGCCGCGCCGGGCTCACTTCGCGGTGCTGGCCAGCAACCGGCGTTTCGAAAGTTGAGGACGCCTGCGGTTGCGGGCAGCGGGGCCGCGGGCCGTTCTACTGCCCGGCGGTGCATACGCGGAGCCCTACGGGCAATTATAGAAACGGAGCAGACGTCGTGAGTGATGCAACCGGGTCGGTGCGCACATACCGCCTCTTCCACGGCAAGCGGCTCGCGATGGGACTCAGGGGCGAACCGGGGGTGCTCGTAAGCACCTCAACCCTGCCGCCGCTGCCAGGGGCTGCACCGGTCACGCATCCGTTCGCCACCGCGACGTTCCACGTGGCCGAATGCGAGGGCGAGCTCGGAGCGCTCCTGCGCGAGGCATCCGATCTCCATGCATTCCTCGACGCTGCCGAGCGTTCCGGCTACGCGGTCGAGGCGGTCGAGGACCGCACGGCACCATTGCAACCTGCCGCAAGCGGCAGCGACGCGGCATCCGAGGGCGTCGACCAGCTCATAGTGGTGGGCAGAGCGCACTTCGCTCAGCTCAGGACCGACCCGGTGCTGAACGTCATCGAGCTGCCCGACGGGCTCGGCGTCTGCCTCGTGCACGCCGTACGCGGCGGAGGCAAGATCTACGTTGCACCCGACGAATCGGCGCTGTTCGCGGGGTCAGCGGTCGACTTCGAGACGGGCCTCGACGCATTCCGCGACGGCGCTCGCACGCCGCTCGAGAAGTTCGACAACAACGGCAGCGGCACACAAGGGTGACGCCGCCGCCCTTGCCCGCGCTCCCCCCTTGACGCTGAACACGGATTGTGCTTGTCGGATCCGAGGTGGTCGGTTGATCCCGACCACCGATCGGACAGCGGCAGCCACTTCGTCAGCCGCTGAAGGATGCCCCCTCATCTGTCAGCCGAAGGTTCTCGGCCTGCAGCCCGCACCATCAACTCGTGGATCAACTGACCGTCAACCGTCTTCGGCTGCTTCGGCTCAGGCGTCTCGGCGGTCTCGGCCTCCGTCACGTGCTACTGGGAACCGATGAATCTTCCTGGATCAGGGATTGCACCGAACACTCATGGCCACCCCGGAGGAGACTGTGGCGGAGGAGGAGAGCGGGGGGCGGCCCGTCCGCGTAGGCGGCGGAGCCTGCCGCCACAGGCGCGCTCAGCCCGTGAGGAAGGCGCCCTCGGAGCAGGGGCGGCAGACGAAGACGTAGCCCAACTGGCCGCCGAGGTTCATCGCGGTCTGCCGGTCGATCCCCTCCTCCAAGTGTGCTGCGAATTCCGTCGTGCCGGAGCAGGAGGGGCACCCGGGCAACCGGTCGTCGTCCAGGTAGGAGGGGCTGCCGCCGAGCGATCCGAGCACCTCGCGTTGCTTCCCGAACCGCTCGCCGGGCTCCCGCTTCCACGCTGAACGGGCGAGGTCGTATGTGTCGCGCGGGAGATCGTCGCTGTCATCCTCCGAGGGTTCGAGCGTCACGACCCGGGTCGTGATCGCCGACACTGCGGGCAGCAGCGTCACGCCCTTCTCGGGTACGGCCACCGGTACGAGTCCCGAGGGCGGGAAAAGAAGGACCCGATTCGCCCCGGAGGTCGCGTCCCACAGCTCGCAGGCGCCCGGATCGTTCTGGCACACGAACACCGACAGGACGCCGTACTCGACCGGCAGATGCGCGAAGAACTGCATCGGCCCTCCGCAGTAGTCGCCGCACACCGGCCAGGTGAACCCCTCGGGGGCCAGCGGCACACCCCCGGTACGTGGCACGTCTGCATCGGGCGCGGCCGTGCCGTCGTAGATCATCAAAGTTGCCTGCATGGAGGAAGGCTACGGGCAGTCGGCAGCATGCACAGTGCGCCGTCGCGGATCATCCCGATGTACCCCGAGGAGGGAGCACTCCACGAGATCGGCGACGCCGGCGGCGGTAAACGGGTCAAGGACCGCGCGATCCTGATCCTCAGTCAGTTTTCCGCGCTTGTGCACGGCCCGTGCGGCGATGGCGCAAGCGGACTTGCTCTGTGTGAGAAGGCCCTCGCGGACCTGGGTTCAGCTCATCGACGCGCAGGAGCAATGCCGATGAGACGGCGTGGTCGATCGCGGAATGCTCCAGGCGGGCACCCGGGCCGCCCTGATGCCACCGGCGGAGGAAAGCCTGGTTCAATATAGCGAGCGCGTCCGCCGTCAGGGCCGTGGCGGACCTGATGTGGCGGGCGGTCGTGGGATCCACGGGGCGTACCTCCTGTGTCGTGCGGACAGCGGTCAGGCTACGGTCCGGGTCGGACAGGGCTCCGACGGCTGGTGCAGCCCGCGTGACACGGACGTCACAGTGCCGTTGGACTGCACGCCCCCGAACCGGGCTCGTCCTCCTCGATCAGGAATCGGGTGGTGGCGGCGGAGGCAACCGCGGTGCCTGCTCCAGAAGGCGGCGGAGGTGCGGTGGCACCGGAGCTTTGACAATCGGGCTTGCCGGACCACGCTCCGGGAAACAGGCCATCATACCGCTGCTGACGTGTACCAACCCTATCTCCGGTGAGCCCCCCATGGGGGGCGCGTGTTCATACTCAGTCTCTTGTCCACAGTTAACGCAACGCATGTCTCACCCCTGCTCCTGGGCCGGGCACCGCAAAATCGTGGCTCCTTGGTCCGCCAGCGGCGGCTTGATGTTCCTGGGGCTCGCGCAGCCCCACTACTTGGTCGTCGACGTTCCCCGGGCGGTTCCACGGGTGGCGTCGCCGCCACCGGTGGACTGCACGCTGATGCCCCCGGTGGCGGTGTCCTCTCAGGGTTCAGCCCTCGTCGACGTACTCCCAGAAGACCGGCGAGTTCGGTCATCGAACACAGCGGAGACCGCCGCCGGCATATGGGAAACTTGCATCTCGGAAGTGCCTTGCTGATCCAGCGTGCTGGAAGCCTGAAGAACTCCCATCATCGCAGGTCACGAGGCACTTCCTCGTTTCTAGAAGAGTTATCCACAGACGTCGGATCGGTGGATCAAGGCTTAGGCGCTTCCAGGGTCACCCGGAACCAGGTCAGCGGACAAAGTTACAGTGTCTGCCGAGACCTGAGACGCCAGCGGATCGTCAACATCGGCACCTCAGGCGATTAGGAAGGCCCTGCTCAAGGGGTCGCCTTGCCGCCGGTGACGGGCCCTTCCGGCTCGGGTGCCTGCGGCCCCTGGATGTACGCGTCGAAAAATTGGTCCACCCGCGGGTCGTGGGCAGACGTGACGGCCAACTGGCGGCCCCAGGCGGTCAACTTGACCGGAGCGCCCTGGCCGGGGACCGGACTCATCATCCGATAGGGCACGCCCTCGACCTTCTTTCGGAACGCGTTCACGACACTCCGCGGTGCATTCTCGGCGTATGTCACCCACACGACGCCGTGCTCCAGAGAGTGCACCGCGTGTTCGTTGCGCAGCGGCCGGTCGTAGACGTCACCGTTGGCGTTCTGCCAGGTCGGATGATGAGGGCCGCCTACGGGCGGGGTCGGGCCGCCAGAGTAGTCGACCGGACCAAGCACATGGTGGCGCTGCAGGATGCGGTAAGTCTGCTCTCCGGGGACACGGGCCTTGTCGGGGTCGATGCTTTTCGCGGCCACGCGGACGGTGTGGGGCCCATCGTGGGCCGAGGCGATCGCTGTGACCCCGACGACCACGGCGCCAGCGACCGCTACGGCCGTGGTCAACGCCCACAGCCGCCGCTTGAGCTGGACCTTACAGCCCCCGGGCTTACCGCTCGAAGTCTCGTACTGCTGCTGATCCTGTGTCATAGCGGGAAATGTACGGGTGAGAAAAGAGCGGTACTGAGCATTTTGGGTCCGATGCGCGTGTCCGATGGGACCCGGACGACGCCGCCAGACGTCACACGGCCCATAGTGACACCGCCCGGTGGGTATGCGGTGACGTCGTGCACAGAATCGGCCGCACTCACCGCTCGACCGCACGGCACTGTCATGATCGCGGCGAGGCGCATTCGTCTCCTCTGCGCGTTGGGCAACGCGCACCCCTGGCCGTGCGCCCGCTGCATGCCGACCAGTGGTGAACCACGATCAGTCCGGGCGCACCGACGAGTCGCGCGCGGCTCTGAGAGCCATCCGTTCCCACACAGCAAGCCCCGTTCGCGCGCCAAGGCTCCGCGCGTCCGTATAGCCTCATCCGCAGCCGTTTTTGCGCGTATGCCCAGGCCAGTTGTTTACGGCTCGACGGGTCAGCGTCGTATCTTGATTCACTGCCTGACAACGTGCGCACAGCGGCGGGAGGATGGCGACGCGGGGGCCCTGTCACGAATTCGGTACGGGGAGATCGCTAAAGAGTGTCCGGCGGACCGTGACCTAATCGGCGCCTTGCGTCGGTCGGTGCTGGTGATCGGTCCCCGACGATCCGCCGTACACAGCTCAGAGGGCGCTGTTGTTGCAGCCCATAGCCGAACCGAGGTGGGTGTCCTGTGCGCCCGGGTCGCCTTCGCCGCTCAGCAGGTTGCCGCCCAAGCCGTTGAGGATGCCGACCTGGCCGAGGACGTCGACGTTCAGGTCGTGCGACTTGCAGTCGGAGCTCTGCTTGATCTTGAAGCGGTCGCCACCGTCGTGGCACCAGTCGCCGCCGGCGTGGGCAGTGCCACCCATGAGTCCGACGCTGGCGAGGGCGGCGACCAGGACGGCAGCCTTGCGAACTGTACGAACTCGATAGATCGCACCACCCTCACTCCACCGGAGATGACATGTGCAAGCTTCGGGAGATTAGTACGAAATAACCCAAAACGTCCTGCGACGCGCGGCTCTCGTGATCTTCTGGCGGAAGCACCCTAACGGTGCATCGCGTACGAGCGGGCCCTTCCATCGATGGCCGTGCTGGAGGTCACTGTCCGGCCGTACTGAACGAGCGTTCTCCTGGCCGATTCCCTGCGGACAGTTGCCTCCCGGGTCTCGGCGGCGAACGGGGCAACCCTGGCTTCCCGTTGAGCAGGGACTGCGGGCTCCACCCCGCGTCCGGACAAAGGACGTTGTCTCGGCGGCGTACCACCCCGTCCGGGGCCGACCGAGGGAGACCCGTGCGCTGATCTGGGGCTCAGCTGGCTATCTGTGGGTCGTCAGCGCCCTGCTGCGGTGCCGCCTGCCGCTGCGCGGCCGGTGAACCGTTGGTGTCGCGGTGATCTGCGAGTTGATTCGCGAGGCAGCCCGGGGCGTCCTGCATCACCCCCGTCACGAGCCCGCTGTGCACGGGTCACTCAAGGAGAATTCCGTCTGTGATCAGGGATGTGTGGGCTGATTGCGAGGAGTGGCAGACAGGCGCTGACGGCTCTTTGTGGCCTGGGCGACGATGGCGGCCGTGGTGCCGATCGGCTGCTGGTGACGCCCCTGGGGGCCGAAGCTACGGCGCCTTTCTTGGCGTTGGTTGTGCCGCTCACGGTAGCCTGCGGAGTGACCGTCGGGCCGCCGTGCGACCCAGGGCCGCAGACGGAGGCGGGCGGCGGCCCCAGTACGGCGCTCACCGGCTCGTCTCCAAGTACCGGCCGATGCCGTTGATGGCTTCGAGGGCATCCCGTGTGAAGCGCATTACTGTAACGCGAAAACCAAGAGAAGCCAGCCAGGGGCGGCGCGCTTCCGTTTGGCGCGGGTGGGGTGTCCGGTCAACTGCCCTGAGGTGGCTTCGGCGGCCTTCCAACGGTCTTGAGGAGCTTCGCACCGTGCGCTCGTGCACCTCGGGCAGAGGTCTCGCTTTCGCTGTCCGTTCAGCGCTGCCATCCTTCTTACCCAGCCGCTGCAAAGAGTGCGGCATCGGCCGGATCCCAGTCGATGCCGCACCAGTCACTCAGCTCACACTCCCCCGCCGGGGGGCAAGGGGTGCGTGAGCGGATACGGGGTTAGTGGAAGGTGATGTAGCCGTTGCCGTCGCGGTCGTTGCCGCTCTTGCTGTAGGAGTGGACGTCCGCGCGGCTGCCGGAGGGCTTGTAGAGGTAGATCGTGTCGCGGTCGTTGTTCCACATGAAGTTGCAGTTGTCGCGGTAGACGACGTTGTTGGCGTCGGAGTCGGTGCCGTGGCCGCCACGAAGCTTCACCGAGTCACCGGGCTGCAGGTAGTGGTTGGCCGTGAACGCGAAGCGGTTGCCGGCCGCGTCCTTGACGACGTAACCCTTCAAGTTCACGGTCGCGGACGACGAGTAGTTCTTGACCGTCAGGTACTCCTCACGGGTGTTACCCGTCGAGCAGCTGTTGGAGTCCCTGCCGGGGGGCGTCGTACTGGATACTGCGGACCTTCAGCGCCGAGGAGTACTCGGCGGCCTGAACCGGGCTTGTCAGTGCGGCGAGCGATCCGACCGTAATCGCAGCGGCGATGGCGGCATGGGTGATACGCAAGGTGAGGTCCCCCCTCAAGAGTGCTGATGAGCGGCGAAAGCTTACCGTCACAACAGGCTGCTGCTTACCGCTTCAACTAACTGATAGGACGGCTGACTCTGGGGACGGAGCTGCCCGACGCCGGCTTCGGTGCCCCCCGGCGCCCGCGACGCCTCCCTCCAACGAAGGGCAACCGAGGCGGGCATCCTCGCGGCCGCATCTTGTCCCACCACCTGAACGGGCTCGGCTCAGGGCGACGATGCGCCGGAGCCCCCCTGGGCCGGCCGTTGCAACATGCTTGGCGCATACCCCGCGAACGGGGCGGCGCGCCAATGGCGTGCCGCCCCCTGTGGTGACCTGTGCCCGTGTCAGGTGCGGGCGGTGGGGTCAGCCGCGGTGGTGTCCGCCGCGGCCCCAGGACTCGGTGTCGACGACGCGGCCGTGGTCGTTGCGCAGGGTGGCGGTGTCGGAGCGGTTGTCCCACATGTAGTGGTGGCGGTCCATGTAGAGGTCGGTGTCCGTGTCGCGGCCGACACCGGTGTGGATCCGGACCGTTGCCCGGCCGGCGAGGCGGACGTGGTCGAAGCGGTAGCGGTTGCCGTCACGGTCGCGCAGGGTCCAGCCGTCCAGGTTCACCGCGCGCCGGTGGCTGTTGGTGATCTCGATCCACTCGCGGTTCAGCGACCGGTTCGAGCGGGTGTCGGGGCCGGGGCTGTTGGCCTGGACGGCGCTGATCTCGACGCTCGTACGCTGCTGCCGGTCCCCGTCACGGTCATGGGCCACGGCCGGCAGGGCGGCGGCGGAAACGATGGCACCGGCCGCGAGAACGGTAGCGGCCAGACGGCGGGCGGAAGAAGCAGACATATGTGATGTCCCCTCGATCATGTGCACCACCACCCAAAACCGGGCTGGCGGTGCGGTGCGGGTCTCGGTCCCTGTCGGTGCCGAGGACCCAAACTCTGGACCGCCGAGCCTGCCGGTGGGGGGCGCCTGACTCGGCGTTACCAATTGCGGACATTTCCGTAACACACATATGTACCGCACATGAATGGACAGTTAGGCGTGAGCCTGACATTTACTGACAGCCACATCCACCCGTTGAACCGTAAACGGAAAGCGCTTACGCGCTCCGGCGCACCACCCCCCACGCCACCCAACCCACCACCCCCCAAGGGGGCCGGATCTTGGTAACAACCGTTCCGCACGTTGCTTCGCACACCTGTGCCTACACCGCAGAAGCGACCGAACAAGGAGGGAAGGCGCGGCTCCTGCGGCGAGGGGGTATCAACCCCAGACGCCCAATCCGACCAGCGCCTGCCCCGTAAACCCACGCTCATGCCCGCCCACGCCGCAGACCCTCCCACCGGACAGTCAGCAACTCACCGCGCCGACAGCCCGCGCAGCGAGTCCCGTTGCAGCCGACCGCAAGGGCAAAGCGTCCAGCCTTCGTCAGGATCAACCCCCACCAGGTTGGTCACGCCGTCATGCGAAGACGCTTGGACTCCCTTGGAACGCCATCACGTACGAGTTCTCGGCACGTCTTATAGGCGCCCTGGTCGGCTGGGCCGCTGGCGTCACGGAGCGTTCCGCCTTCGGCAGGTCGGCCACCAGATGCAGAGCAAGTCACAAGTCATCCGACACGATTGCCAGGGAGACGCTGACAAGGCGTCCGCACAGCTCCATCTACGAAGCCCTCCGCACAGACGGGAAGTTCACCGGCGTAGGCACGCACCAGTCGAGAACCGAGCGAAACCCCGAGTGCCGGCGCCGGCCGATCATCTGCGCCGGGGGGCCCGCCAACCCCCTGCCAATGTCCCAGGAGCAGCGACGCAACCCAGTTCGAGGCCCTGGGCACCGCCGACCACGAACAACTGCAAGCAGTAGCCTGTTCACTGCGCACTCCTGTTATCCGGCGGCGCGGGCGGATCGGGGAAGTCTCGGTTCGCCGCGGTGTAACCCGAGCGGCTCGTTGATTTTCCTAGTCGAGCGTGGAGCGAATCTCCGACGGCTTCTGCGCCAAGTCGCTTGTGTTGCACTGCAGTTACTCACTGGGGGACCGCAAATTTCGAGGGCTGGCTGGTGCACCCCCTGTCCTTGGCCCCGGTGCAGGTCAGTACTGCTGGCGCATCTTCCTTAGCTGGTGCAGTTGGGTCCACGGCAGGTCAATTGAACCTGTCGGTGCGGCCGAGACCCGCTTCCCATCTCACCCCGGCGCAGCCAACCGGGCTAACCTCCGGGACCGTTATGGTGAGCCGCCGAGTGGGGTGCGAGACGCCGCTGGCTTCCTCGTGGATGCTGATCAAGACACGTGATCAGCCCTGTACGTCCCAGGTCGGCTCGCCTACCTCGGACTTTCCCGCACCACGGCATTCATGCTTTGAGGAGCGTCATGCCACCCACCCCCGCTCCTTCTGTTTGGCTGCCCTCGCTGACCGGTTTGAGATTCGTTGCAGCTGCAGTGGTGTTCGTGGTCCACGCTGTGTATGGGAAGGCCAGAGAGGAGGGCGGTTGGCCGCCGGCTGGTCTCTTCCTTACAGGGACGGCCGCCGTTTCGCTCTTCTTCGTACTCAGTGGCTTTGTGCTGACCCTCTCGGCACGTGGACCGGGTACGGCTCGTTCCTTTTGGCGGCGGCGGTTCGCGAGGCTCTTCCCCAGCCATCTGGTCGTATTGGCGGCCCTCATGCTTCTCATGCGAGGGGCGGGCGTTGCCTGGCCCGGTGACGGCTTGCCGAACACGCCGCCCCCTTCCTTGCTGGGCGACCTGTCCAACGCCCTCTTGCTCAACACTCTGGTTCCACTGCCGCAGTTCCTCTTCGCCGGCAATCCTGTGACCTGGTCGCTCGCCTGCGAGCTGCTGTTCTACCTGCTGTTTCCGTGGCTCTTTCCGCTGGTTTCGCGGATCCCCTCACAGTGGCTGCCAGCCGTGGCTGTGGGCGCTGTGGCGGCGGTGTGGGCCGTCCCCACCGGGTCGCTGTGGCTCGGCGGGCCGCCTCTGCCGCAGGATTTCGTGGACGGCTCTCTCACCGGGCTCCAGATGTGGTGCGTGTACTCGTTCCCGTTGTGCCAACTGCCGCAGTTCATCCTGGGCATGATCCTGGCCAGAATGCACGCTGATGGAGTCGCTGTCCGGTTCGGCGTCGTGCCCTCCGCCGCGCTGCTGGGCGTGTGCCTGGTGACGGGTCTTGCGGTGCTGCCCCGGCCGTTTCTCTTCGCCGCGGCCACGATCATCCCGGTGGCATTGCTCGTTCGGGCTGTGGCTTCGCTGGACGCATGTGGGGCCAAATCCTGGCTGCGCACCCAGCCCTTGGTGTTCCTCGGCGACCTGACGTACGGCTTTTACCTGCTCCATGCGGCCGGGCTGGCGGTGGTCATGCACTACTGGGGTGGGTGGTCGGTGGTGGGTACTGTGGCCGCGTTCCTGCTGACCGTGTCGGCATCTTGGCTACTGCATGTTCTGGTCGAACGGCCCTGCTACCGGCGTTTGGCTGTCGCACGGGACCGGCCCGGCCGCCGAGAAGCACAACTTGCGGAATGCCCTGCTACCGAGCGAGTCGCAACCTGAAAGCTGGCGGAACAACTCGCACCTCCGCTCCGACTGTTCAGCAGGGTAAGCCGTTGCATCGACCGACAGTCGGCTGCCGCGGGCAACATGCAGAGGGGCAAGTCTCTTCAAGTACCGCCGACCGGCAGCCCATCACTACTGCCGCGCACGCCGGTCCAGGTGCGCGGGTCCAGGCCGGCGTCAAGGACTCAAACTCGCGCGGCGAGGATCGCCAGCTTGACGAGGCGGACCACGCGCCAAGCTTTGCGTCCCGGCCATGCGCTGGCGCACGCCTCCAGACCCGACCTGCGGGCGGAGAAGGTTACCGGTAGGCCAGCCAGAAGAGGCCTTGGGGCGGTCGGCGGTCCCGCCACCGAGTGAGCAGAGCTTCAGTCAGCCCGGCGATGGTCGTGGTCCCGGCGATGAACTCGGCGGGGCGCTTGCATCCGAGGCGCGGCCCGGCGCGGCGGCCAGGCCGTCCAAACCACAAGGGCATTTCCGGCAGCATGGGGGCACTTCCTTGGCGAGGCAGGAGCGGATCAGGATCACCATGACCGCAGGCCATCTCCCGCGCTCCGCTGACGCCGAGACGCAGACAGTGCAGTAACCTCTCCAGAACCCAGACTGACTGAATGGTCGCTCTTCGTAATTGCTCATTGGGCAAGGAAAGAGGCACGAATGCAGTCCCCGGCCCCAGTTGATCTCACGGGAGTCGCAGAAACTGGGTTGTGGACTGTCTACCACCGGGCAGCCGAGGCGGCCCACCATGACACCGTGCTGCCCGACCCTCAAGCGGTACGGCTGGTGGCCCAGCTGGACTTCCCATTCCGCGAACGGCTCGGTCCCGCCCGATCCTGGGTGTCCCAGGCCATCGCGCTGCGAGCCCTCGCGTTCGACGGTGCAGTGCGTACGTTCCTCGCCGCACACCCCGACGGCACCGTGATCGCACTCGGCGAAGGTCTGGAGACGACATTCTGGCGGGTGGACAACGGCCGGGTGCAGTGGGTCTCCGTTGATTTGGCCGATCCACTTGAGCTGCGCACACGGCTGCTGCCGCAAGAAAGGCGGCAGGTGCACATCCCATGCGACATTAGTCGCGACCCCGACAGCCGCTGGATGGAGAGCGTAGACACCTCACGCGGCGTACTTGTCACCGCCCAGGGGCTGTTGATGTACCTGCACCCGTCGCGGGTACGCAAACTGATCGCCGCCTGCGCGGAATCCTTCCCCGGCGGCACGATGATCTTCGATACCGTCTCGCGCCGATTCAGTGCAAGGTGCCGGGCCGGTAGGAAAGGCCCAGGCGGCTACAGACTCCCCCCGATGCCCTGGGGAATGGACCCTGACGGACACCAGAAGCTGCAAGCCGCCCACCCCGCTGTCACGGCGATCCGGGACGTTCCCCTCCCTGTCGGCCGTGGAATCACAGGGCACATGCTTTCCTGGGCTTCAGGACTACCTCTCCTGCGGAATAACCGACCGATCATCACCAGCCTGGACTTTCGACCTTCGCCTTCGAGACCATCCGCCTGACCGATACCGGCGCGAGGGTTTTCGCCCCCGCCAAGTGATCGTGAGCTCATCGGGGGCACGGCCGCAGCCGTCCTCGGCAGCGCTGTCCCGCGCAGCATGCATGAAACGCGGTCACACTCAGAATGTGGGTCATGCTCCGACGTGGTCGAGGGCTCGGCATGCGTATCAGGTCAGCGCCCGATTGTGGTCAGCGACGCATGAGCCTCGACCCGTTCGCCGAGCACCCCCACAGCGACGGCCTCCCCCTTCCGCGTGAACGTCCGGCGTCAGACATACCTATCCGACCGAAACCGCTTCAGTGCCCACCCGGGCCGGGAGGTGCAACGCCACATCCGCGGGTGCGAACAGGGGTGGACTGCACGTCCAGGGTCTCGCGCCCCCCTGCCAGCCGGGCTCCTGAGGAGCACCATGAAGGTGTGACTACATCGTGCGAACCAGGACGGGGCCCGGCTCTGGAAGCGCTGGATCGGTTGGACGCGGTGCGACTAACCGAGCAGCTGCGTGCCGCCATCAGCGAGGCGCGGCAGGCGGCCGCACTACTGGCGCAGCGGGTGCGGGAAGCGCACCAGCGGAGGGCGTGGGTGTCGCTGGGGCACAGTGGGTGGGGTGAGTACGCGCAAGCAGAGCTCGGGATTAGCCCGGCACAGGCAAACCGGTTGATCGACATCGCGGAGTCGACCGAAGGGCTGAGCAAGGCTATCGGCGCGGCCGGTCTCCTGACCGGAGTGTCGCCCTCGGGAAACACGGACACGGCTGGCATGCCGGACCTGGGACTGTCGCAGCGGGCGCTGCGCGAAGTGCACGGCCGGCTCGACGAGCTCACCACCCTCGTCACCGAACGGCTCACCACAGCCCGGCCGACCGGACAGGCCGAGTGGTCCACAGTTCGCTACATCGTGAACCAGGTCGTCGACGAACTCCGCCGCGAACCGCTCCCCACAGCCAGCGGCACCGCCGACGACAACGGCCTGAGTGACGGCGGCACGCTGGAACGGGCACCCACCAACACCGAGCAGCAACCCATCTGCACCAACGCAATCCGGCACCTGGTCGACGAGCTGGCCACCGTCGGCGGCCGACTGGGGGAGATCGCGCTCAAACTCGCCCCGCCGTACTGGTCCGAGGAGGAGGCGCTCGACAACATCCTCACCCTGTTCGCCGACGACATCGGCAGCGACCCTGACACCGTCCTCGCCCTACGCCGCTACGCCCTCACTGGCGACCGCCGCGCCCTGGAAGGCACCTGGCTCTGACCACGGGGCAAGAGGCCCCATGGTTCTGCTGCCGCCACGCGTCGGCTTGCCCCCATCAATCTCGAGGCCGCGCATCAATACCGGTTCCGAGCTTCAGGCATTTCCGCCAGGAGGTGGCTGGCAGTAGCTCCGGACAACCCGAGACCTGCAAGGAAGCCCCGGACACCATGGAGGTCGACATGGGAACGCCTGAAGCGGATCCGCCGAGCAGCACCGCGATCCTGGAGTTGGCACAACTACAACCTCAGGGTCGACCCGGCTCCCGGCCCGCCTGCCAGGCCTGGCCGGGAGCGCGGCCCCGTCGCCCTTCTCTAAGGAGCTGAACCAGTGTCCGCGCCTCGATGCCAGCATGCAATCACCCGGACACAGAGCGTGTCGGCGCCCACAGTCAGGGCTTACCTGGAGCGTCGCAGCCCCGGCCGCTGCTCCCAGCACTGCGGCGATAGGCGGTCCTCGCCGCAATGCGCCCGTGCGCCCTGCTCGACGACCGCCCACATTGTCGATCGCGCTACCTACAGCGCCGCGGTCGCGGGGTGGAAACCGCATGCAACACAGGGGACGCCACCACGGCGGTTACGGCTGATCCACCTCTCTCGGGCAGAGGCGCCAGGCCAGGCTCGTGTACCTCAGCCGCCTGCAGAACCGATTAACCACTAGGCTGAATTACGCCAAATGCGACAACGCGGCCACCCGTTTGCCGCGCATCCCGCCCAACCAACCTGCCGTTGGACGGAGCATGACGGAGTTAAGCCCCATGGCCACCGCAAGGCCCCACCCGCTCCCCATCAGGGACACCAATCGCACGGTTGGCATGGGAGCCTGGACGCTCGCGCCGACCGACGGACATCCCGACCTGGGAACCAGCGCACCCACGCACGACACAGAGCGGCGCATCGCCCTGCGCCCCTCCGTCACCCTCCTCGAGCACCTTCTAACCCGTCTGCAGCTCCTCGAAGCCAACCTCGGCGCTGACGGTGAGCATGACAGTCAACTCAGCCGGCGGGCTGTTCATGGCTGAGTCGCGCGGCCGTCACAGCCGCGTCGATCCGCCCACGCCTGCAAGCCCTGCTGGTAGCTGGTCGCACCCGACGGACTCGCAACCCCAGGCCAGTGGCTGGGAGCGCCCTGCGACCTTGGTCGAACAGCTGGACGTGCACTGGGATCCGGCGGAAGAGCTCGCCGACCTGTTGCACGAAGCGATCGAAACCGAGGCGACCGCCAGTCGCCTACCGGTGGATGTCGCCGAATCGCCGGCCACCGAAGGCGTCGGCACTGCCATGGGGGGCCTTGCCGAGATCACCGCCGAGCTGGCTCCACTGCGCCCCTCCCCCTCTCGGCGCCGCCGCGCGCCCCGCAAGAGGAGACGGGCGATGCGAGCGCTGCGGACGACGAGCTTCTTTCTCGCCGCGCTCGCCGCTGTCATGGTTTCCATGGTCTGTGTCTTCGGCGGCATGGTCGCCTACGACCCGCTGCGCCACCTCGTCAGGCACCGCACGTCCGCAGGAGTGGTCGGGTGGTGGCCGCTACTGGTGTACGGACCGTGGATGGTCGCCTCGCTGTCGATCCTGCGCGCCGCCCTCCACCGCCGCCGCGCGGCCCACTCCTGGGCCGTCGTGCTGCTGTTCTCCACTGTGTCCATGCTCTTGTGCGTAGCTCAGGCGCCACACACGCCGGTGGACGCGGCAACCGCCGCGCTTCCCTCACTGGCCGCCCTGGTCTGCTTCCAGCAACTGGTCCGGCAAATCACCCTCACTCGGCCACCCCGCCAGGCCAACCCCCGCCACCGCGACCGCACGTCACCCGCCCGGCGCCCTGCGGATCGCACCCGGACCGCGACCTGACGAACCGGGGTTAGATCAAGTGAGGTAGGCCGCTACGAGCTGTCCCCACATGCGGGGGCAACCAACGCTGGCCGCGCCAGCTGCCGCCCAGTCGTGCTGCACCTGAGCACGACGTGCGGGCCAACACCGGACGGAAGACAGAGTCGGCCCCCAACGCCTGGCGCCGCCCGCCGACAAGATCCACGACGCGGTCCCCGCGCTCCCGGCCGGACACCTTGCTCGACCTCGCCCCTCCGCCGCTACCGGTGCCAGGCACCAGAGGTGGGCGTCGAGGCGGAGGAGGCCACCGAGGGCGGCGGGCTGGTCCGAAGCGGAGCCGGTGCGAGGGAGGTAGCCATCGAGGTAGGCGGTGAGGATCTCGGCATCGGCGTGGGTGCCGAGGCGGGCCAGGGGGAAACTGTAGGCTGCCGGAGTAGCAGTCCTCGCTGGCAGGAGGAGATCACCAAGGCGCTCCCGGAAGCGGTAGCGCCGGTGGTCCGAGCCCCTGGCGGTCAGCTGCCCGAAGCCGCCAAGGGAGGGCAGTCCGTTGATGATGGCGGGGATGGCGTCGGAGCCGATGTCGATCAGTTCTGCGCGGGCGTCATACGACGGGCCGGTCGAGTCATCGAGCTGCTGGATAAGTCTCTCGATGTACGTGATCATGGGTGGTCCCGGCGCCAGAAGGTGGGGAGCCACCAACAGAGCACCGAGCGGTCATCGGGCCACGGGGCGCGGTCCTCGACCTCCCAGTCCTCGAAGGAGTCGCGCGTCGAGTCGATGGGGCGCCAGGCGGGGTCGATGGGCTCGTCCTCGGCCGGAGGACGGACGTACTGGCGGCCATGCTGGTCGCAGGCACCGAAGTTCTGGTAGTTGCGCTGAGCCTCGATCAGAAAGACCTTGTTCGCTCCGCTGCCCATGGTCGGCCAGCGGAACTGGACCCCGTCGTCCTCCCAGAAGCAGACGGGGGCATATCTCGTAGGAGCCGGGCATGTCGTCGAGCACGCGGTGCCCGCAGCAGGGACAGGGGTAGGAGTCGCTCACCTGCGCAGTCTCGTTGCATGTCCCGCCGGTCTGCCATGGATTTCTCTGCCTAGGGACACCCGACCCACAGCCTGTCCGCGGGACACCTCTAAACGGCCGTCGGAAACCAACGCATGCCAACGCCGAAGCGCCAGGTCAGAGCCACAGATGGAGGCGACCATACCGACTTCGCCGTCCTACAGGCGGCCGAGGCCTTCCGGACAGGCGCCGGCAAGCGAAGTCGTTGGCCAGCCTCTCCGGGCCTGTTCGAGATCATGATCAGTCTCAGCGCGACATCCGGTACCGCAACCAGTCCACGCCCCACTCCGGCGACTGGCCGCTGACTCCCCCTCGCCGACGACGTCCACAACCAGCCCGATCGGAACGATCGACGTCAGCAAGCAGGGCACTCTGCAGGCCGTACCGCTCTTCAGCCGGTCCCAGTGAGCAGCAAAATGATCGATATGCGCCAGGGAAGACCGATCTCTGGCGCCAGGTAGTCAGGGCGGTATGCCCGGCGGCATACTCGGAGAATGGCAGACACCAGCGTCAAGATCGACGACATCACCAGGGACAGGCTCAAGGCTCTGGCCGACAGTGCCGGCATGTCAATGAAGGACTACATAGCCAAGGTGGCCGCTGAGAAGGAGCACGAAAAGCTGCTCGACACCGCCACGGCCGCGTTCCGCCGGGTCATCGGCGAGCCCGGCATCCTGGACCGCTTCGACGCCGAGTTCGGGGGCCTCCCGTCGGCGGCCGCGCACGAGACCCAGCGGGCGGCCTGAATCTGTGGAGCTGCTCGTCGATTACCGATGGCTGCTGGCCCGCCAGGAAGACATCCTCTGCACGGACCTCACGGTGAATGATCTGAGCGTGCTCGTCGGCATGGCCGCGCGACATCGCGTCGACCCGCCGAGGCTCGACCACAGCCCCCCGGACGCCTTCTGGCGGGCCGCCGTCTTCCTGGAGGAGTGCGTGCTGCTGCGCCCGCTCCCCGCCCGCAACGAGGCTTACGGCTACGGCGTCGCCGTCGCCTATTTGAAGGCGTCTGGCGAAAGCGTCGACACAAAGTACGAGCTGTGGCGCGACCTGATCAACGACATTCGCATCCTGCGCCTGGACTCGTACGGCATTGCTGAGCATCTGCGATCTTTCCGGTTCCAGCACTGAGACGGTGACGCGGCGAGAAGTCAGCGCTGGCCAGCGCGTGACGTGCGCTCGCTTCAAGTTCCCGCTGAGACTTGGGAGCATGCTGTCGAGCAACCGCAGCCCAGTTGACCGAATTCGTATGGCGAGGTTCGCCCCGGGGACCGGCTAGTGACTTCCAGCGATTGTTGGCAGCTGCCCACTAAGCGGCCGGTCGCAGAATCCAGTTAATTGCGGTTGCCCTGATTACTTAGGGGCGTTGGCGAACCCCAACAGTTCTAGTTGTAGCCGTTGTTTTCCCCAGGACGTGAACGGGCCGGACCCCGGGGCCGACCTGGTCCGATGCGGGGCACGGCCTCGTGCTCCTGCTCGTGGGTGGAGCCAGGGCTGGGCGGAGGTTCCGGGGTTTCGCGTCGCTGGAGGAGGACCAACGGGGCGCTCCACCTCTCCGGAGTCCACCAACCACGGGAGGGTGCGGCCGCGGGCTTCTGAAGGCCGGATCTCTGCCAGACATGACATTCGGAGCGTCGGGAGGCCGTGGACAGCGCCGAGAGATAGACAAGGCGGCGTGACCGACAACGAGCCGGACGTCGACGCTAAGGGCGGCCCTCTGCCTGAGGTGTGCAACCTGTGCAACGTGGTGATCTCGGATGGCGCGGAGGCCTCGTGCGGGACTCGTCCGCGATCATGCCCACGACTCGCAGTTCGACGGGCAGCGTCTGATCGTCGCGTGCTCGCCCGATCATCTGGACGAGCTGATCGAACAGGTCAAGCGCCGGCCGTTCCTGGATGACGAGCTGTGGGCCGGGAAGATCGCCCGGGTGCTGCAACAGCATCCCGGGGTCGTCAGCGCGAAGGAACTGGCCGAGAAGACCGGGTTGAGCCAGGCCCAGGTCAGGGTCGGGGTGAAGTGGCAGAAGCTGGAGCTCAACTGTTGGCACGAGCAGTGCGGCGAAAAGGGCAGCCCACAGGACGACAAGTAGTCAGGCGGCCTGGGCACGGCTCGGGGCCGACCACCAATGCGGCCGGCCCCTGGAGGTTGAGCTGAACCTTTTCTCCCCTTATAGCAAGAATACGACCACTATCGTCCGCTTAGCAAGCCACGTGATCAGGTTCCTCGCCGGCAGGGCCTTGGGTAGACAGTGACCGTCGCACCATTCTGGAGTTTGTTGTCCGCCGAACGCGTGAGTGCAATCTCCGCCCCGGACCGCGTCATGAGGGCCCTGCCTCCTCAGGTCACTCACGCCCCGTTACCGTCTTCGTGGCCTCGCAATGAGGCTCCCGGCCTTCGGCCCCGGTATGACTTGAGCCCCCGGTCGAGATGATCGAAAAGGTGGTGTCGCCGGTGCCGGAGGCATTGGCAGACCGCTGATTAGAGGCACGAGCGCCGATCTCCTGAAGGGGTGAGGCAGTCTCTTCGTAACGTGGATGCCGGCACGCTGATGCCGCAGGTGAGGCCGGGGAAAACGCGAGCACGGGAGCGACGGGCGTGACGGACGAAACTGCGATCGACGTCTATCTGGGTCTGGATGTCGGCAAGGGTGAACACCATGCCACCGCCGTCAATCGCGCTGGGAAGAAGGTGTTCGACAAAGCCGCTGCCCAACAGCGAACCGCAGCTGAGGGAGCTGTTCCAGAGGCTCCGGGCCAGGCACGGAACGGTGTTGGTAGTCGTCGATCAGCCGGCTTCTATCGGAGCTCTGCCCCTGGCGGTCGCTCGGGACGCGGACTGCCTCGTCGCCTACTTGCCCGGGCTCACGATGCGACGAATCGCCGATCTCTACCCTGGTGAGGCCAAGACCGATGCCCGCGACGCGTTCATCATCGCGGACGCCGCCAGAGCGATGCCCCACACACTGCGAACGATCGATGCCACTGACGAGAAGGTCGCCGAGCTCGCGATGATCGCGGGGTTCGACGACGACCTGGCGGGCGAGGCCACCCGGATCGCCAACCGGCTCCGCGGCCTGCTCACCCAGATCCACCCGTCGCTGGAACGGGTATTGGGGCCACGCATCCAGCATCCGGCCGTGCTCAAACTGCTGGACCAGTTCGGCTCCCCGGCACAGATCCGCAAAGCCGGAAGAGGACGGCTGGTCACCCTGATACGGCCGAAGGCGCCGCGGATGGCCGAACGGCTGGTCGAGGACACCTTCACCGCACTCGACGAACAGACCGTCGTCGTCCCGGGCACCGCCGCCGCCGCTCTGATCATCCCCAGCCTCGCCAACTCCCTCCAGTCCGTCCTGGACCAGCGCAAACTCCTCGCCAAACGGATCGAGGAACTCCTGGAGGCCCACCCTCTTTCCCAGGTCCTGATCTCCATGCCCGGCATCGGGGTCAGGACCGCGGCCCACATTCTCATCGACGTCGGTGACGGCAGCGGCTTCGCCACCGCCGGTCACCTTGCCTCCTACGCCGGCCTGGCGCCCGTGACCCGAAGTTCAGGCTCCTCGATCCGCGGTGAGCACCCCTCCAGGCGCGGCAACAAACAGCTCAAGCGGGCCTTCTACCTCGCCGCGTTCGCCTCGCTCTCCCAACCCGAGTCACGCGCCTACTACGACCGCAAACGCAAGGAAGGAAAACACCACGTCGCAGCCCTCGTCGCACTGGCCCGACGACGCATCGACGTCCTTTACGCCATGCTCCGAGACGGCACCTTTTACCAGCCACCCACACCGGCTACGGCTTGACGAAAACCATAGAGGCACCTTTTGGGCCAGCAAGCGGCACGGAGACTGTCCCGTCCGTGCGCCGCTATGCCCTCACGGGCTACCGCCGCGTCCCAGACCGCACCGGCCCTGCCCCTCCGCGACTGCGGCCTGGGCGCTCTTGGTCATGCCGTCCGCGTGGGGGAAACGCGCTGGAGGGCCGGCACAGTCGCCTTGGCTGCAGAGCAAGTCGTCCAGGAAGGCAGCGTGGACCGGAAGGCAGGGAGGCATACGAGCCGAGACATGCCCCTGCAGCGGGACGCGCGCGGCGCCAACGGCAGCGCTGTCGGACGGTCATGTCTCTCTGCTGGCGGTGACAGGTATGGCAGGTCAGCTGCGCACAGAGAGCCGTCGGCGCAGGCGCGGCGTCGACAGTGCACGCCGGAGGAGGCGGAGCGCGGCGGTGGCGCGCTTCGACGCGCAGGCGCAGGCCCCCGAGGGATGGGGGTGGCACAGACGGCGGGGTGCTCCCGTGTCACCGGGACGGGGGTGTGTACAGCCCCCGGCGGGCGGCGATGGAGGCCAAGCAAGGCGAGGGTGGCGCATAGGGACATGCAGGAGCCGGCCAGCCAGGCATTGGTGAAGTTTCTGTTGACGAACCCTTGCGTAACCCGTAACAAGAGGTGACAACATGTGACCACCAGTAATGGGCTGGCGGCGCGAATCCGTGCTGCGGCCAGCCCGAAATACAGGGGTGGTCCGTATGGGCAGCACCACGCGTGCGATGGAATGGCTGGCGGACGCGGCGTTGGATCCGGTCGCGTGCAGCAGGCAGTGGCGGCGCCATCAGCCGAATGTCGTCCTGCTTCCGGCCGGCCGCCGGTGGGATGTCGTGATCACCCCCGAGCACCTGGGCTTCGCTCTTCTGCGGGGCATAAGCGCCTGCCGCCTACGGCCGGGGCCGGTCCTTCTCGACGCCTGCGCCAAACTCACCGGCTTCTTTGTGCCCCCGGGCACCACAGCCTGCTGGTTAGCCTCCGGCATCCGCTGCGCCGGCGCAGGCGCCTGGATCGCCACCCCGTGGCCGCGGCCTGCACCCGGGCGTCTGCAATGGCTCGTCCTACCGGACGGGACCGGCGCCCTCAACGACCTGACCGCGCTCGAACACCTTCTGCACGACGCAACAACTCGCTACTTGGCCAGCACCGATGCCGTCAAGAGTGGGCGGGTCCGGTGAGCAGCTCTGTCAGCATCGCGCCTGCCCCGCCACCCTGAAAGGGGGCGGGCAGGTGAATTTCATTCTTGCTGGAAGGGGAACCCAGCAACGCATGATCGAGCCCTACGCACTGTCTGCCGACGCCCGCGAATTCCACTGCCTTCCATCAACCACCCAAGCCCAACGGTGCTCCCTGTACGGTGAACTCCGCTTCTACCTCTGATCTTGCGCAGTGCTCCACCCTCGACTCGCGGTCCGCAACGGCTACCACCAGCCCCAGAAGCTCACCACCGCGGCCGGGGCGGTCGAGGTGCAGGCCCCGCGGGTGAACGACCGAAGAGCGCATCCGTCAACTCGTCGAACAACATGGAACGGCGCGGACGGCAGTGATCGGCGCGAACGTCATGGCCTCCGAGCAGGACGCCACGGCGCTTCTGCCCGCATCCGACTATCGACGCGTCTTCAGCCTGGTCGAGCTGGAGCTGGGCGATCTGCAGCAGTTTCCCGAGCCGGCCAGCGAACTGCCGACCGGATACGGACGGGCCCGATCGGGACCAGCCACTATGGTGCGCCTGGAGGACGCGGTCGTCGATTCGTCTGCGGAACCGGTTCCCCTCAGAAATGGCCTCTCCAGGACTTCGTCGACACCGCCGACCCGGCATGCTGGAGGGCTGCCTGGAACGGGCAGGACATGGTCGGCATCGCCCTCTGCTCCATCCGCCGTCACGACCACACTGTGGGCGAGGTCGAGAGCTGAGTGTCCGAACGGACCAGCAACGCCTGGGAGTCGGCCGGGCCCGGCTGCTGGAAGGGCTGCGAAACCTTCGCGAGCAGGGTGCAACAACCGCCCGGCTGTACACCGGCACCGCAAACCCTCACCAGTCCAACGACCTTTACGAGACGTGGGGTTCCGGCGGCAGAACGAGTACGTCCGTTACCGCAAGCCGCTCGCTTGACCAACCCGTCATCGGGCTGTCCAGTCAATCCAAAGGATTTGACAATGCCTCCCGGATGCCTCCTCAGCTACCACCACAGGCAGCTATATCCCTTGAGCGCCGACGCGGCGGACGCCGATCAGCGGTGCGCCGCTCGTCCCAATTCTGTGACAGCTCGCCGTGCCGCCATCACCTCGACGCTGCGCGCACGTTGTCAGACAATGAACCGAAATGACGACGCGGACCCCGTCGAGCCTCTCAACATTTGGCCCAGACATGTCCCGCCACCCCAAGAGCCGGTGACCGAGGCAGCCAGGGTGACTCGCGCACTGCGATACCTACGACTTCTGCTTCTCACCGTGGCCATCCTCGCCGCCGTTCTCAGCTTCGCCACAGCACTGGCTGACCTCGCCCGGCCCTGACCACCCCTCCACTCCAGTCAGCCCCGCTGTCGGCATACAGATCCAGCGCACAGCCGAATAACGCGAACCTACACAGCGAGCCGTAGGTCGGTCGTGTCCCTCGCTCACCGCCCGCGCCCGAATACCTGCCGGGCGCCCTGGCTGCTCAGTCCGCTCAGGGTGCCATCCTCCCGGCGGGCTGATCGCGACGCAATGACTCTCCGGGTCAGGGTCGTGCCCGGCGGCGTTGACGGTAGTAGGAGATGGCGATCGCAACGAGCAGACGTCTCCGCCTCCCCCTGCCAGGAGTACTACGGGGGCTCGGGCAGGTAGGGCGGCCATGTCGAGACTCTCGTCGGTGTCCGGGCACGTTTCACCTTCACACCGAAGGCAGCTCAGTCCTGCGCCGTGGTGTTCCGGCCCTCGCCGGGTCTTGAGGAGTGGGCTTGCCCGACTTCCGCCTCACGCAGCTTTGTGCACCACCGACACTCCTCGTGGTCTCCCTCGGGAGCCCCGCGCCGAGAGGCGCCAATCAGCCCTGCGTTGCTTCCGATGCGGTACTCATCATGCGAGTGATTCATGCCGCACCCAACGCCGTACGCTGCCGAACGGTACGGGACAAGACTGTTCTCCCACACCGCTGTGACCAGCACACCGTAAAACCGTGATCGCGTAACAGCCCTGCCACGGAGCCTTCGGGCAACCACCGCCGCCCCGAAACATGACCGCACCCCCGACACCCCCTTCAACTAGCCGCGCTGCGAACCTTCCGCAACAGGGCTTCGGGTGAGCCGCAAGCAACAGGTTCCACCAGCCCTCACGGACACGACCGCCCCATGCCTGCCCGCTGTGAACCAGGACCTGCGTCCGAACGGCACACCGGTTGACAGCGGGGTAATGGGCCGGACGTTGGCCGACCGGCTCATGCCCCGTCAGCTTCCGTCCTGTGCGGTAGCAGGCAAGGCGTTGCCGGTCGCGGGCCAGCGCCTCACCTTCCCTGGCCGTCCGCCTACAGACGCTGCTGGTGGCGGTGTGCAGTGTGCAGTGGCAAGCGTCTCAAGGAGCATCCGCATGCATGGCCCCGTGACAGCACTCTGGCACCTCATCAACACACTCGCCGAGCAGTCCCTCACCGTTCCCGGCGACGGCGGCTGACGGCGCTCAGTAGATACGGTTCTGATCCACTTCTTGTGGGCCGGTTGCAGAGGGTAACGGTGCTCAGTCCGCGAGGAGGATTTGGCGTCGGAGTAGGTCGAACCCGGCCCGGCCGTACCCGTCCCTTTTGATCCGCTTCACTCTGTTGACGTTGCCCTCGACTTTGCCGGAGCTCCATTCCAGGGTGAGTCCGGCGGTGACGGCCTCGAGGTCTTGTCGTAGGCCACGGGCCAGGCTCCGCAGCGGTTTCAGCCCTGTGCGTTCGGCATCGCTGAGCCACTTGTCGAGATCTTGCCGCGGCGCTCGGTCATCATCTGGGCGAAGGCGCGCACGCAGTCGGTGACGGCCTCCAGCTCTGGGCACCGGGCGAGGAGTTGTTTGAGCTTGAGCGCGTTGCACTCGTTGATCTTGTCGGGGTGTGCGGTGATCAGCCAGGTGGCCTTCCGGACGGTCAGTTCTTTGGGCTTGTCGGGTGCGGGTTTGCCGCTGGCCCGTATCTCTTGCAGGTGACGGCGGACGGTCCGCTTGCTGCCGCGGTAGCCGAGCTCGACGATCTCCGCGTGCAGCCGTGCCGAGTCCGTGCAGCCCTCGTTCCAGCGCCGGTGCAGATAGGGAGAGTAGGAATGGATCTGGCCGTAGTTGCGAGGGGCCGGTGGCGAGGGACGCATCGTCAGGGGTGGCGGCGTGTGCGTACCGGCGCACCGTTTTGCGGTCCAGGCCGAGGGTTTCGGCGATCACCTGGATCTGTATGCCCTTGTCATACAGTGCGTGCACGGCGGTGTGACGCTCGTGGCGCTGTATGACGCGCAGCCCCTCCGCCGGCTCCAGCAGCCCCCGGTCGGCCGCCTCGGGCTCGCGCATGGCGGTGACCTCGAGAGGGGTGGTCTCGGCAGGTTCGGCCAGGCAACTTCGGTGTGTGGCAACGCACTTCTCAACGGCCTCGCACAGGTTCTTCCACAAATGGAACCTGTCCGCGACCTGGACCGCGTCGGGACAGGCGGTGCGTACGGCCTCGGCATAGGCGCTGGCCCGGTCCCGGCAGACGATCTCCGCTCCGGGATGTGTGCGGAGCCAGGCGGTGAGGGTCTCCGCGGTCCGGTCGGGCAGGACGTCCACGCGTTCCCCGGTTTCCATGTCCAGGATGATCATCCCGTAGACGTGGCCCTTCTTCAGGGCGAAATCGTCGACACCCAGCACTCGTGGTGCAGCGCCGGCCTGTTTGTCGGGAAGCCTGCGCATCAGTCTGAGCAGGGAGTTCGCGCTTGTCGGGACGGAAAGATGCCCGGCCAGCCGGGCCGCCGGGCGTCCGGCGAGGGCCAGCGCGATCTTCTCCAGCGTTCGACGCAGGGGCGGTGTCCGCCGCGCGAACCGCTCCGTAAGCCCGTCCACCTGCTCGACGAAAGTACGGTGTCCGCACGCCGACGTCGGGCACAGAAATCGCCGTACCAGCAGGTCAATCACGACCTTCCGCCCGGCAACCGCGAGGTCGGCCAGGCGCCGCCGATACACGCCGTGGACGCGGCCGGACGCCGCGCCGCACCCGGGACAGGCCGCCTCCCGGGTCACCGTCCGCGCCACGAGGGCGACCCCGTCGCCGTCCACCTTGGCCTCCTCCACCACCACGGACGCCGGATGGGAGAAGGCCGTCAGGAACACGCTGTAGTCACACGAACGACCATCCTTCCAGCCTGCTGTGACGCCGCGTCACTGGTCCACAAGAAGTGGCTCAGAACCGAACTGGAGTGGCCGTTGACAGGCGGCAGAACCGTTCACGCCTTCCTGCATTGGTAACCAGGGAGGAGAAAGGTGGATGTGAGGCAGCCCATCGCACGGTGCCGCATGTGACCTCCACCGATCCGCATGCGAGGCACAATCCGTAGACGGCGCACCCCGCAGAACCGATAAATCATTACGCCGAATTACTCCAAATGCGACAAGACGGTCACCCGTTTGCCGCGCATCCTGGCTAATCCAGGCAGCGTTGGACTGAATATGACGAAAGTAAGTCGACTGGTCTCCGCAGGACAGCGTCTCACCGGCGCGAAGAGCGCCGCGCCATGTATCCGCATGGGTGAGTGGGTTTTCACGCCGGCTGTTAGTCATCCCCTCAAGGCGTCGAACGCGACCTTGCACGACAAAGACCGGCACGTCGATCTGTGGTACTCCGCCTCGCTCTTGGAGGACTTGCTTGCACGGCTGGACAGCATCGAGGCAGACTTCGCCACCACGTCCACCACAACTGATGTCACGCCCAGCGGTCAGCCCAAACGGCCCTTGCTGGAGTGAGACACGCGGCCGCCACAACCGCCCAGGCCTCTGATCACCCCTGGCGCCTGGACCCGACCAGGGGACGGTTACCCACAGCCAGAGCCACGGGGCAGCCGCTGCCCCTGGTCGACCTGCTCGAGCTCGCCGCCGCCGTAGAGTCCTTCCGCCCGATGACCCAGTATGAACTGGCACCGTCGGGTGAGAAGGCGCCGAGGCCCGTGCGCATGTCTCGGCCGTCAGGGTGCTGCGGCAGTCAACAGTTATTGCCCGCTGGTCCGGGTGGGGTTCCCTGCCGATCGTGTTGGCCAACCAGCCGGAGCTGGCCGACGTGGGAGAGCCTCGCCGAGGAACGCGCCGCTGTGCGTGACCGCTTACGGACACGGACACGCCCTGAGGCCAGCAATGATCACAGCGGACTCATGGCCCACTACCGGACGCTGCCCCCAACTCAGCGCCGGGCCATCGCCGCCGAGACTTCACCCACGCTGCGGGGCCCAGCTCGTCCGCGTCGAGAAGCAGATGGCCAAGGATCGCTCGCCCGGTGCGCTCGCAGCCGTGCTCACCGGCGGCCGCGCGATACCGGCCCGGCATCGCGATTTGACCCCGAAGCCCTAGCTCGGACGCCAGGGAACAAGTAACCCGCCAGTAGCTTTCACGGCTTGCGACTCATTGCGCGTTCGCTGCTGTGGCGGCCTGTTCGTCGTGTTCGCGCAGCATCCGCATGACGGTGGCGGGTGCGGGAGCTGGCTACGGTCCGGCTGTGCGGGTGGGATTTCTGACTGACGAGCAGGCCGGTGCCTACGGGGCCTTCGGTGAAGTGCCAACGCGCCCCGAGCTGGAGCGGCTCTTCTTCCTGGACGACGACGACCGCGACCTGACGGCGGCCGGCCCCGGTCATCACCGACGACATGCTCCACACCATGCTTCGCCGCCGCGACCAACGGCGAGACCATCGAGGACATCCAGTCCGACTTGATCATGCCACCGCATCTACCGGGCGCTGGCCGACCACGAGAAGACCCAGGCGCACCCGGAGGCCGTCGAGGGCCGACTTCGCCGCCCTCCAGCAGCGCGACCGCCGTACCGCTGGCCCCCATGACTGGTAGCCCGGTCGGGTGAACCGGTCGGTGATCGCCTTGTCCCGGAACGGGCCTCCGACAGGCTGACGGCTACCCGCGAGAATGGAGTTCCGTCAGCATGATCAGGCAACACCCAGCCCCGTTGGGAATCTCCACCGGTCTGCCCGGGGGTCTTGGCGCCTCCGCGGCGCACGTGGCCGCTGCCCTGGCAAACGCAGGCGGGGCGCTGCGCCCGCCTGTGTTCGCCATGCCCTATCCGGCCCGGCTCAACCCGTACGTGGACGCGGCCCGCGAGCGGGCTGCTGTCTGGGCCGGGCAGACGGGCCTGACCGGGCCGGGCGGAGTCTGGAGCCAGGAGCACTTCGATGTCCTCGACCTGGCGCTGTTCACTGCACTGGCCCAGCCACACCTGCCCCGCGAGGAACTGCTGCTGATCGGCGACTGGAATGTCTGGGCCTTCGCCGTCGATGACCACTTCCTGACCTACAAGGCAGCCGCCGACGAACCGGGCGCACAGCGGTTCGTGGCACGGCTGACAGCCTGTATGCCGCTGGACTCCACTCCCGCACCGATGCCCAGGAACCCGGTTGAGCGCGCGCTCACCGACGTCTGGGCCCGAACCGTGCCCGCACTGCCGGCAAAGCCGCGCCACAAGCTTCGGGACGCGGCGCTCGACTTCGCCGCCGCCAACCTCTGGGAGCTGGCCAACACCCGGCGCGGCCGTATCCCAGACCCGGTCGAATATCTCCAGATGCGCCGCCGCACCGCCGGCACCCCCCTCTCCACCGTCTTGCCCTTGTACGCCCGCGGGCGAGACATCCCGGCGAAACTCCTCGCCCACCCGACCGTGCTGGCGCTCATCGAGGCCTTCGCCGACAACGTGGACTTGCGCAACGACCTCTACTCCTACCGCAAGGAGACGGAGCTGGAGGGGGATCGCAACAACGCCGTCCCGGTGTTCCAACACTTCCTGAGCTGCTCACTGCAAACCGCGGTAGACCACGTGGGCAATCTGATGAACGCCCGGTTGGACTGCTTCGACCGGCTCGTACGGGAGGAACTACCAAAGCTGGCCGACGAGTTCGGTCCGGATGCGTACGGGACGATGACGGCCTACGTCAACGATCTGAAGGACTGGACGGCCGGCGAGCACGCCTGGCACCCGCAGACCGGCCGGTACACCGTCAGCCTGCACTGACTATCTCTGCCAGTCGGCGGGTCCTCGTCCAGGAATCGGCCGATGTAGCGGATCGCCCAAATCTGCACGCCCATGCCGGTGCGCATCCGCACGACGCAGCGCGATCAGATCACGACCGTCATCGTCGAGAAGAATATCCGCTCCGGCTCCGGACGCGTGGGCACCCTGTGAACATTGCCTGCGGCATGCCGGGCGGGCAGTGGCGGTATGCACGGCGGATCCGGCGACGTGCCGCAGCCGCACAGGCCCCGGTGTCTTAGCTCAGACACCAGCCGCAAAGTAGCGGGGCGAACACGTGCGCGCCGCCGTGGCGGCCTGATGGTCGTGTTCACGGAGCATCCGCATGACGGTGGCGGGTGAGGGGTGCTGGCCCTTCTTCGTGCCAGTGGTGATGACGAGCCGCTTGGCGATGTCGCGGAGGCTCATCTCCTGGTCGCGCAGGTGGAGGGCCATGGACAGCATGGACTCGTCGGTGACGCCCGCGCCGCCGATGGTCTTGCCGCGCTTGCGGGCGGATTCGCGGCCTTCGAGGGTGCGGTCGCGGATGTACTCGCGCTCCATGCCGGACATCGCTGCGAGCACGGTGAACACGATGCCGGAGGGGTCGTGCGCGCCCTTGAGCTCTCCGGTGAGGAACTCCAGGCCGACGTCGCTGGCCTTCAGTTCCTCGGCGAGCATAGCGAGTTCGATGCCGCGGCCGAGGCGCTTGTGCTCGTTGACGACCAGGGTCACGGCGACGCCTGAGGAGCGGATCTCCCCGGCGAGCTTCACGGCGGCCTCCAGCTCGGGGCGCCGGGTGGCGCGGGTATCTTCTACGAGAAGACGCGCGCGCCATCCCGGCTTCGGCGAGGGAGTCGAACTGTACGTCGAGGGACTGCCGGGCGGTCGAGGCGCGGGCGTAGCCGAGGCGGACGTGCCCGACCGGTTCGGCGCCCGGCGTTCATCGGCCGGGGCAGCTCGGTCCACGTCGAACCCGGCTTGCGTACGGCGGGGGTCGGCACGCTGAGCGTCTTGGCGAGTTGGGGCACGAGGCGGAAGCGGGCGGTGTGGTACTGGATGGCCACCTTGCCCTTGCCCGTCCGACACGGGGAGCCTGCGGGGGCCAGCCCGCCAACAGCTCTTCCGGCGACCGCTCCTGTCGCACGTCCCGCCCCCTGTCGTCGACCTCCCGGGCATTCACCAGAACAGTCCAACGCGGCGTCCCATTGCCGGGAAACGGGCCTCAGAACCTACTGGCGGGTTACTTGTTCCCTGGTGTCCGGGCTAGGACTTCGGGGCCGATTTGATCGACCAGGCGTTCATCGACATGGCGGAGGGGCGGGGGCCTCCCCCTGAGTGGTGGACACGCTGATACTGGATCTGCTCGATCCGGAGGAAGCGAGAAGACCGCCGATGGCGATGAAGGACTACTCGGACGAGTTCAAGGCCGATGCCGTGGCCCTGTACGAGTCCACACCCGGGGCGACATACAAGAGCATCGCCGCTGACCTGGGCGTCAACCGGGCGACCCTGCGGGAGTGGGTACTGCGGGACCGCGAACGCCGTGGCATCACCGCCGCGGCTGCGAAGCCGGGCGCCCAGCCTCGGGAGGCGGCGCCGTCCGCTGATCCGAACGAGCGGGTGCGGCAGTGGAGGCCCGGGTGGCCGAGCTCGAGGCAAGTGAGCGCAAGCTCGCCACCGAGCGGGACATCCTCCGCAAGGCGGCCAAGTATTTCGCCGGGGAGACGAACTGGTGATGAGCCGCTTCCAGTTCGTTGACGACCATCGCAACACCTACGAGGTGAAGCGGCTCTGCCAGGTCCTGGACGTGAACCGGTCCAGCTACTACAAATGGCTCGCCGGCGCCGAGGCCCGGGCCACCCGGCAGCGGGAGGACCGGGTCCTGGCCGAGGAGATCCGCGAGGTCCACGGCGCATCCGGCGGCGCCTACGGCTCCCCGCGCGTGACGGCCGAGCTCCGCGAGAAAGGGCGGCGGGTCAACGAAAAGCGGATCGCCCGGATCATGCGGACGTTCTCCATCACCGGCATCCGCCTGCGCAGACGCGTGCGCACCACCGTCCCGGACCCGGCCACCTCACCGGTCCCGGACCTGTTCCAGCGGGACTTCACCGCCACCGAACCCGGCCTGAAATACATGGGCGACATCACCTATCTCCCCCTGAAAAACGGGGAGTTCCTCTATCTCGCGACCGTGCTGGACTGCTTCAGCCGCAAGGTCGTCGGCTGGTCCATCGCCGACCACATGCGCACCGGCCTGGTCGCCGACGCACTGCGGATGGCGGCCTCGACCCGAGGCGGCCTGGACGGTGCCGTGTTCCACTCCGACCACGGGGCCCAAGACGGCTCCCGGGCCTTCGCCGGCCTCTGCGACCAGTTCGGAGTGACCCGATCGATGGGCGCGGTCGGCACCAGCGCCGACAACGCGGCCTGCGAAAGCTTCCACGCCTCCCTGAAACGCGAGACCCTCCAGGGCACCCACGACTACGGTGACGCCCGCACCTGCCGCAGAACCGTCTTCGCCTGGCTGACCCGCTACAACACCCGCCGCCGGCACTCCGCCAACGGCCACCTCAGCCCCAACGAATACGAACGCCGACACCACACCGCTAAACTCACGCTCGCCGCGTGATCAATAACCGCGTGCCCACCTTCACGGGGGAAGGCCCGTACGAGCGTGTCATGCTCACCATGCAACGAGCCGATGGGCCGGCCGCTGGGCACTCCATGGGTAGCTGGCCTGCTCGCCGACATGCTGGTCACCAAGCACGCCCTTGACCCCTCGACGGTGGCAGCGCACTTCACCCGGTCGGCCGCAGTAAGGGGAATTCGCCAGCCAACCGATCCGGGCGACGCGAAAAGCTCAGCATCCGGGCTTGTGCTTCATCCAGATAGCGAAAGGCTGGACGAGAATCCTGGTATCCGGCACGCTTCACCCCATCGGCTCCGTGACCAGATCTCGATCGACACCGTTGACCCGACGAAGCGCGCAAAAGCATGGATGGGACTGTGCGCTCCAGGGGCCCCGACGACCGCGCTAGGCCCGGGGCCCCACCACACACCACAATCCCGCCCAGTCCTACTCCTAGGCAGTGCACCTGTGAGGCAGGACCGAGGCAATCATCGTGAAGCGGCATGCAACTGTGACGCCCGCACGGCTGTCCCTTTGGCCGGGGGACCCCATTCGCTAGGCTCCCGGGATGCCATGGAGTCCTCCATTAGCGCCCCGCCCCCGGTACGAGTGCGGGCCCCCTCCGCGCACGTGTGCACCTTCGACCTGACGGTCCACGGGCCCTCAGGGAGTCGGCCAAGTCATCGCACCCGCCTCGCAGGTCCCGGTCGACTACGACGCCCGATCAAGTTGGCATCCGCTGCGGGCTCTGCCACTGAGGCGCGACGCCAGCCGCTACCGGGGCGAAAGCGACCACTTCGACACAGGGTGATCACGCTGCGCATTTTGCCATGGCGGGGAACCAGTGCGGCCCCCCGCCATTCCGCATCGTCGCCCTGTCGGTATCCGTGACCATCGCGGACATCGTGTCGAGCACAGCGCGCAGCAGGGCGAACTCAATCGCCGACTGAGCAACGATCACGGAGCAGGGTTCGCCGGCCTCGCTGCACAGCCTGGGGTCCTTGATCGTGGCGACGTTGCCCACCCATCGGACTTGCCGAGCACCCCGGCGCGTTTAGCGGCGCACGCCGAGATCATCCGCGACAACCAAGCGGCGGCACTGGAAAACCTGGCGGTCTAGGGACTCGCCCGAACACGCATGGCCAAGTCCGTCCACAACGTCGGATGGTCGGCCTTCGTGACGATGCTGGAATGCAAGGCCGTGAAGTTCGGCCGTTGTTTCCACCGCATCGGACGCTTCGAGCCGACCTCTCAGGTCTGCTCCGTATGCGGCGTCAAGGATGGACCCAAACCCCTGGGCATACGCGTGTGGGAATGCGGAGCCTGCGGGGCCGTCCTTGACCGGGACATCAACGCGGCGGTCAACGTCGCCCAGGCCGCCGTACTGGCGGTATCAGCCTGCGGAGTGCGGGTAAGGCCGGGACCCGTCCCGGCACGGCGCGAAGAAACAGGAACCCACCCGGAGCCTAATACTCCAGCTGTAGATCGTGATCTTCACCGTTGTGGATGGATCGCCGCCTGCATGCAGATCAGCTGTCTCGTAGCGTCCTGACAACCGCGATGGCCTGATCCAGCAAGTCGATGGGGCAGCCCCAGTAGTCATAGATGCCGCCGCGGGCGCGGTTGCTGCCGCAGACAACAAATACGCCGGTTCCCAGCTCAACCTTGAGGTGGGTGGCCAGCCAGCCGACGAAACCGCTGTTGTCCACGTGATCGGCGAAGTGGAAGGAGAAAATTCCGAAGCGTTCGACGCCGTTGCCCTCCTGGGTGAGCGGACCAGGCGGCTCCAGCTCTCCCGGTCCCGAACGACTGCCAGCGTCTCGGCGGTGAGTGCCGGCGGCTGGTCAGCCGGAGACTCTTCAAAACGCCAGACGCCGTCGTGCACGACGAGGTCAGCCTGAGCGATCACACGGCGTAGCCGCTGCTCTGTCTGTTCCGCAGTCTCCATACTCACACTGACCATCAGCGAGACTCCTTGATCCGTGTAGCCGTGATCCCACCCGGGGATCATCGCGCGATCGCCTCTTCTGTCGGAACGAGGGCTCCTGCAGGGCAACCGTCGTCGCAACGCCCTCGCCGTCTCGTCTATTTCGCACGCGGCTTCCTCGTCTCCGGAGACTCCGTCGAGCAAGATCGTGATCTTCATGTGGTGGCTGCCTGTCGTCGGTAGTGGCAGGCGCGTGCTCGGGCTTGGTGGCGTCGTCGCCAGCGGGACCAGTCGAGCAGGTGTGCCGCCGTGTGGTCGGGCCGGACGGCCAGGGTGATGAAGAGTCGCTGGATCTCGTTGCAGGACAGCGGGATCAGCCCGTCAGGGGCGCCGTGCTGGGCGTGTTCGTCGGCCCGAACGACGGTGAGGAAGGCGTGGGCGAGCATGGCCGGAGTGACCCAGCGGGTCCAGGACGAGTAGCGGCGGACTTGATGCTCGTCCAGTCCGGCCAGGCCCTTCTCGGCCTGGAAGGTCTCTTCCACCCGCCACCTCGATCCAGCAACTCTGACCAGGGTGGTCAGCGGGACGGCCTGCGGCGAGTGGCAGCGGTAGTGGGCGAGTTCACCGGTGCTGCGGTTGCGCCGGATCAGTAGCTGGCGGTGGCCGGGGGCGTCCTCGGCCAGGTCGATGACGGCCCAGTGGTAGAAGCGGTGGCCCTTCGCGCCGTCGCCGGCGGACAGCTGCTGCCAGGCACGCTTGGGCAGCTTCTTGGCCAGCGCGTCGGCCCGGAGCTTGCCGGCGCCAGTGGTCACCTCGGCCGAGCAGGCCACGGCCAGCACGTAGCCGACGCCCCGTGCCGCCAGAGCGGCCCGCAGTTTCGGGTTGCCGCCGTAGACCTCATCCCCGGCAACCCAGGCGGCCTGGTGTCCGGCGTCCAGGAATCGTTCGATCATCACAGTGGCCAGTTCCGGCTTGGTCTGGAAGGTGAGCTCGTCGTCGAGCCCGGCGGCCTGACAACGATCCGGATCGCTGGTCCACGAGCGCGGGATGTACAACTCCCGGTCCACTGCGGCGTGTCCGCACTGCCCGGGTACTGGCGCTGGACGCCGACGGTGTGAGAGCCCTTCTTTAGGTCCCCGGTCTCGTCGACGACCAGCACCGCGGCCTCGTCGCGGAGGTGCTCGACGACGTAGTCGCGGACGTCGTCCCGCACGGCGTCGGCATCCCAGGCCGCGCGGCACAGCAGGTGCTGCATGCCGTGTGGCGCTGCTTCCCCGGCCCATTCGGCGATCGTCCAGCAATTCTTGCGGGGCAGGTCCGCGAGCAATCCGAGCACCAACCGCCCGGCCCGCCGCCGGGGTTCGACCCGTGCGAACCGTCCGGCGATCCGGCCCATGAGGGCCTCGAAGCTCGCCCGCCAGCGGGTGGAATCTATGCTGTGACCTGCGGCCACCGTCTCTTCGTTAGTCCACACAACTCACGATGATCAACGGTGACCGCAGCCGTACCCACACCGGCCCCACCAGCAAGATCACGATCTACAGCTGGAGTACTAAGCCGGTGACCACCGGCAGGCAGGCGGGAAACTCCGCCCTTTAGGGCGGAGAGGATGTCAAGAGGCGTGAGTCCTGTGGCGACAGAGGTACTGGAACCTCAATCGCTCGTCGGTTGCGTCGACAAGGAATGCCATGGTCCCCCGCTGTTCGCCGGGCCCCGGCTTGTGGAAAACAAGAAATGCCGGGCCGGGAACGATCCCGGTCCGGCATGTACAAGCAGCGCTCAGATGTCGAGCTTGGGCTTCTTGAAGCCCTTCGGCAGCTTTACCGTGTTGGAGCAGTCCACGACCGGCCCGGCAGTGGCGGACCCGCCGTCGCCCAGCAGTTGGTGCTCCCGGAACACCACGTTCGGCCGGCCGGGCGTCGTGCAGTGCTGCTCCTGCCTGACAATGCGCTCGCCGTCCTTGTCGACGTGGGTCTCGCTCTTGCGGATGCAGACGTTGTCACTGCTCCCGCAGTCACCCGCGCGTCCGTCTGCGTATGCGTGCCCGGCGCCGGCACAGATTGCGGCGAGACTTCCGACGATCCCCGAGATGGCGGCGATCTTCTTCGGAGTGAACATGTGCTGCATTCCTTTACAACGTCGGGCCCGGGCGCCTGTGTCATTTGACCGGTGTGCGCCCGGGCCCGAGAAGGTTTCGGAACCGATCATTTCGCGTCTGACGCGCTGACAGCTGCGCCGACGGAGGAATTGCAGCAGCCCGGACGCACAACGTGATGAGCCGTCGCGCGTCAGGGCTGCCTTTGCCAAGAGGGCTGCCCTGCACACCGTCGAACATGCCCGCCGGTACGTGACCAGGCTGTTTGCGGTAGTGCGAGGTGCATCAGCTGTCTGGAGAGGGCTGATGCGCCCGTGGCAGCGCCGAGAGGTTGAGCCCTCGGTTGGTCTTACTGGCCTTCGCCGTGCTGGCCGTAGGCCTGGTCGGGTCCGTGCTGCTGACCGTTCTCCGGCCCGTACTGCGGTCCGTGCTGCTGACCGTTCTCCGGCCCGTACTGCGGTCCGTGCTGCTGACCGTTCTCCGGCCCGTACTGCGGTCCGTGCTGCTGACCGTTCTCCGGCCCGTACTGCGGTCCGTGCTGCTGACCGTTCTCCGGCCCGTACTGCGGTCCGTGCTGCTGACCGTTCTCGGGCCCGTACTGCGGCCCGTGCTGATGACCGTTCTCCGGCCCGTACTGCAGCCCGGCCTGCGGCGCAGCGTAGTAACCGCCGCCGATGGCCACCGCGTTGGCCGTCGAGTTGGCCACGGCAGTGACCGGCGTCGGCCCGCCGTCGCCGGCGAAGCTGACACCGGCACCGAAGGCGGACAGCCCGGCGACCGCCACGGCTACGACTGCAGCGCGCTGAAACTTACGCATGTCAAACCCTTTCTTACCCAGGCAGGGCGCCTGGCTTGACTACTCAGTGTCTTTATTACACACATTTCGCCATATGTCGGGATCTGAACTGCGTCGTGTCGGCATATTCGCCGCATCGCGGTCAGGGTTGCACCGGCCGGACTACTTCACGGGCTCGGCCTTAGAGCAGGCCGAATGGCTGCTGGTCACCGTCGGCCACGCCGGGCACTCCCGACGTGGTGGGGGAACAGGTCACTTCGGGCCCGAGCCGCATCGTCCCGCCCCCCATCGCGGAGGGCACAATCAAGGGCTTCACCGGCGTGCAGGTCTCCCTGTGGGGCATGACACCGCCCTCCGGGAGCTGACCCTTGATGTGTTGTGTGGTGTGGCAGGTGAGGTTGCCCATGACGTCGCGAGTGCAGGTTTGTACGCCTTGCCCGGCATATGCAGCGGTGACGCTGGTACAGGCCATGGCGAGGCCACCGGCGAGCACCGAGACAACCGCGATCTTCTTCCTGGTGAACATGTGATGCGCTTTCCGTTGCGTTGGGGGTGCCCGGCGCGCCCGGCCACCGGGCGCGCCGGGTTTCGTCTTCGACACTCAGGCAACCGGCCCGAGGAAGGGGACCCTTCGAGGTCGGCCTCGAAGGGTCCCGCGCCAGGCACAGGGCTCCGACGCAGCAGGGCTTAGCGGGTGACCTTGCTGTTGTACTGGCCGCAGGCCGTGTCCAGGGTGCCGGCCAGACCGAGCACACCAATCGGGATGTCGTTCTCGGCCACCGTCTGCGGGCTGCACTCCTGGTAGGGGCGGTAGAGGTCATACACCTTCGGTCCGCGGTCGGAGTTGTCGGCGACAGCGGTGCCGGCGCCGATGGCGGACAGACCGCCCGCCGCCGCCACTGCTGCAATGACGACCTGCTGAAGCTTGCGCATAAGACCCTCAGATTTTCGCTCGTACGTCGAGGCTGATTGCCTACCGTTACTGAACAAACACTAGCAGTAACGGGATTCAGCTCTCCACACCGCCCATCCCTGTCGGGGACGTCGGCTCAACATCAGGCGGATGGACTCTAATTGGCCGATAAGCGGTTCGATTGATTGATCCTCGACATGTGTCGTCAACATCACGCGAGACAGGTGTCGACACGTCAGATGCACCGGCGCCGGCAGTCAACACGACTGCACGAAGGGGACGTTGCGGCAGCAGTATGTTGATTTCACGACCCGGGAGCGATCGCGCGCGGCACGAAGACGATCAGGTTTCGCACTCCCCCGGCATACCACCGGACGTACTTGCGGATGAAGGCTCAACGCGGTGGGCGAGGCAGCCGGCCCGCACTTGGAGGCAGAGGCGCCGATCTCGCCGCCAGAGCCTGTTTAATCTGCCGAGGATCCCTGGTTTGCTCGGCGGCGAGTATGCGGTCGGCGCGGAATGGCTCCTCCAGGCTGACCTCTTCATGCCTTTTCGTACTGACGCTACGAGCCGAGTCGGATAGTGGCCGGACGGGTAGCACGCCGCCCGCCCCATAAACCATCTTGTCACCCTACGCATCACAGATTTCACTGTGCGTGCCGAAGCGTGTACGCTGCGGCTCGGCTACGTGTAGCCGAGCCGCAGGATCAGTACGTCCAGCCCGTGACCGCGACGTACCACCACAGATCCGAAGGTGCTTCGCAGCATCGCGAGTTCAGTCTTGCCGCAACGTGTCATCTAGTCCGGCCACGCGGATCACGGGACTGCGGAACGGCTGCCCCGAGGAACGTTGCAATGACCACTGAGCATGCCCGAAAGAGCGCTGTCGGCGATCAGTCGCGCACCACCGGATCGAACGTTCTACGGGCAGCACACGCTCCCACTGGTCTGAGCCAGGGCCAGGCGCCGCGTACGACGCCTGCAGGCCAGCAATTCGCGCCGCTGGCAGACACTCTTGGCCGCTTCGCCGGTGTCGTCAGTAATCGGCGCTGGCTGGTCGATGCGCGCCAAGCGCTGGAAGGCTGGGGCCTGGCGCGCGGGCTGACTCCCATCGAAGCGCCAGCGCACTCTCAAGAAGTCTTCGTAGAGGCACAGCTCAACCAGCAAGTGCCGCAACCGCGAACCGGAACCGTACCGGCGCTGTCTGGCTATCAGCATGCGCGGGTGATGCCTCCGGTAGCCGCCCGGCGCGACAGCTCTCCCGGATACTTACGGGCCCTACGTCGGGGCAGGCAGGCCGTGTTGCCAATGTGGGTCCTGGAGGCGATCAACGAGGTCGCGGCGCACGTGGCCCGCGGGCTGCATGAGGCGGGACTCGCCGAGCGCGTGGTGGCGATCAGGAGCCGAGACGGCAGGCTGAGCGAGCGCAAACGGATCGGATTCCAGCACGTGGAAGCGCTGGTCGTGGTCCTCAACTCGCTGGAGGGCATCAACCTGTACGCCGGTGAACGGAACGCGGAGGGCGGTGGCAGGGATGCCACGGCAACTCCCCGCGTGTGTCTCATCGCCCACGTCCAGACCGGCGGTAGGACAGCCCTACAGGCCGAGGGGCGTACTCAGCGCGACGAACGGTCCGCTCCTGTCCTCTATACCTGCGAGGCCGGCACCGAAGAAGCTGAGCGAACCGCCGCGACGTTCCGGTCCCTGTCGAACACTCCCAGCCCGAACATGAACGACCGTGCAGATCAGATCACCCCTCAGGACACAGCATGAGCATCGAGACTTCGAGCCTCGCCCATCAGCCATGGGTGCAGGTGCGCGATCTGAGTGGACAACGCTCTGTAGTCTCCGGCTGCACAGCGCTGGAGAAGGCCGACAATTTCGTACTCGACGCCGCCGACCCCCTGGAACACGCCGCCATCGTCCGCTTCCTGGTCGCTGTGATCTGCGCCGCCGGCCTGTCCCCCGCTTCTGAGAACGAGTACGGCCACCGGTGTGCAGACGCCAGCTCAATGGACTGGGGCAAAGCCGCGCAGTGGCTTGGAGATCACGCGGGTGACGTCGACCTGCTGGACCCGCAGCGGCCCTTGTTCCAGGACGCCACCCTGCACGAGGTGCCCCGGCCTCGCGCACTACCGGCTCGCTACCTCGACCTGACGGCGGCCGGTGCCATGGGGCGCCCGCTACTTGCCGACCACCGCCATCTTCACGCCGAGCTCCCCGCACTGTCACCCGCCCGGGCCGCCGTCCTTCTCCTCACCCAGCAGATGTGGGCTGTCGGTGGCCGACTGCGCTGCTCGGACGCGGTGTACGGGCCTGGATCCAACTACAGCTCCGCCGCAGCCGCGTGCGGCAAGCTCATCTGGCTGGCCCAGGGCACACTGGCCACCGTGCTGTCCTGGCGCACTGTGCCCACCCCCTCCCCCGGCATCGCGAACTGGACCTACCGGGCCCGCGGCTCACCTGGGCAGCGGGATGAACCAACCGGGGAACTCGACGCCCTGACATGGATGCCCCGGCGCGTGCTGTTCACATCCGACAGCGACGGCCTGATCGACCGCGCCCACTTCACGCAGGGCTGGCACCGTGCGGCTGCCATGCCGGGCCGGCCCGGCAGCGCTGACCTGCTGTTCACCGACAGCGGCAAACCCCTGCCCTGCACCGCCCTGAAGACACCCGACGACCTGGTGCCAGCCGTCGAACGCTGGTGGCAGGCGGGCGAAGGCTCCCTGCCGGCCCACATCCGTACCGCCACCCGGCTCACCGGCTGCCCACCTCCTGCCATGCGGGTCATCGGTATCGCAACCGACAGGAAAAAGCTTCTGCACATCCGCGATGTCACCGTGCCGCCGGACATGCTCACCGATGAAAGCGCAGAAGACGCCGCAAGGTACCTGGGCACCCTGCGGCGCAAGACCGACGGCCGACCACTGGCGCTGACCGACTTGTCCGGCACCATCCTGCTCACCGACCCGGCCTTCCGCCACGCCGACGAGAGGGATCGGGCGCACCGCGCCGCCCGCGCCCACCACGTGCTCGCCCCGACCCTCCGTGACACGGCGGTCGAGCGAAGCCGCCTGTACCGCGTCCTGACCGCCTGCGCCAAAGAGAAAGACCCCAGCATGACTTCGTTGTTCGTTACCGCCCAAACCAGCGCGCCCAGCGTGACCACCTTTGGCGAACAGATGGAAAGACGTCTGCACGGCATCCGCGCCAGTGAGGACAACCGCGAACTGCTGGGTCAGATGCGGTTGTGGACCAGCTCACTGAACACGCACAACCAAGCCAGTGAAGCGGTCACCCGCGACCTGCCCGCCAACTACCGGGACGCCGCCCTGCTCACCGCCGCCCTCTACGCCGCCCACGCCCAGCTGCACCCACAGCCCTTCGGGCGCACACCACTGCCCCGGCTGATGCGCGCCTTCGGTAACGGCCAGAGGTACGGCCCCCGGCACGCGCCCACCGAAACGTTGATGAAGCACCTGCTGGCGACTACCCGGCCCCGCCTCCTCCTTCCCACCCTCACCCAACTCGTTCGCTACGCCGCCGCCCACGAGATGACCCCGTCCTGGTCGGCCCTCGCAGAGGACCTGGCCGCCTGGAACACCGCCACGCGCAACCAGTGGGCCGCGATGTTCTACACCAGCCAGCCCCTCAACGAGCTCAACCAGATCGGAACCCACGCCTGATGGCCCTCACCGACATCGCCGCCGACCCCCGGCTCATCGACACCACTAGTCACGACGGCGCATTTGTCGTCCTGCACACCCTCACTACATATACCGGCGTTTCCCTGAACAGAGACTTCTCCAACCTGCCCAAGACCGTCCAGTACGGCGACGCGCTGCGTATGCGGCTCTCCGCCCAGGCCAAGGACCGGGCCGCCCGCGACCTCTTCCGCCGCTACACCGACGAGACCGTCCAAGCCACCGCCCGCTCCCGGTACCTGCCCCAACAGACCGCACGCCACCTACAAGGCATGCGGCCCTCCGATGACGACGTACACGCACAAGCGGCGCTCATCGTCGCGGCCACCGGCATGCAAATCGACAAGAGCGATACCCAGCGCACCCGGGCCATCGCCTACGTACCGGCCCAGGCACCCGAACGTCTCGCCGAGCTCGCCGCCGACGTCTGGGACGACACCCAAGACGCACGGAACAAGATGCGCGAGGCCATCGACAAGTCACTCGCCGCCCGAGCAAAGAAGATCCCGGCCCAGAAAAACACCGACAGCGACACGGCAGAACCCTCCGGCAGGAAGGGCCCGGACACCGCGGGCATCGCCGCACCGCCCCTGCCCCAGCACATCATCCAACGAGCCCAGGCAGCATTCGCACCGGGCATCAGCGCCGAACTCGCCGTCTTCGGGCGGATGCTCGCCGAAGTCCCCGACGCCACCATCTACTCCGCCGCCCAGGTCGCCCACGCCTTCAGCGTCGACCCCATCGCCACCATCGCCGACGACTGGACGGCCAAGGACGACTGGCAAGACCTCGGTGTCTTCGGAGCAGCCGGCAAGGGCACGACCTTCCTCGCCTCTGGCACGCTCTACCAATACGCCGCCCTCGACCGCCGGGCCGTCCGCACAACCCTCTCCAAAAGCGCCTCACCTGAGGAAACCGAAAATCTGGCGCGTCTGGCCGAGCAACTGTTCATCACCGCGCTCACCTACGCGACACCCTCCTCCGCCCGCTCCCGCACCGGTTCCACCACCTGCCCCACCCTCACCATCGCCGCCACCACCAACTACCCCTTCACCGCTGCCCCCTGCTTCGAATCCGCCATCGAAGCCCCCGCAGCCGTCACCGCCGCCCAACGCCTCGCCGCGTACCTGCGCCGCTCGCAGCGTCACACCCCGCTCCTCGGCGGTACATGCCGCTGGCTGCCACCCGGCGGGGAACCCTGCCCCGAACTTCCGGCATCCCTCACCTGCGAGGACGAGTGACATGCCGACCTGTCTGATCCGCCTGTGCGGTCTCATGCAGGCCTGGGGCGTCCACACCCCATACGAGGCCCACAACGACACCCTGGCCCGACCGACCAAATCCGGAGTCATCGGCCTCGTCTGCAACGCACTCGGCTACGACAGCCGCCACAACATCGACAACCTGGCCAGCCTGCACTTCGCAGTGCGGGCCGACCGCCCCGGTCACCTGGAAAGCGACGACCAGACCGCGGGAGACGGCGACTTTCCCCTGGACATCCTCACCGCAGCGCGCAATCCCCAACTCGCCGAACACCCGGACCGGTTCCGCTACGCCGCCCCCCGCGAAATCGACCCCACCACCGGCGCCTCATGGAAGCGCAACACACGCAAGACGGTCATGGGCAACAAGACCTACATCGTGGACGGCTCCTTCCTCGCCGGCCTTACCGGCCCCGCACCTCTCATCGACTCCATCCACCAGGCACTCGCCCAACCCGCGCGCCTGCCCTACCTCGGCCGCAGATGCTGCCCTCCATCGCGCCCACTCGCTCACGGCACTACCCATCACGAGACTGACTGGCCCGACCACGTCCCACTGCTGCCCAACGCCACCACCCACCACCCCAAGACCTGGCAGGAAAGCCCCAACCCCTCGGCAGCAGCGCTGCCCGAACAGCCCCCCACCACCTACCACCGCCGCAACCACCACAACCTCCCCATGACCAGCCGCACCACCGCACCACCCGCCGCACCCCAGGAAGCTGACTCATGACCGCCAGCACGCACGACCTCCTCGACATCGGCCTGCCCGACCCCCAACAAGCCGTCCTCCAGGTGTGGCGCAGCGCACTGACCCTCGCGCCCCTTACGACAGCCGCGTGCACGGACGCCCACCGGCTGCATCAACTCGTCGAGAGAGGCCTGGGCACCCCTGAGACCACCGCCGACCGCAACGGCCGCATCCTGTTCACGGCAGCCCGCAACCCTGCAGTCACCAACAGCCGACACCCACACGCCCTCGACGCCGGCCCACCTCACACGCTGCTCGTCCAGACACCCTCGCCACCGGACTGGACCGCGCTGCTGAGCTCCAACGCCATCACCGGCACCACGACGCAGGGGGTGCTCCAAACCTGGGCCACTGGCGACACCGCCGAGATCCGCACCGTCGCCTGCCCACTCGTCTCCAGGAACGACGACACCGGAAAGCGCCGCCGCGCCCCCCTCATCAGCCCCGATGAATGCGGAGCCTGGCTACGGGACCGCCTACACAAAGCGGGGTGCAAACTCGCTCCGCACGACATCACCATGGAGCCCCCCGAACGCATCCAACTACGCGGGAAGGCAATTACCCTCCGCCTGTTCCGCGCCACCGCCACCATCTACGATCCCCACGCGTTCACCCACCTGCTCGCCACCGGCCTTGGCCACAACCGCGCATGGGGGGCCGGCCTCGTACTCGCCCGACCAACAGTCAAAGAACGGCAAAGCCAACAAAGCATCCCAGCACAGGGGCCCGCCCTGCGCCAGGAAATGAGCGAGCTGCCGTAGGTTGGCGCTACTAGCAGATCGAGTCCCGCCCCTGCACCAGGGGATGACCGGTTGCTCAGCTTAGGTCCGAGGTGCACCTACCGTCCGCCCCTGCGCCAGGGGATGACTCCCATGAGGAGGTCTTCGTCCCCAGAAGCTGACGTCCTGCCCCTGTATCAGGGGATGGACCGTTCGCGCCAACGTGCGCGTAGCCGTTACGGCAGGCGCAGCCATGCGTTCCTACCTCAGTGATCGCTTGCATCGGCGGTCGGTGGCCGCATGGCAGTGGAGCCGGTTGGCGCGTCGGTCTCTGGACGCGCCCGCTGAGCTGGTTACACGGTTGGCCGCAGGGTTGGTCACGGTCCCTTCTTCGTAGGTCCCAAGAGGCTCAGTTCCAGGGGATCTTCGGTACAGCTACTTTGTGTAGTTGTAAACGGTTGCTCGGGAGACGCCGAGTCGGTCAGCGATGTGCTGTGCGGAACTTCGGGTCTCGAAGAACCCCTCCCGATGCAGTTGCTGGACGAGTTCACGCTTCTGGTCGCGGTTGAGGCTGCGTGGGGTGCTGGAACGCTCCGCCGCGAAGGAGTCGATGACCGCTCGGAGTTCGCGTTCGGTGCGGTCGCGCAACGTCTCGACGGCCTCGTCTCGGTATTCGATCTCTGTGGCAACGAGGTTCGCCAGGGTCAGCGATAGCGGGGACAACGTGCTGACGTCGAGGTTCAGGCACAGTGCGGCAACGTAGCGCCCATCGGCATTCTTGATACCGATCGAAGTGCTCTTAGCCGGGCGTCCGTCGGGAAACTGGTTGCTGTAGTTCTGGATGACGCTGGGGTAGCTGGGGTCCGCGATTCGGCGTAGCCCTAGTTCGGTGGCCGAGTCGCCGATTTGTCGCCCGGACAGGTTGTTCTCGATGACGCGGATGGCGCTGTGAGGCTGGCGCAGGTCGTGCAGGACAACCTCGCACAACCCCGGGAACATGCGTCCGATGGCGACCGCGACTCGTTCTGCTTCCCGTAGGAGGTGCTCGTCGGCGAGTTCGTCATCGGATCGGAAATGGGAGGGCTCGGCCGACGGGTCCGGGCTGTCAGCCCGGTGGGGCGGCTTTGAGGGGTGAGCCATCGCGCTCTCCTTTCTCTTCTGGAGGTCAGTTGGAGGGCCCATCGAACACCGAGGCCATCTTTTCAGCGGACTTCAGCCCGGCACCGGTGAGCACGACCACCGGCTTCTGGTTCGGCACGATGTCTCCGGTCGCGATGAAGTGATCGAGCGTTGCCGCGGCGACGCTGCTCGTGGGCTCGGCGTACATGCCTCGCACGCCGAGCGCGCGGACCGCGGCGCGGATCTCCGCCTCGGGGACGGCGTATGCAGCGCCGTTGGAACGGCTGATGGCTGCACCGCCTCGGGCAGTCGGACCGGGTTGGCGATGGATGCACCTTCAGCGATCGTCGGTACCCGCTCGCCGCGGCTGGCCGGGTCGATGCCGTTGAACGTGTCGGCGATGGTGGCCCAGTGCTCGGGTTGCCCGACGAACAGGCGCGGGCGCTTGCTGATCTGACCGGCCTCGAGCAGCTCGCCGAACGCGATGTCGCAACCGATGATGTTGCTGCCTGCCCCGGCTACTAGGACGACGTTGTCGGGCGTCCTGAAGCCGAAAGACTCCCACATCTCGTAGGCGATGGTCTTCGTGCCCTGGATGAACATGGGGCGCCAGTCGTGGCTGGCATAGGGAATCTGCGCCGACTGTCGAATCGCCTCGTCCGCGACCTCTTCGCGTGTGCCGTTCACGAGTTCGATCTCGGCTCCGTAGGCGCGTGCCTGGAGAATTTTGGCCGCCGAGGTGGCGGCGGGAACGATGATCTTGGCGCGGATGCCGGCAGCGGCGGCGTAGGCGGCGACCGCACAACCACCGTTTCCCGAACTGTCCTCGAGCACTCGCAGGGCGCCGTGTCTTGTGAGGTGGGACATCATGACCGACACGCCTCGGTCCTTGAAGCTAGATGTCGGGTTGAGCCACTCCAGCTTGAAGTGGACGCGCCGACCAGCCCAGTCGACAGGGATCATGGGCGTCCATCCTTCTCCCAAGCTCACTCGGTGAGCGGCCGGGACAGGCAGTGCCGCATGGTATCGCCAGATAGACCGTTCCGCCGTGTCGATCTGTTCGGGACGCAGGCCTGGCTGCGCGCTGACGGCGAGAGGGCTACCGTCCTCGCCTCGCCAGCGGAGGTTGTCCAGGCAGTAGCGGTTCCCGGATCGGCCGTACAGGTCGGGTGCAGCAGCGGCTCCGTGCCGTTCGGCGTTCATGGTCCCCTCCGGCTTCTTCTCGGGGAGCGGTCAGCAGTGTTCTTAGCGGCCCGCGACGGTGTCGGCCGGCACAAGGCATCGGTGGCGACTTGAGGACTCGTGTTGGCGGTCAGGTTGCAACTGGTCGACCCGCTCCTCAGCCGCCGCCCACCACATTAGATGCATCATCCAAAGTTGTACACCGCGTCTAATGGATTGAGACTCGTGGTGGGGTGCATACCTGTTTCGCAGGCGCACGGCAGCACCGGCGCGGCGGACAGTACCGGGCCCCCGACTGAAGAGCGCATCGCTGTTGCGCATAACTGCACGCTTGATGACGCCGGTGATGCCGACCGCCATGTCGACTGGAGGGTCGCCATACGTCGCAACAGGTCGGCCACCGTGCCCCAACTCCGCGCCGGACTGGAGGTGAAGACCCAGGCCGACCGCGGCCCCGGCCGGGCGTTGGAGATAGGCCCGGCAATCGACGCCGCGGCGCCCGAGGACCAGACGAAGCCCACCAGCAAAGCAGTCCCGGCAGGCACGTCCTCGTCGGTGCCCAGGTCATCGAGTGGACACGCCCCCCTTGCCCGATCCCGCGACGGCCCCGGTCGTCGTCGGCCAGGTGCTCGTGTCGCGATCCGGGCAAGCGTCGAACCGGGCTTCTTCGAGGGCGTGCCCAACGGCGCCGGCGTCCAGGCCCTTCGCCCGGCAATCCCCCACGCTCTGCCGGTACGGACGGGGTCTACCGGCCCGCCCAGGAGAACCGCGTACCGACCGCCTGCCCTTCGGCTCGTCGACCCCCGGCGGTACGGGCCGAACCTCAAGCCCTCCTGCCGTAACCGTCGGCGCCGCGCGGCGTTAAGCCAAGCGCGTCTCCCCCAGGGGCACGCGTGGGAGCCCCCGAGCCGCGCCCGGCTCGGGGGCTCTCAGCGTCCGTCACCGTGCTGCAGGCTGCCGGAGATGCCAAGAATGTCCGCAAGAAGGGCCCCGGCGCGGCCAGCCACAGCGAGGCCACCTCAACCAAGGGTGACGCAGACCTGTCATGACCTTCGGACTCGGCGTTTACTCCTTCGGCAACACCCCTCGCGGCAGCGATGGACGGCCCCGGCCCCACCGCTAAGGCCATGGGCTGGCAACTCGTTGGCGTCGAGCGCTCGGCTGGAGGAGCTGGTCGCGAAGCTCTACGTCGCCTGAGCCGTCGGCGAACCGTGATGTACGAAAGGGCGCTCAGGTTGGTTTTCCTGTGACGAGGTCAGGGGTTGAGTTGCGCTCTTCGGTAACTGAGCCGTAGGTCCGCCGCCCGAGGCCGCCTGGACTGAACGCGATAAATTCATCGAGATCCGTCAGGGCGATGCTGGCCAGCAGCGGCGAGAGGAATCCCACCGGGCAGAGCGCCAGACACGCCGGCCTCTATCTCGGCGATGTACCTGGCCCCTCAGGGCACTCCGAGGGCCCTCAGCAGCTGCTGAGGGCCCTCGGCGAGTTGCAGCGGCAGCCTCGTGGTAACCCTCGAGTCGTAGGGCCAAACGGCGGCTCTGCTTGCTATGCCAACGGTAGTAGGTCACTCACCGGCGGGTGTTCGGCTACTCGGCCTGTGTGGGTTCACATGACTGTAAGGCGGTAGAAGCGCCTGCGGCCGAGCTGCATGGTGTACGTACCTGCGCTGACATTGTGGTGTGCGTCTTCGACGACTTCGCCGTCGAGGCGGACGCCCCGTCCCTCGATCGCCCTGCGGGCATCGCTGAGCGAACTGGCCCAGGACAACTCAAGCAGGATTTTGGGCAGGTACTGCTCGGTCGTTGTGCCCTCCGGCATGTCGGTCGGAGCTTCGCGGCGTACGTGGCGTTGGTTGAACGCCTCTTCCGCCCGTTCGGCCGCGTCCGCGCCGTGAAACATTGCGGCCATGCTCTTGGCTAGGGCACGCTTGAGTGCCACCCCACCGTTGTTCTGCAACATGTTCTCTTTGTCGGCCCCCGGCAGGTCTAGTGCGAGGCGCACGTACTGCTCCATCGCCTCGTCGGGAATCGACATGGCCTTGCCGAAGATTTCCTCCGGCGTCTCCGCGACACCGATGAAGTTCCCGTAGCTCTGGCTCATCTTCTTCTTGCCGTCGGTGCCTACCAGCAGAGGTGCGCAGAGGCACGCCTGAGGGGCCTGCCCTGCACGTTGTTGGAGGGTGCGCGCGAGCATGAAGTTGAACTGCTGGTCCGTCCCGCCCAGTTCCACGTCGGCCTCGACGGCGACCGAGTCGTAGCCTTGGAGGAGCGGGTACATAAATTCGATCATGGAAATGGGTTCGTGGGCAGTGTGTCGCTTGCGGAAGTCGTCCCGTTCCAGCAGTTGAGCGACGGTGACCTGTGATGCGAGTTCGAGGGTCTCCTGCATGCCCATGCGTCCCAGCCATTCGGAGTTGCGGCGTACTTCAAGCCGCTCGGGCGACAGAATTTCGAGGAGGGCAGCCGTGCAGGCTTCGATGTAGCGTTCCACTTCGGAGCCGTCGAGCCTGCGTCGCGTCTGAGATTTCCCTGAAGGATCACCGACCTGTGCGGTGTAGTCCCCGATGATGAGTACGGCCGTATGGCCGAGCTCCTGGAAGCGTCGCAGCCTGCGCAGCGGGACGGACCACCCCCAGGTGACTGCTGCTGCCGTGGGGTCTACACCGAACTTGACCCGCAAGTGTTCCTTGTTCTTGAGCTTTTCGGCCAGGCTGCCCGGAGGGACCTCGAGGAATCCGTCCTCCATGAGATACGCCGCCTGTGCCTCAGCTTCCCGGAGGCCGGCAGGAAGAGCGGGAGGCGTGTAGGGCATGGGGGGATCCCTTCAAAAGTGTCGGTTGGCTGCGCAGCTTACTCGTGGAGAGGCGTGCTTTTCAGCGAGTCCACTACGTGGGCGTGGAGTTGGCCATTGATCCGCAGTCGGTGCAAGCCGGGTTGTGGGGGGCGCCTGGTCGCGCGGTACAGCGTTCGATGGAGCGTGCTGTGGACGACTTGGTGCGAAGATCGCGCGCCGCGGCGCGTATCGACCGCTTAGAACCAGTCCTCGCGCGACCACGGGCCGTGGCGTAGCCAGTTCCCGCTGGACGGACATGCTGCGTTGATCCGTTCCGAAGAATCGGCTCGGGACGTGCGTCCACCGTTGATCGACCAAGTTTTTCTTGCTCTGTCATTCTGTGGCCGGATAACAGTATGAGTGTTCGTCGCGCTCGGGCAGACAGCGTCACCCTGAGTGAACAAGGTCATTTCCAGGTCGTTACGAACGACGCCTCGAACGAAGGGAGGACCAAGGCGGGGTGCTGCCACTACGGTTGCTCTTTGCGATGAACCGAGCGGAGATCCGCATAGCCGATCTTTGGCCGTGGATACAAAAATGCAGATCGTCGATATTGTTGCAATGACTGCCTGTGGTCAACGAGGGGCGGGGGTGACGGAATCACGATCAGCGCAAATGGCCGAAACCGGGCCCGTTTCCCAATATGCGGTGTATTGACTTCCGTCGGGCATGAAATCTAGGCTCCGCCCTGACCTGGCAACTCGCGAAAGGATCTTAAATGACTCCGAAGGCGATCAAGGAAATCGATCAGGTTCCGGAGAGTGCGATGTACGACGCGGTTCAGAAATTGTCTGTCGCAGACATAGAAGAAATCAGCATCAGCGACATCAGCGCTCTCGACAGTCGGCCTCTCAAGGACCTGCTCAACCACGCTGTCTCGGACCGTCTGGCGCAGCACATGGGAGGCACCTACACGTCGCCTCCGAAGGCGTCCATCGCCGAGATCAATTCCTGAAGCCGCACTGGCGGATCGCCGGCCGTTCATTCCAGCGCATCCGCCAACTTGGCCGCCCCCCTATCAGGGGGCGGTTCCGGCCGCTGCGGACAGGTGGCGCGGGACGGGAGCGTCCTTGCGAGCTGTCCCTCGCCTGCTGTGCTGGACAGACGACCTACGAGGACGGTAGATGAACGAGTTCAACGTGGTGATTCTCGGATGTGGCGGTTACATCGGAAGCCACCTGCTCGACAGGCTCCTTGCCAAGGACGGGGTCAGCGTCTCCGGCTGGGATCTGGAAAATCGGAAGATCGAACAGCACCTTGATGACCCGCGGTTGCGGTTCCATTTGGCCGATCTGGGATCCACGCAGTCTCTGGCGGAGCTGGAAAAAGAAATAGATGCGGCGGACGCGGTGATAAATCTGGCCGCGATTTGCAACCCGGCCGAATACAACACGGAGCCGCTGCGTGTCTTGAAGGCCAACCTGTTCGATCTCCAGCCGGTGATCGATCTGTGTGCCGCCGCCGGAAAATGGATCATTCACTTCTCAACGAGCGAAGTGTACGGCCGCACCCTTTCCAGCTATATTCCGTCGGACGGAGAGGTGCGCGACGACCATTTCGTGCTGCGCGAGGACTCGACCCCTCTGATCATGGGACCGGTCAAAAATCAGCGGTGGACCTACGCGTCGGCCAAACAAGTGGTGGAGCGTTTGATATTTGCCCACCACTACGAAAGCGGCATGCCGTTTACTATCGTCCGTCCGCTGAACTTCTTCGGACCGCGCATGGACTACTTGCCCGGGCATGACGGTGAGGGCATCCCAAGGGTCCTTGCATCCTTCATGTCCGCCCTCATCGACGGAAAGCCCATGCAGCTGGTGGACGGAGGAACAGCCAGGCGGACGATACTGTCGATCGACGACGCGATGGACGCCGTCATGCTGATGCTGGAGCGTCCCGAACAGGCCCGAAATCAGATCTTCAACCTCGGCAATCCCCACAACGAGGTCACCATCAGCGAACTGGCCCAGACCATGCGCCGTGTCTATGCCTCGATCACAGGCGACCCGTCGTTCGGGCGCCACCCGATCGTGTCAGTGCCGGCCGAGGACTTCTACGGCCCGGGATACGAGGACTGCGACCGCAGGATGCCCAGTATCGAAAACGCCCGAAAACAACTCGACTGGAGCCCCACGAAGTCGCTGGAGCAGACACTCCTGGAGACGATGGCGGACTACCACGCGACCTACGTCTGCTCCTCCGCTGCCGCACCCGCTCGCCGGCCCGAGGCCGTCGGCCAGGCGGCACGGGCATGAGCGGCCTCCCCTCCGACCAAGACGCGTCGGGTCGATTACTGGGATCAGAGGAGAGGGACCTGCTCGAAAGCGTCATCAAGAGCGGCGTACTCAATTCGACCCGCGGCAGGTTTGTCGCCGAACTGGAGTCCCGCCTTGGTGAACTGCTCGACGGCGCATGTGTGGTGGCCTGCTCCTCCGGTACCGCCGCCGTGCATACGGCGCTTGCGGCTCTCGACCCCGAGCCGGGGAGTGAGGTCATTACATCGGCGGTGACGGACTTCGGTGCCGTAGCGCCTCTCCTGTGGCAGGGCTGTATCCCGGTCTTCGCGGACGTGGACCCACGGACCCTGAACGTCACCCCGGCATCCGTCGAGGACCGGATCAGTCCCCGGACCTGCGCCATCGTCGTCACGCACCTACTGGGCAATCCAGCCGATGTGCCTGGCATCGCGACTGTTGCACGCGCACACGGCATACCCGTTGTGGAGGACTGCTCGCAGGCCTACGGGGCGACTCTCGACAGCAGGCCCGTGGGTACGTTGGCAGACATCGCCTGCTTCAGCCTCCAGCAGACGAAACACATCACCACAGGTGAGGGCGGCTTCGTATCGACCCGCGTTGGGGCTTTGGGGGACCGCATCCACCAGTTCGTGAACAAGGCCCGCAACTACGCTGACCCCGAACCGGAGCACCACTTTCTTGCCATGAACTACCGGATGACGGAGCTCCAAGGCGCTGTGGGCGTCGCCCAGCTGGCAAAGCTGACGGAGGTCGTGAGCCGCAGGCGTTCCTTGGCCGGGCGGCTGACTGCGGCACTCGAAGGCCACGAGGGCTTGAGCACGGCAACTGTCCTCCGAAACTCCGCCTCCCACTCCTTCTGGCGCTTTCCTGTACATGTGGACAGCGGGACGGTGCCCGGTGGCATGCAGGCCCTTGCGCGGGCGCTGAAAGCGGCCGGCGTGCCCTGCGCCGCGGGCTACCAGCGTCCCGCGTTTGAGTGGCGTGCGATCAAGGAGCAGCGCACGTTCGGTACGAGCCGCTATCCGTTCACCCTTGCGCACCCTCAGGCCGTCGACTACGCCCCCCATCGCTTCAAAGGCACGCACGAAGGGCTCCGCAATGTCGTGGTCTTGCCTTGGAACGAGTGCTACACGGAAGCCCACGTGGAGCGAATCGGTGCGGTGTTGTCCGCTGTGCACGGTGAACTCACTGGGCATGGAGAAGGGATAGCCCGGCGTGAATGACCTGGCCTTGATCGACATGCGTCTGCTGCCCGGTGGCCGGCGGGCCGTGCGCGAGGTGCTGTCCGATGCCCTGCGCATTGCCCCGTACGGCTGTGTACTGCGCGGCTCCGGATTCCTTGATGTGCCGGGTGCCCAACGAACTTCGTGGGTCAAGGAGCTGACGGAGCTGATGGGCAGCGTCTCCGATAGCAACCGCTTCGACGAGCGCAGTGGTGTGTTCGTGGACGAGGTCGCCCCCGTGGAGCCGGCGAGCAAGGACGTCACCTTCGCTCTGGGGGCCTGTGAGGCACACTCGGACGAAAGCTCGAAGATTCAGCCCGAGGACATCGTTTTCCTGTGGTGCGTCCGCCCCGCCGAGCATGGAGGCGAAAGCCTGTTGTGGCCCGTAGAGGAGCTCGTTGAGGACATCAGCGTCCAGCCGGGCGGCACGGAGGCACTGGAGACCTTGCGAGGACCCGACTTCCTCTTCGGAGGGCGTCTGCGTAATCCGCCCCGCGTCCTCAGGGGCCCTGTTCTTTTTGGAACCAACGGCATCCGGTTTCGGCTGGGCTCCTTGCTTGACGCGCAGGACGTTTCCGGCATGCCGATGTCCGACGCCCAAGCGACGGCCGTCGGACAACTGACCGCCGCGGTGCGGCGAGTACGGCCATACCGTGCCGCGCTGGATGCGGGCGACGTGCTGGTGTTCATGAACCGCAAAACTTTGCACGCTCGATCGGACTTCACGGATCGCGACCGGCTGCTGCTGCGCACGCGGTGCTTCAGTCCGGATCTGTCGAACAGCGACGAGGACAGCGCGGGGTGGCTCTGATGGGCCCCACCCGCCTAGCAGCTGTCCTGTTCGATCTTGACGGTGTCATCGTGAACACCTTCGCGTACTGGCTGACGGTCATGAACCGGGCCGCCGTCCACTACCGGGCCCCCGCCATCAGCGCCGAAGACCTCCGCCGCACTTGGGGCCAAAGTCTGCAGGAGGACATACGCGACTCCTTCCCAGGACACGAAGCGGCAGAGCTGGAAGAGTTCTACCGTAACGAGATACCCGAGCTGGTAGAGCTGCTGAAAGTAGCCCCCAAAGCAGCAGCTGTGCTGGCCACGTTGCACCGCGGCGGCCTGGCCACCGGTCTGGTGACGAACGCATCTGGCTTCTTCGCCCGAACAGTGGTGGAACATGGCCGGCTGTCCTTTGACGTCCTGGTCACGGCCGAAGACGTCGGACGGCCCAAGCCCGCTCCTGTCTGCGTCCAGCTCGCCTGTGGACGGCTGAGTGTCAGGCCCTCGCGAGCACTGTTCGTCGGTGACTCACCCTTCGATCAGAAGGCAGCTGTGGCCGCCGGAGCCCATTTCGCCGGAATCGGCGACCAAGTGCACACGGGATTGAAACTTATAAGCTTGACCGACTTGCTCCACATGGAGGCGGAGTGAGCGCGCAATGGGATCTATCCCATCTACTGCCCAGTTCGAGAGAACCGGCCGTCGGCGTGCACAGTCTGCTCTCCCTCGCCGAGGCCGCCGCCGGGGAGCTTGCCGTGCACCGCGGCCGCGTCGCGGCGTTCTCCGGCGCCGAACTCGTGTGCTTCATGCAGAAGCTGGCGGAAGTCCGCGACCTGCTCGGCCGCGCCCGATGGTATGCGGCCCTGCGCCTGAGCGAGGACGTCGCGGACGACGAGCGTCTCGCGCTGGACCAATGCGTGAACGAGCGTGCCACCGCCGTTGACTCGCGGCTGCTGTTCTTCGATGTGGAATGGGCCGCCGTGCCGGCGGAGGTCGCCGAGGAACTGCTGCGCACGGACAGCCTCGACTTCTGCGGCCACCATCTTCGCCGACTGCGGGTCAACCGTCCCCACCTGCTGCCGGAAGCCGCCGAACGGGCCCTGGCGGAGAAGGCCGTCGTAGGCGCCCGGGCGTGGGAGCACCTCTTCGACGAACTCGTCGGTGCCATGGAGGTCGCGGACGGCACCGCAACCCAGTCGCTGGATTCGGCTCTCTCCCGGATGTCGTCGGCCGATCGAACTGAGCGTCGCCGTGTGGCCGATGCCCTCACAGCCGCATTTGTGCCGCAGTTGCGTACCCGGGCGTTCACGTACGGCACGATCCTGCGGGACGCTGCGATCGAGGACCGGCTGCGCGGCCGCAGCCACTGGCGAGCGCGCCGGAACGCGGAGAACCAGGTCTCCGAGGCTTCCGTCCAGGCGCTGCTGGACGCGGTGAGCAGCCGATACGACCTGGTGCGGCGGTGGTACCGGCTGAAAGCCCGACTGCTCGGAGTGCAGCGGTTGGCTCACTACGACCGCTCAGCCCCGATCGGCTCCGCCTCACGCGCGGTCAGCTGGCAGGAGGCGCGGGAGACCGTGCTCGACGCCTATGCGGCGTTCTCCCCTCAGCTGGAGCGGGCCGCCCGCAGGTTCTTCGTCGAGAACTGGGTGGACGCCCGCACCGGGCCGCGTAGGCGCCAGGGTGCGTCCTGTGAGTACACCGTTCCTTCCGTCCACCCCTACGTGCGGGTGAACTGGCAAGGCCGAGCGCCGGACGTCCTGACTCTGGGCCATGAGATAGGCCATGGAGTGCACGGACTTCTTGCCGCTCCCTGTGGCATCTTCCACCAACACGCACCGGTCACATTGGCCGAGACAGCCGCCGTCTTTGGCGAAACGCTCGTGCTGCGCCGCTTTGAGGCGATGGCCACCCTGCCTGCGCACCAACTCGACGTGCTCGCTGCGAGCCTCGACGGGGCTGCGTCGATCGTCTTCCGCCAGACCGCCTTGTCCCGCTTCGAGGAAAGGGCCCACCGGGCCGCCCGAGAGCGCGGCACACTGTCGGCCGACGACTTCGCAGACTTCTGGATCGACACCCAGTCGGAGATGTTCGGAACATCAGTCGACATTGACGACGATTACCGGCCATGGTGGTCCTACATCTCCCACTTCGTCGGCGTGCCCGGATACCTGTACTCCTATGTGTTCGGACATCTCCTGGGCCTGGCGCTTCACCATCGGTACATCCAGGGCGACACCTCCATACCGGCGTTGTACGTCCGGCTTCTGGAGGCGGGCGGATCTGCGGCCCCGAACAACCTGCTGCACGCCGTGGGCATCGACACTGAATCCGGCACGGTGTGGAACGAAGGGCTCGACTTGATCGAGCAGCAACTGAGGGCTGCGGAGCAGATGTCTTCCCTAGTGACGGACAGGAGCGCGGCGCGATGAGCTTTGACACGTTCGTATGGAAAGTCGCAAGCCGCTGCAACCTCGACTGCACCTACTGCTATGTCTACAACGCGAGCGACACGTCATGGAACGCGCAGCCGCGCTTCATGTCGGACGAGGTGGCGGCCGCTGCGGCTCAGCGCATCAAGACCCACGCTCAGGAACGGGCCTTGGAACGGGTGGTCATCAACTTCCACGGTGGAGAGCCCTTCCTGGGCGGAAGCCGCCACCTGGAAGCCCTGCACTCCCGTATCCGAACGACGTTCCGGGGCACTGGTATCGAGGTCGAGACGGCCGTCCAGTCGAACGGGCTACTCTTCAGCGCCGACATCGGAGACCTGCTTCTGGAACGGGACATCGGGCTGTACGTCAGCCTTGACGGACCACCGGAGATCAACGACCGGCGGAGAATCGACCTCCGCGGCGCCGGCACCGGCAAAGTGCTGGAGACCAGGCTCGAAACGCTTTGTACACAGCCGTACAAGCGGATCTTCCAAGGCTTCCTCTGCGTTGTGGACCCAGCGTCCGATCCGGCAGCCGTGCTCGACTACCTAGCCCAGTACGATCCCCCTCTCATCGATTTCCTGCTGCCCCTGAACAACCACGACACCATGCCGACGGGCGGCGCCGGGGCGTTCACGGACTGGCTGTGCGCCTGCTTCGACCACTGGATGGATTTGAACTCCGGCATCCAAGTCAAGACTTTCGCCTCCATAATTTTGGGCCTCCTCGGCAGAACGCGAGGCGACAGCGAGTCGGAATACCTCGTGGTCGAGACCGACGGGTCCATCGAGCTCGACGACACACTGAAGACAGCGTTCCACGGAGCAGCCACCCTCGGATACGACGTGTTCACCCACAGTTTGGAGGACGTATCGACCGACCCGCGACTGCTGCCACTCCGGGACGAAGTGGCACGCCTGAGCCCCACCTGCCGTGCCTGCGGCTTCGTCGAAATCTGCCGCGGAGGACACGTCTCGCACCGGTATTCGGCAGCCGACGGGCTCTTAAACCCCAGCGTCTACTGTTCCGCGCTCCAACAGCTCATCCTGCACACCAGGCAGCGACTGCTCCGTGAGATGCCCGCCGGGAACTCGGTATCCCACGCCGCCGGCTGAACCGGCTCCCGAGAAAGCCCCGAACACCAGCCGAGACGGAGAAGCCCATGAAGGTCGGTGCAGGACTTGCCATGATGAATCCCGGACTCCGCCCCGACGAGGAGGTCTACCGCACGGCGCTGCGCCTGGCGGACCTCGTCGAACCGCTGGGATACGACTCCATCTGGACTGTGGAGCATCATTTCACCGGGCACTCCCCGATTCCCAACGCCCTTCAGCTGCTCACCTACGTAGCCGGCCGCACGCACCGCATCGAGCTGGGCACCGCTGTGGTCGTCCTTCCCTGGCACAATCCCCTGCGGGTGGCCGAGGAGATCGCAGTCCTAGACCTTCTGTCGGAGGGCCGCGCCACGATCGGTTTCGGCCGGGGTGCCAGCGTGGTCGAATACGCGGGCTTTTGCATCCCGAGGCAGGAGGGGCTTGCACGGCTGAGCGAGGGCATCGACTTCGTGATCAGAGCCCTCACCACCGAGCGCTTCGCCTTCGACGGCCAGTTCTACAGCTGTCCCGAACTCGCTCTACGCCCGCGGCCAGTACACGATCCGGCACGCAGACTGCTGGGAGCTGCACACAGCACCCAATCGGCCCGCCTCGTGGGGGCAAAGGGGCTGCGTCTGCTCATCTCTCCCGAACGTGACCGGAGCATCGCTGAGGACATAATCCGGGGCTACCGCAGTAGCTCGCTCGAGCACGGTCACCAGCCGGCACCACCCACAATCCATTTGTACGTCTCGGTCGCACTCACCGCCGCCGAGGCACAGGTCCGCGCCCGCACATACATGACTCCGATGGTGGAATCTCTGGCCCGCCACTACAGGGGCACCCCATTGCCCGTTGTCACACCCAACGACGTACCCCAGGAGGGGGACGAAGAGCAGGAACCGCAGGCTTCGCCGAAGGGCGAGCTTTCACGAGCCACTGAGGCATTCATGGCGAAACACCTGGTCGGTACACCGGATGAGTGTGCCAGGCGCATACGCGAGTTCAAATGCATGTTCGGTGCGGACCATTTCATCGGCGAGTTCAGCTACGGCGCCATGCCGTACGAGGAGGCCGAGCAAAACATTCGACTCTTCGCGCGAGAGGTGCTTCCCAAGATCAGCACAGAGTGAACCTTCGTTCGGTTCGCCCAGCCCATCGGGGCTACCGCTTGCGATCCCGTCGCCTCCTGCGGCGGGAGGTTCGGGCTGGATTCCTCACACCCCTTCACTCTTGGCGATGGTGCTTCCGAAGCCCTTCGACGCTTCCATGGATGGACTGGACAACTTCCCTGGTCTCCGGCGTTCCGGCAGGTATGCCGAGCAATCCCGGTCGGGCTTTTGTGATCATTCCATTGGGACGTACCGGTCCTCCGCAATAGGCTGGCCTGCCCAGTCCGCGGTATCACAGCGGGATCCCACCCGTCAGGGCCCGTCTTCAAGATCGTCGGGTGGTTGATGCCCTACACGTCGACGCCAAGACCCCGGCAGCAACTGCGCTCAGGCTAACAGCGCGTCGAACGCCGTCACGAGCGTCACCAGGCCGCCGCACGGCCGGACATCGGCCCAGCACGGGCCCTTCGAGGAGGGGCCGAGGAAGGGCCGCGCGTATGCGATGCAGTTCGAGGATGCTGCCGCCGCAAAAAAATCGTCCGCGCGTCGCAGGGCATTATGGCCCATTTTGTCCTAATCTCCCGAACTGCGAGGGCGATCTATCGCGGATCGCACCCCACCTCACTTCACGGAGATGACATGTACAAGCTTCGCAAGGCTGCCGTCCTGGTCGCCGCCATCGCCAGCGTCGGACTCATGGGTGCTGGGACTGCCCACGCCGGTGGCGATGGCGGCCACGGCAAGGGTGGCGACCGGTTCGACATCAGGCAGAGCTCCAAGTGCAAGTCGCACGACCTGAACGTCGACGTCCTCGGCCAGGTCGGGCTGCTCAACGGCCTGCTGGGCAACGGGCTCAACGGCGAGGGCAACCCGGGCGCACAGAACACCCACCTCGGTTCGACCATGGGCTGCAGCAACACCGCCTTCTGAGGCCCCGTCCGGCGGATCATCAATACCGGATCTTCCAGCACCGGACGGAGACCCGGCGCCGATACGGTAATGGTCCGCCGGACACTCACTCGCGGTCTCCTCGTACCGATTCCGCGCCAGTGCCGCTGCGCCGTCATCCTCCCGTCCACTGTGCGCAGGTTGTCATGCAGTGAATCAAGATGACGACGCAGTACCCGTCAAGTCTCTGAACAACTGGCCCGGACATGCGCGCACACCAGAATGTGTGCGCGCTGTTTTTGGTTGAGCTGACACTCGGGCGGCGGGCAAGGACTTGGGACTCGGCGTTGCTAGTGATCGCCTTGCTGCAGACTTGTTTCCAACCTCTTGGACACGGAAGGCCCCGAGGAGATTCGTGTACTGCGGCGGACGGTCCTGTGTCCGGGACCGCCCCGCCCCGCGGCGACCGACGGCCGACGGCCGACGGCCGACGGCCGCCGAAGGTAGACCGGCTACGTCCGCGACTGTGACCAGCCCGGGCGGCACTTGTCGAAACCCAGGCCGATCGCCGAGGGGGGACGTGGAGCCCGCCGCTCTTATGAGGTGGGTTTGCCGTACAAGACGAGGTTCTTGACGTACCGGCCGGCCGCTTGGTCGTACCGTCCGGCGCAGGTGATCAGGGCCAAGTCTGGGAGCGCCAGCGAGGTTGAAGAGGTCGGCGGGCAGGGCCTCTTGCTCGTAGGTGCGGCGTGCCGTGATGAGGTAGGCGTAGGCTCGGCCGTCGGCGCCGGTCAGTACCCCGCGGGCGCCGAGCGGAAGGTCGTCCGCTGCGTTGGGTTTCAACGTGCCCGGCGACCAGGACGGTTCCGCGTAGGCGCCGGGGGCCGCTCCCAGGGCCCACCATCCGCCGACGTCGGATCCTTCGGCACGGCCATTGCCCCGTCGACCGTCGCGGCGACCGGCACGATCCGGGCGTAAACCGCCCTGGTCCCCGAATGCTCTGGGGTGGTGAGGCCAGCGCATAGCCACCTGCCCTCGTGCCCTCAACGGGAGGCAGCGTCCCCCGCCTCCCGGGGAGCCAGTTGCGGGCCGCTGATGATCAAGCGAACCAGGTGAGCCCATCACCGAAACCGCGGTCCGCGAGCTCTCCGAGGAGACCGGCCTCACCGTGAAGCCGCATTCGCTCAAAGTCGCCCACATCATCCACGGCGCCTGGGGCGTCGAAGCCCCCAACGGTTTTCAAGAGGGCTGTCCCCAGATCAGCCATACACCCGCTGGCCTGGGCGGTCGAGTACCCACAGTCCCCTCAGCCCGGGTACTGGTCCACACCTGGTCCATCAGCTACGGCATCAACCTGTCCCGAACCTCGGCCGGTTGTCAGCGCCTGCTGCCAGACTGTGGCATATGGGTGAAGACTTGCGCTCACTGGATGCGATCCTCTCGAACCCGAACGGCTTGTCCGAGGACGAAGTCGATCGCCTTCGTGGTGAACGGGCGCTCGGCGCCGCTGACATCCTCCTCCATCGGCTGGGCGACGCGGAAGCTGCCGACGTCGCAGCCGACGTCACGACGGTGCACCTGATCCTCTGGGAAACGGACTACGGCATCGACATGTACAAGGCCCTCTTAGAGGTCGAGCCCTACCTGCTGTCTCGCTTCACCGACGACGTTCTCGAACGGATCGTGGAGGCCATGCGCACCGCGACCATCCGAGACCGCGGGATGAACATCAGCTACATCGAGGCGCTACCGTCCATCGCGGAGGTGAGTGCCGACTGGCGGAAGCAACTACGCGCAGCCAGTGGGCCACGGCCGACGAACCAGGCTCGCCGCGCCCGGCTGGAACCACAGCACCCCATGGAGGATGGCCTCCACTTCACCAATGAGTGGGAGCACCGCGTCTACAAGGTCCTCAAAGAACGGCAAGCAGCCCTGCCAGACAACGACACGATCGGGATCATGCCGCTCGTCGCCATGCGGGTACGTGGCCACACGTACGAGCCGGACCTGCTCGTGACCTACCGAGGCCGCGCCGGCGTGATCGAGATCGACGGGCCTCACCACAAAGGACGTGCGTCCGACGACAAAAGCCGGGAGCGTCTGATCCGGCACGCAGGCATCCACTACGTGGATCGCCTTGATGTCCAGGACACCACCCAGAAAGCAGAGGTCGAGAAGTTCGTCACGGACTTCCTCAAGCAGCTCGGTGGCTAGGTGTATTGCCCTGTGAGGTTGGGGACGCGGCTGGCGGGGGGTTGGCCCTTCAGCGCGGTGTGTCCGCGGTGGTGATTGTAGGTGTGCAGCCACTCGGGGAAGACGTCGCGTCGTTCCTGCTCGGAGCGGTAGGGGCGGGCGTAGGCCCATTCGTCGAGCAGGGTCCGGTTCAGGCGTTCGACCTTGCCGTTCGTCTGGGGCCGGTAGGGGCGGGTGCGCTTGTGGGTGATCCCGGCCTCGGCGAGGACGTTGCGCCAGTCTCGTGAGCGGTAGCAGGAGCCGTTGTCGGTCAGGACCCGCTCCACGGTGATTCCGGCTTGGGTGAAGAACGCGTGGGCACGGGTCCAGAAGGCTGTGGCGGTCTCCTTCCTCTCGTCGGTGAGGATCTCGCTGTAGGCCAGGCGGGAGTGGTCGTCGACGGCCGTGTGGATATAGCTGTAGCCGGCCCCGCGCCGTTTGCTGCGGCCTTCTTGTCTGCCGAGAACCTTGTGGCCGCCGCCGTTGGGGATGTTGCCGAGTTTCTTGATGTCGACGTGGACCAGTTCGCCGGGCCGCTCGCGTTCGTAGCGGCGTATGACGCGGCCGGTGGCCCGGTCCAGGTGGGTGAGGCGGGCCAGGCCGTAGCGGGTCAGGACGCGGTGCACGGTCGAGGGCACCAGGTGCAGCAGGCCTGCGATGCGGGCCGGTCCCCAGCGGCGCAGGATGCGGACCTTGATGATCCGCCGTTCGGTGCGGGTCGGGGTGCGGCGCGGGCTCGTGTGCGGGCGGGAGGACAGATCCCTCATGCCGGCCTCGCCGTGTGTGCGGTAGCGGTCGGCCCAGCGCTGGGCCGTGGTCGGTGAGACCTGGAAGCGTTCGGCGGCCCGGCGCAGGGGCCAGCCGTCCTCGACCACGCAACGGGCAAGACGCAGACGGCCGGTCTCGGTCAGGGGTGCATTACGGTGGGGCACGAGGGCCTTTCTGTAGGTGTAGACGTCGCAATCCACACCGAACCGGAAGGCCCTCACCCATTTCAAGATCCCTCAGCCGAGACCTGGCTCACCCGTCCACAACCTCCCGGGGCAGAACAGCTAGGCCGCCATTTCGTCACTCTGACGCGATTTTCCGAACTCGGGGATTACTCCTGGTGGCTCTGCGATGCTGGAGGCCGATCGAGAGGGGCCGCAGCGATGCAGTGGAAGATCCACGGGGAACGTCCGATCTACGAGAACCCATGGGTGAACCTGTGGCTCACCGATGTGGAGACGCCAGACGGGCACCGCTGGGAACACCACGTCGTCAAGCTCCGCCACTTGGCCGTGGCCGCCGTGCTCAACGACCGCCAAGAGGTCCTGATGATGTGGCGCCACCGCTTCATCACGGACGCGTGGGCTTGGGAGCTACCCATGGGCCTGGTGGAAGCGGAGGAGACCCCCGGCGAGGCTGCCGCTCGTGAAGTCCTCGAAGAAACCGGCTGGCGGCCGGGCCCGATGAAGCCGCTGATCTACGCCGAACCGGCGAACGGCATCACGGACTCCCAGCACCACCTGTTCCGCGCGGACGGTGCGACGTACGATGGGCCGCCGACCGAGAAGAACGAGTCGGATCGCGTCGAGTGGATCCCGCTGGAGAACATCCGGGGCATGATCGACCGCCGCGAGATCGTCAGCAGCGGCTCCCTGGTCGGCCTCCTCTACGTCCTGATGGACGAAGGGGTTCGCTGACCCTGCGGGGGAAGCATCGCTCGTAGACGTGCCTCGAATGCAACCGCCGCCGGCACCTCGCGATAGGGCGCAAGCTGCTCGTAGAACTCGCGAAGGTGCCCGGCCACCCGCACGGACGACACCGCTGCGGCAGGCACCAGGGCCTCTATCGCCGTGTGGCACGCCTGGTCGAGCTTGCCCCGTTGGAGCTGCGTGCGGGCCAACCAGAAGGCATGGAACGCCCGGCCGCGCTGGTTCGCAGGATCCTCCCGCGCCAGCGCATCCGCGATCAGCGGTTCGGCAATCGCAGCTTCCCCAAGACGGCCGTGCGCAATGCCGGTGTCCACGATGAGCTTCGGCTCATCGAAGTACGTCACCCATGCCGGGTCCGGGTCGCCCTCGCGGATGCGTTCGAAATGACTGTGAGCCTCGGAGATCGCGTTATGCGTCGCCTTCCGGTCCCCCAAGGTCGCGTGGGCGAAGGCTTCGCGCATGGCCAGCATCGCCCGTACTCTCGGCGTCGCCCCGCTGGCGGCACGGGCCTGGTCCTGGGCAGCAGACACCAATGCAAGCGCGTCCGCCGGCTTGTCCTGGTAGGTCGCTTGCAGGCTCATGCAGGCCAGCACGTTGGCCATGAACGGATGGTCGTCAGTCTCTCTGGCCAGTTGCAGAGCCTCCGAGAAGTAGGCGCGGGCCTGCTGGTACTGCCGGGCGTCGAAGTACGTCCAACCCGTCAGCCGCGCCAGCTCTGCCGCGATGCCGTAAAGGGGCCTCCCCCTGAGTGGTGGACACGCTGATACTGGATCTGCTCGATCCGGAGGAAGCGAGAAGACCGCCGATGGCGATGAAGGACTATTCGGACGAGTTCAAGGCCGATGCCGTGGCCCTGTACGAGTCCACACCCGGGGCGATCTACAAGAGCATCGCCGCTGACCTGGGCGTCAACCGGGCGACCCTGCGTGAGTGGGTACTGCGGGACCGCGAACGCCGTGGCATCACCGCCGCGGCTGCGAAGCCGGGCGCCCAGCCTCGGGAGGCGGTGCCGTCCGCTGATCCGAACGAGCGGGTGCGGCAGTTGGAGGCCCGGGTGGCCGAGCTCGAGGCAAGTGAGCGCAAGCTCGCCACCGAGCGGGACATCCTCCGCAAGGCGGCCAAGTATTTCGCCGGAGAGACGAACTGGTGATGAGCCGCTTCCAGTTCGTTGACGACCATCGCAACACCTACGAGGTGAAGCGGCTCTGCCAGGTCCTGGACGTGAACCGGTCCAGCTACTACAAATGGCTCGCCGGCGCCGAGGCCCGGGCCACCCGGCAGCGGGAGGACCGGGTCCTGGCCGAGGAGATCCGCGAGGTCCACGGCGCATCCGGCGGCGCCTACGGCTCCCCGCGCGTGACCGCCGAGCTCCGCGAGAAAGGACGGCGGGTCAACGAAAAGCGGATCGCCCGGATCATGCGGACGTTCTCCATCACCGGCATCCGCCTGCGCAGACGCGTGCGCACCACCGTCCCGGACCCGGCCACCTCACCGGTCCCGGACCTGTTCCAGCGGGACTTCACCGCCACCGAACCCGGCCTGAAATACATGGGCGACATCACCTATCTCCCCCTGAAAAACGGGGAGTTCCTCTATCTCGCGACCGTGCTGGACTGCTTCAGCCGCAAGGTCGTCGGCTGGTCCATCGCCGACCACATGCGCACCGGCCTGGTCGCCGACGCACTGCGGATGGCGGCCTCGACCCGAGGCGGCCTGGACGGTGCCGTGTTCCACTCCGACCACGGGGCCCAAGACGGCTCCCGGGCCTTCGCCGGCCTCTGCGACCAGTTCGGAGTGACCCGATCGATGGGCGCGGTCGGCACCAGCGCCGACAACGCGGCCTGCGAAAGCTTCCACGCCTCCCTGAAACGCGAGACCCTCCAGGGCACCCACGACTACGGTGACGCCGACACCTGCCGCAGAACCGTCTTCGCCTGGCTGACCCGCTACAACACCCGCCGCCGGCACTCCGCCAACGGCCACCTCAGCCCCAACGAATACGAACGCCGACACCACACCGCTAAACTCACGCTCGCCGCGTGATCAATAACCGCGTGCCCACCTTCACGGGGGAAGGCCCGTACGAGCGTGTCATCACCTATCACCCAGACTGCGCCTTGCCCCGCGGCCTTAACCGAACTCCTCGCTACTGAACCAGGGCTGATTCAAAGTCCTGGTGATCATGTGGGTGTGCAGGTCAGGCGGCCGTGGTCGCGGGGCCGTGCCGGACGTAACGAAGCTCCGGTTGTCCGGGATGACCTTCCCAAGTCGCCCTGAACCACCGGAGCTTCGATATGCCGTCAGTCTGGCCAAGATCGCATCGAGATTGTGCGCGTGCGACGCGTACTGGCCTCGGCACCGCATCTCTGCAGTCAGCGATCGGCCGCGGTGGCCGTACGGCATTTCGAGGGGCTCACCCGTGCGTTCAGCAGGGCAGGGTGGTCTTGCCCGCCGCACCGGTGGCTCCGGTGGTGCCGTCCGCGGTGAGCGTGGCGGGGGTGCCGTTGCCGCCGTTCTTGCCCGGGCACACGCGGCTGGCGGCGCCGCCAGCGCCACCCGTACCGCCCTTGAAGCCGCCGCCGACCTTGGAGGCGCCTCCGTTGCCGCCCTTGCCGCCGGCGATGCCCGCACCGGCGTTGCCCGCGCCGCCCACGCCGCCCAAGCCACCCTTGCCGCCGAGAGCGGCAGCGCCGCCCGCGCCCCCGTTCCCGCCGTTGCCGTTGGCGCCGCCGGCGCCGCCCGCGCCGCCGCCCCCGCCGACGCTCGCCGTGCCGGTGGCGTTGCCGCCCGCTCCTCCGTTGCCGCCGTTGCCGTTGGCACCCGCGGCGCCGCCGGTGCCGCCCAGGCCGCCGAGCCCGCCGAGGAGTCCGACGCCGTTGGCACCATTGGCACCCGGAGCGCCGAGAACACCGAGGGCGGCCCGGGCGCCGACCGAACCCGATTGCGCGGAAGCGAGAGCGGGGGTCGCGGTGAGTCCCGCTACGGCGATCGAGGCGATGAGGAAGGTCCGGGCAGTGGCCGTGGTGCGCAGGAAGCGCATGAGATACGTCCTTCGGTTTGTGCGGAGGGAGAGATTCCCCTACCGACACTCATCAACGTAGAGAGGTGGGAGGCATTCCACATCCCGAAGGTTGATCAAATGTCTTTAAGTAGAGCGAATCATCAAACTTTGGCTGTAAACTGACAGGTTTGAATCTGTCACAGCTGACGCAGCGCCCTGCTTTTCGCGCTTTCGTCACCTGCAGCAGTCCGTGAACCGGGCGGCGTGAGTCCGCAGTGACACAGAGAGGCCGGGGCTGAGTCAAAGTCCTGCTGTGTAAAGGGTGTTGCTGTTCAGGGCAGTCCGATGAGGTCGAGTGGGCGGGTGTGGGGCTTGTAGGAGAGGTGGCGGAGGCCGGCGGCGATGCTGCGGTGGTCTGCGGTGCGCAGGGTGCTGATCGTGAAATTGCGCAGGGTGGCCATGTTGGCTGGGCCGTGACCGGTGCGGATCTTCGAGGCGTCTTCGGTGAAGGTGGTGTCCCGGACGTGATGCACGGCCTCGATTTCCCACTGTGAGCGAGCGAGTTGAGCGATGAGCTGCGGGGATGCGGTGGTGGAGGGCAGGTCGGTGATCACGTAGACCGTCTTGCGGGTGACCTTCCCGGTCTTCACGCAGGCGCGGTGGCGCACGATCTTCGCGGCCTGTGTGGCGTGCGGGAAGTCCAGGCCCAGGCCGGTGACGGTCAGCGCACGGACCGAGCGGGTCTCCCGGCGGCCGTGACCTCTCCCGCGGTCGTAGCGGCGTGCGGTGACCTGCTTCCACGGCAGCGCGCGCACGGCCGCGTGCAGGGTGGGCTGGTTGCGCTTGACGACCAGCAGGTAGTGCGCCTTCTTGGTCTCCACCAGCCACTTCGCGTGCTTCCGGCAGGTATGCAGGGCATCGGCGGTCACCGTGACACCGGTGAGGTCGAACGGGGCCAGCAGTGGCGTGAAGCCGGTGACCTCCGTGGTCCTGTCCGGCACCCGCAGCTGGGCCACGACGTATCCGCCGGGCAGGACCGCGGACAGCAGATGAGCTGCCGCGGTGGTATCGGTGCGCGAGCCCCGGGCGCTCTTGCCGTCCACCGCCAGACTCTTGGCGCCCGCGGGATCACGGCCGAGCAGGTCGGCCAGGCCGCCGGGCACACCAGCGTCAGCACCCGGCGGATCGTGGAGGCGGCAGGGGCCCGGCGCACGCCGAGCGGCCCGAGCGCCCGCGCACCCAGCCGGGCCAGGGCGTCCTGCGGCGCGCTCGCCGCCCACTGCCCGACAGCCGCATAGGAACGGGCACCGGACAGAACCGCACAGCAGGCTGTGAGCAGCACCGATACCAGCGAATGCCGCCGGCCCCGCCGGCCACGCGGATCGACCAGCATCGCCAACCGGCCTGCCACCGAGGGCAGAGCACGCTGTTCGGCGGTGGGCGACTTGACCAGACAGACCGTGGCAGACTGACGGCACATCGAAGCTCCGGTGGTTCAGGGCGACTTGGGAAGGTCATCCCGGACAACCGGAGCTTCGTTGCGTCCGACACGGCCTCACCACCACGGCCGCCTGACCTGCACAACCACGTGATCACCAAGACTTTGAATCAGCCCTGGCTACTGAACCGAACTTGCTACGGCCGTCAGCTCACAGCGCGGCCGGCAAGCCGACGAGGTGCTCACCGCGGCCCTGACCGCCCGGGGCGCGCCGGGGATACGGGCGTGGGGCTTGCTCCGTTATCCCGTGGTCCCCCAAATCCCGACCCGATTGCCCGTCCCCGGCCAAAGTGGCCACGCCACATACCGCTCGGCGGCCTGGACGGCGGGCTCGGCGAGCCAATCGGCGATACGAACGCTGAGGAAAGTGCTTGAGCCGCCCGCCACAGCCCGCCGCGCGGCAACTGATGCACGTGGCCGTGGACAGCCACACGATGCCGCATCGGGCGTACGCCGAGCGGTTGATCCGTCACTGCGATAACTGCGCGGCTCGGGAACCGCGGCTGATTACGGTCTACCCTCACCGCATGGTCTTGAGTCGTGCCCACACGTTTCCAGCAGCTGGCGGAGCACTGCTGGCAGGCCCCACGGTGGGCTTCCTGTGCGAGCAGACTGCCGTAACCAGGTGTGCCGAAGCGGAAGTGGACACGTTGACGGTACTGCGCTTCTTCGGCCGATATGACTCCAAGGCCGTGCTAAAGGCAGCCCGGTGGTGTAAGGACCACGTGGACGGACATGACATTGAGGTGACCTCTGCCTGGTTCCGGCACATCGACGAAGAAGTCGAGGACGGACTCAACTACGAAATCAGATTCGTCGTCGAGACGATTTGAGGAAGCGCCGAAGCGAATACCTCCGCTCGGCGGACGGTGGAGCGGTTCCTGAGTCGTCGGATCCACTTCCCCCGCCCGCCTCTGAGCCCGGCGGGACACGAGCGGCCGGACGCCAGCATCCTTGAGAGGCCGACCCGCCATTCTGGGCCTGCGAACCTGCATCCCTCTAGAGCTTGCCGCCTCGAACCCTACGAGACGAATGGCCAGCGCTCCCCCGGCGTGCACTCCCGATGTCACGGTCGCGGTAATCGGATCAGCAGCGGGCCTGAACGCTGCCACTATCGGCTCACCACGCCGACCCAACTCCCGCACTTGGCCGTCGCGTTCCCGGCGTCACACAGGCGCCCCCCCCTGTGCTGATCGGGCACTAACGCGCGGGGTGATGGGGCCGTCGTTCGTCTCCGCCATCGCCCTCCCTTTAGCGCTCGCTCCTCGCCGTCCTGGCCGCGATCGTCACCCCGACCTGCAAGCTGCCGCCGGCCCGGATCGGGCTGCGAGGCGCTCTACGACGGCTTCTGCGTCGGTGGCCTGCGCCCTCAGCTGGTTTGGCGGGGGGCCAGTGATGCATCCTTCAGCCAGTCGACATACCACCTCGGCTCCTAGGCAAAACGGTCCAGCAGCCGGTGATTGCGCTTTGCTTCGTTCGCTTCTCACAGCAGCGTTTGCCTGCTCGTGGGGCAGCATCTGTGCATTTGGAAAATGCTCACAAGCAGTAGCAGAGTGGCTTGGTCTGAGCACGCCGGGCAGGCGGCGAGAAGAACGTGGCACTCGGGCCCATCGTGGTGAATGTGATGGCCTCGCTGGCCCGGGCGTCCCTTCAATCTGGTGATCGGGGTACTGCCGGGCCGAACTCAGCCCCCGTCAGGCCCGGCAGCGCATAGCCCGAACCGGGGGCGAGGGGACCCGGGCCACATCGTGCAAGGTACGTCAGCGTCAGGTGCGATCCAGTCACCCCGCGCCTGTCCCCATCCCTCTTCACCCCACCGGGTGGGTGGTGCGAAAGTTCATCGGCGCCGTTGAGTCCCGGCGAAGCGAGCCATGGACGTAACTCCACGGTCCCGACAATCGTGTTCCCACGCCCGAACCCCTAAAGCATCACGCCGACGTTGCCTCAGCCCTTGGTGTGTGCTGTCCAGTGCAGCCTCGCTGCCGGATCCCATGGGCGCAACTGGAGTCGGTGACACTGGACGAAGCGCTCGTAGGGACCGTCCGGTTGAGTCGGCTTCTGCCGCCAGGCGGCTTCGCCTACGTCGCGTCACTTTCCGTCGACGATGTAGTAATCGTTCTTGATGTACTCCAGGGTGTAACTGCCGAGGTCACTCTCGGAGAACGTAGCGGAGGCCCTGACCGCCTCGAGCGGCATCTCAATCTTGTCGAGGGTGCGCACAGCAATGCCCTCCGGATCGACTGTCGCGGTTTGCAAGGCCTTCTTCTGCGCGGGTGAGATCATCTGGAACACAACGACGTACGTCGACGTGCACGGACCGAATCCCTCCTCCTGCGCCTTCTTCGCGCCCGGCCCGGCCACTTCGCATACCGTGTCAATGTCCTCACGGCCAAGGGCGTGGAGGTAGTGCTCGTACCGCTGGATCGCGCGCGCCTTCGTCCGAGGAGCAGGCTGGTCACCGGTCGGGGTGGTAGACGGCTTCTCGGTCCCAGTTGACGCCGGCGGCGTGACCGACGGCTCTGTTGCCAACATAGGCGAGGACGGCCGCGAGGGCTTCGCGGCCCCGTCCTCCTTTGATGTCTCCGGACTGCATGCGCACGCCACCAGCGCCACACAGGCCGAGATCGCCACGCTCGCGATCGTTCGCGTTCTCATCTGGTCCCCCATCAGCCGACTACACAGCAAGAGGTCACGCAGGAGCCGGCGTAATGGTTCCCGAGCCGGTCCAGCGGTCGTTACCTGCTGCCGCGCTCGGCAACCCACCGGTGTCAGCAGCACTCCTGGCAGCGGGGAGACCGGCGCCCCCGTTGCCGCCCGGGGACCAGGAGGTCTTCGGGCACCCGCGGCGCCGCTGTTGCCGCGCAGGTTCACTGCAATCCTTGAGCCAGGAACCCGACAGCTGGCGCCCTCCGGCATACCGGGAATTCATACCAAAAGTCTCGGTGCTCTCGTCAGACGGGCGAAGAACGTCGACAAGGTACAGAGCCGTTACCGTCCGCAGCGGCAGGTACTCGCACTTCCTATCCACGACCACACCGTCGGAGCTCCGGTGCGGTGCAAGACGTCCAGTGCCCAGTTCAGTCCGTGCTGGTGTCGTTGCCGAGCAAGCCGGACAGCAGCTCGAAGATCCGAGGTTGATGATGGCGGCGAGGCTGGCACGGTCGCCTCAGCCGGCGGGGTTTGTGCCGCGCAGGATGGTGAGGATCTCGGTCAGCATTTCGCCTTGCTGAGTCAGCATCTCGCTGTGCCGGCCCAGCAGAGCGCTCTGGTCATCCTGGACGCGGGAGAGCTTCGCCAGCATTTGGGTGCGGGACTGCTCGACCTGTTGACGCTGTCGTACGGCCAGCGCTTCTATGCGGTCCAGGACGTCCTGGGCGTCTGCAAGGCCGGGGCTCTCGTCGGTCGAGTCTTCAGACACCAGAGCTCCGTTAGGTGGGGCAAGGGCGTGTACGGCTCGTCGATTGTCGCAGGGGCGGGGGCGCAGCGGCGGCAGCGCCGGTGCCGGGTCTTGACCTGCGTACGGGGCGGAGAAGCCGGGAGGATCGCGCCGGATCCACCGCCGCTACCGCTGGGTGCCGCGGGTGAGTGTCGGTGTGTCGTCCGTCGTGGACACCGGTGCCGGTATCGTGATCTTCGGGTTCGATTGGCTCGTAATAAGGCGTGGACCATGCGGGCCGAGTCCTCGAGCGAAGCCCCCTTGGCCCGTCACCTCGTTGCTGCTCCGCCGCCGCGCGGTCGCCGTGCCCGCGCCCCGCGTGACCGGTGTTCGCCCCGCCTGCTACTTCGCAGGTGCCACCATCTTCGCGCTCTTGCCCACTACCTTGCCCGCCGCCGGGACTCCCTTCTTCACTGTCTTACTCCCCACGTCTCCGGCGAGGTTGGAGGCACGCTGGGCGGCACCGTCCACCCTGTTGCCCAGGTCTTCCCCGCCCAAGGCGGCCACGCCGCCCAGATTTGGGGTCTTCGGCCCGTCAGCAGCTTGAGCGGCGCTGACGGATCCCAGCGTCAAGGCAGCAGCAGCCATGGCGGCTGCCGTAATGGTTCGGCGCATTGCGACTCCCTCACAGATACGAGTGGACTTCTCCGACTTGAACGACCGAATGTCTTCCAGGACACGCCGGCACAGGCCAACGCAACAGCAGCGCCGTCCCGTAGCGACGCTGCTGTGCACCGTGTCTCGCTGGCCTACGGCCCCGCGTTTCGTACGCCAACCTCCCGGAGCTACTTCGGCTGCAATAGCCCGGTCGTGGCCCGCATGCACGACCGCGTCGTAGCCGTCGGCTGCAATCGGTACAAGTCCTCGGCGAACAAGGATGTCATCGGCTCTTCCGACGTCGTCTCATACGATGCATGGCAGCGTCGTTGCAGGTGCTCCGGTTTCATGCAACCCCCGGGCAAGACCACTTGGAACTGCTTCAGAGTCCCGAAGAGCTGATCTATGCATGACTGTGCCCCCTCATGGCTCCGGCCGTCAGAGGGGCTTTTCCCGGGGGTGGGAGTGATGGCCCACTGTGGGGCGAGAGGGCAGACATCCACACGAGCCTGGAGGGAGCCGCGCGAAAACGGTGCTGTCCCCGCTGTTGACACTGAGGGCAGGGACCAGCCGGGAGCGGCGCAATGGCAACGACTCGAACTGGGGCGGTGGTGGCCTGGGAGCCCTACTTGTAGCGGCCACCGTGCTCAGGTCACATCATTGACTTCGACGTCACATGTCATGCCGATGACCGCGCGATAGGGCACTGTCACGCGCTGAACGTTCCCGTCAGCACTGTCCGATCGATCCGGTTGAACCAGAATGACCTCGCCTGTTTGGACCTTGCGCCGCCAGTGAACGATCGCCTCTACTTGGGTGCGCGGCTCCACCTTGATTTCGATCAGCTGGGAGGCTTCGCACTCTCGCTCGGTGCCTTCCCGACTATGCCGAGCATAGGTGCCTTGCATTTCCGCTTGCAGGAATTGCATGATCGACGCCTCAAGGCGTCCACCGACTTCCCATTGATGTTCGACGGAAACGGAATGGGTCCAGCGGTGAGTGACGGTTCGAACGGTTTTTACGGTTGCCTTCGAGCTGTTGGTGAATACGCCCTGCCGCTCGATATAGTCCGTTTCCAGCTCCAGGTCTCCGCGTGACACCCGCTCGACGCCCCAGTCGCTAGGTGCTGTGGTGGCAGGCGTTGCTAGGCGCGCCTTATTGATAGCCGCCCGATGCATGACATGAACGATGAGGATCGTTCCGGCTTTCGCGGCGAGTGGAGCAAGTGCGATGAAGGGGAAGGGCATCGGTCACTCCTGGATGGCAATCGACGCGGGCTGCGCACGAGGCTTCATGCCTGGGCTCCAAACAATAAGGCCCACAAACCGGACTGTCTATGGAGCGGACATAACTGAGATACCTGCCCACGCAAAGGGGATACCGGAGAGGGTGGCGAGCCGCATTGGTGCGGAATGGAGATAAGAGGCGGGGGAAGGAAAACGTTTGCCCTCTTGGTTTCGCACGTACGTCCGCCACACTTGGGCACAAGGCCACGCGTCGCTAGCCACCGCCGCGCAGTGTGGGCAACCGGCCGGCCCTTGCCCGGTCTGTCGCGGGTGGTGCACATGTGAGCACGGGCTTCTGGCGTGGCGGCTCCCTCTGTCCGGTCCGAGAGGCCAAGGGTGGGTCCGCATGGGCAACACTGCGGGTGTCGGGTGCGATGGAACGCCTCGCCGACGCAGCACCGGCTCCGGCCGCTTGCGCCAGACAGTGGCGGCCTCACCAGCCAGGCGTCGTCCTACCGCGGCAGGCCGCTGGGGGCTGTCGTAATCAGCCCGGCGCCCGGGGTTTGCCATCCTGCCAGGCGTGCATTCGGCTTTTTTTCGCCAGGGTTCGCCACCCTTCCCAGCCTACTTGCTGATCACAAGGATGAGCCTGCCGGTCACTGTTGTAGGAGGTTCAAGTGTGGGATGCAATTTGGATGCGCAGCGTTGAGTGGCTTGCTGCGGCGGCTCCGGAGCCCCGAGCGTGCAAAGAACAATGGGAAGTCGATCCTGGGACTGCGCTTCTAGAGGCCGGGCGCCGCTGGAACGTTCTTAGCGTGCCCGAGCATCTTGGCTTGCTCGCTCTTGAGGTGCTGTGGGGTGATCAGACCCGACCACCTGGGGCGACGCTGCTACATCGAAAAGCGCGCAGGATCGGTTTCTTCCTGCCATGCGATGCTGACGACGAGTGGTTCGGGACAGGGCTGCGGTACGCACAGCGCGGATGCTGGGTAGCTGTGCCCCCTCCATATCGCGAGTCTGGGCATCTGACATGGATTATCCCACCCAGCGGAGAAAATAATTTATACGCACCAGAAGCGCTCGAGGCCGCTCTGAGAGCAGCCACGACTGCTCAAGCTCTCTGGACGGTGGCTCTGGTAGGTCAGCAGCGCCCCTCCCTCCCGATGCCGACCGACCCCACGCCGGAGCTATTACCTTGACCGCACGACGAACGGAGAGCCACGCCGACGGCGGCCATCACGGTCGCGCAGCCGTGCATCGCGCAGCGGATCACTGGAAAAGGGTGGCTCTCTGAACCGCAGCCGTCGGCGGCCCGACCAACACTCAGTCCGCGCTTGCCGCAGCCTTCCTCCTCGCCCCGTCCAGTTGGCGGAGGAGCCTGTGCTCTCGTCCGGCGCCCCCCTGGAAGGAACAGGTCCCCGGGGGCGGTTCGGAGCGCACGCCTACCAACCCCTGCGGATGACGTAGCGCACGCTCGTAGGTGCTCGTTCCCCTGCCTGCCGTGCGAAGAGTATGAAGGCGGCCCGGAGGACGATGTCTCCGGGCCGCCTTCGATGCCTGTAGGCAGTATCGCCCGGTTCGCTGCGGGGCCCTTTCGCCAACGCGGCCACCGTGAATATCCCGTGTCGAGGTCGGAGCCACAGACCGGAGGGGCGTCCGTACCTGTTCACGCGTAGGCGCACGAGGCCCTGACCCAGGATCGCCCGCTTGAGCTGATCACTCAAGCATGTTCGGGAGGTGCCTGTGGATTCAGTTTGGATCACGAGCCTGACGCGCAGCAGCGCCAGATATCGCGGCTTACTGGCAGCAGACATCCGCCAGGAGTGTGAGGTTACGACAGCATCTGAGCGTGCCACTCCAAAGGCGCGAGCCAACCGCCGTTGAGTGCATCCAGTTGGAGCCACACCCAATGGAGGGAATCCGTGCTCAGCCGCCCTACCCGCGCTGCATGCGTGCGGTCCAGCTCCACCCCTCTGACCGCCCCCGAGGCGGTCGTCATCATGGTGCTGGTTCTCGCCGGCGCCCTTGCCTGGCAGGCATGCCGAGCATATCGGTCATCGCCTTGCTGACCGGGGGCCACCACCATCGGCGTGAAGCTCACCAGCTGTGCGAGCCCAAGGCGACAAGGCAGGCGGTGAACTGACAATGGGACGACGCGAAAACCCCATTGCCCCGTGTGACAAGGCACTCCAAATGCTGGCTCAGTGGCTGCGGAGCCAGCGCGAGAACGCAGGAATGAACTACACCCAGATGGCCTTCCGCACGGAGAAGGTCCGCTGGGCCTCACTGCCCAAAAACGAGTCGGCCAAGTGCAGTGCCGACACACTCCTGCGTGCCGCCTCGGGGGCGCGCGGAGTCCCGCGGCGGAAAGTAGTTCTGGCCTATGCAGGGGCATGCGGTGCGAACCTGGCCGAGGCGGACCGGCTTTGGAAGGCGGCTCGCTATCGGCAGACCCAGGACGCCGAGCCGCTGAAGGAGAAGCCAAAGCACATCGCTCGCGTGCGCGACTTCGCTGACCTGCACCTGGCCCTGGTCGACCTGTACCGCAAAGACGGTGCAAGGTCCTGCCAGGAGGTGGAGGAGCTCAGCGGCGGGCGGCTGTCGCACTCCACCGTCTGGCGAGTGCTCAATGAGCAAACAGGGCGTCCCACCCGGGACTTCGTCACCCACTTTGCTCGGGCCTGCGGAGTGCGAGACGTCGCGCTCAGTGACTGGGAGCAGGCGTGGGATCGCGCGGAACACCGGCGCACCGGCGGTAGGAAGCGCAATAGTCGGCGCCCGGTAATCGCGACCAGCGGTTCCATGATCTATCTCGATCGAGCACGAGATGCTGGCGGACAGGACATGTGGAAGCTAAGCCAGACGATGGCAGTCCCCGAGAACGAGCTCCTGGAGCGCCTGGAGGAGATTGCGCTGGGAGATTGTGTCCTTTCTTCCAAGGAACTGGAGGCGGCCCGCAGCATTCAGACTTCCCAGCGATCCGCCCGCTCCCTCCTCGCGCTACACGCTGGCTGGCACCGCGATTGACATCCTCTCCGCCTTAAAAGGGCGGAGTTTCCCGTCTGCCTGCCGGTGGTCACCGGCTGGTCAACTCCCTCAAGGAGGTCAGCTCCCGCAGGCTCCGTCAGGAGTACGACAGCCACATCCGCCGGCACCGGTGGAGCGGACACTTCTGGTCCGGCTCCTTACTTCGCCGGCTCATGCGGCGGGGCGCCACTGACCCTGGTCGCAGTACATCGACAACCAGAAGCGGCCCATCTCACCGACACCCCGAAAGCGAAGAGAACTCCGGCGCTTCACGCCTCCCGGCCAACGATGCGCTTCACCCCCACCCTCAGGGGTGAAGCACTGCGCAAGATCAGAGGTAGAACACCCCAGAGAAGGGTTCACTCTTCCTGGGCAGCCATCACCCACCCTCGTGATGGCAGACTTAACTGCCGCAGGTGCTTTCTCAAGAGTCGGGGACTCAGTCGCCAGCGCGCCGGGGTCAACGCCCCTGTTCCGCGCCGCGGCGTGGCGGCCGCGCTGCGCGGCCAGGGCGACGGCTTGTCGGCTCGCCAACGGTAGGAGCGGAGGGCGAGGAGAAGAAGCCGCCGGGCGCACCGGACTGCGCGGGTACCGAGATGCTCTTGGCGGCCTCTGCGGGCGCCGGCACTCGCGGTTGTGCAGCTCGGGCGAAGATTCTGGCGTTCGCGATCAGGGGGGCGCAGCTCTCGCAGACCTCTTCCAGGGTCCATACCCGGCCGACGGTCGGGTCGTGGCGCAGGATGAGTACGACGGTGCCGGCGCAGTGGACGCGAGTGGGTTCGTGGGTGGCGCAGTGCTGCGCGCGGCAGTGGCAGGCGGCGTTGGGGCGGACGGTGGCGGCTTTGGCGTGGGCGGTCACGTGTTGGGCGGCGAAGGTGCGTAGCGCCATGAGGTCCTTGGATCGGGGCGGCATCCGGCATGCCGAGGTGCTGCAAGTGACGGTCGCCGAACGGTCGGCGTGGCCGGTGAGCCGGATGGTCCAGGCCCGTCCGGGGATGCGCTCGGTGGAGGATGCGCTGTGGGCGGTCGTCACGCGGTCGGTCCGTTCGCTCGGGCTGCAGTGGTGTCGGTTAACTATGAGTTACCCACCTCCCTGTGGGTTGCAGGTCTGGCTGCAGCGAGTGGTGTGTCAGGGGGCGCGGCGGTGTCCCGCTGGGCGGCTGTGCGGTTTGCACGCCCCGTTTAACTCTGCCTGCGCAGGCCCTCGTTACCTCGACGCTCCGCTTGCTGTAAGCAAAGCTGCTTGAGCGGGCTGATGCATCGCTGCGTCAGGGCAAACGCCTTGTTGACATTGGGACGCGGCCCAACTGGTGGACTGGCTGCAGGACGCCGCCCAGGGAAACGACGACGCGTGATACCCCCTACGCAACAATCCCGTAGGCAATAGTGAGCCGTTAGGTGATCGGTTGACCTGCCCCTCGCCATGGCCACGGCCCCGTGCACTGAGCTAACCGTTCCTTACTCGGAGGGGGAAGGGCACGGCAGTGCACCAGCCGGACGGCTCCAGGTCGACGCCAAGTGATGTTCCTATCTTCGCGCGGCTCGGCATGGAACGCGGAGACGTGCCGCCCGACGTGTGGCTGAAGGACCTTTCGTGAGGCGGACAGGGCGCGTGGACCTCATGGTCAGTGCGCCCGCCGGGGCCTCGCACGCAACAGGGCGCACTGGTGCGGCATTTGTCGGTTGCAGGGCCGGGGTAAGTCCGGGTGCGGCTTCTCATGCAGCGGTGAGGTCGGTGGCAGCAGGGCGGCCGAGAGCGGCGCTGCGTGCGTGGCAGCGTTCGACGCACGCGTGGGTATACAGGTCGAACACGTCGGTGAGGTGGTCCCATTGCCACCCCTGCGAAGCCTTGAGGGGAGGCGGGTGATAACCCGTGTCCAGGGCGTCTGGTCCGTCCGGGTGATCGAAGGCCGCGACTTCGGTGTCCGGGGCGCGGCTCCTCTAGCGTGCGGCCATGGAATCCACCCCGATGCCCGAGCCCCTGCGCCGGGCAATTCACCAGCTGGTCTCCGAGGCAGTCCAGCACTGCCAGGGGGTACTGCGGTACACCGAGCTCGACCAGGCGCCCACCTGGAAGGGGATGACGCTGTACCGGGCCACGGACGCAGCGGACACGATGAACATGGCAGCCATGCTCATTGCCGCGTACTGCCAGCACACCGGCATGGGACCGGACACCCTCTGGAACTACATGCAGGTCGAGCAGCAGCAGAGCCGGGCGAGCGGGCCGCGTGATGCGGAACGGCAGGAGCTCGCCGGTCTGCTGGGCGGGCCTGCCCCCGATGTCAGCGACCCTGAGGCGCGGTTGCGGTTCGTGTGGGGGCGGCGGCATGCCGACGATGCACTGAGGCCGGAGGTCGATCCGCAGGTGCTGTTCACTGAGGCGTGCCTGCATGGTCTGCGGGCGCGGCTGTGCGACGACGTCGACGCCCTGGACAGCTACCTCCCGCCGCAGGTTGCGGCGACGGCGCGGAAGGTGGCCGACGCCCTCGAAGTGCCCCAACCGGCCACGACTTAACACACTCTGTGAGCCGAACAGGCCCTAATCCGTCCCTAGGCTGCCCTGGCTCTGGGCAAGTGGCCTCGGTAGCGAGCCCGATCAATGGTAGGTGGTGACCTCACGTCGATGCCGGCACGGGTTGCCACCTGCGTGGGACGGGAGATTAGATGATCGTGACATTTACGGCGAATGGGCCTGTATCAACCCGGGTCACCTTGAACGACACCTCATCGTTCATCGTCACCCGGTCAATCAGCCCCGAGCCATGAACAAAGAGGTCTCGGCCTCCCCCATTGGGGGTGATGAAACCAAATCCCTTGGTTTCGCTGTACCACTTCACAGTGCCTTCGGCCATCATGTACTCCCTCTGGTAGCCGGGCGGGATGCCCGCGGAACATTCCAGCCGGTAGAGGGCGGGGAGCGGAGCGACGTGCCAGACGGCCGCCGGAAGGCGGAATTTCGCTGGTGGTGCATCGTCAGAACAATGCATGTGGCGCTACTCGGGCCACCGCAGAGACCCTTCCAGTCGCGTCGCGGTATGCACGGTTTCCGCGATAGGGGGACGTGGTTCCTGTCAGGGCAGGAGGAGGCTACAGACGCCTATTGACTACAGCTTCGCGGGAACAGGCCCTCGACGGCCGGGGCTCGGGGCGCAGGCATGGCAAGATCGAACGAGTGACCGCGTTCTGGCCCCAGGGCGCGCTTTGGGTGTTGCGCGCCCTGGGGGCGCCATGTTCCCCTCATGCGTCGTAGCGATCGGGGCGACCTACCGGTCGGCGTTTGCGAGTGGCACTCTGGGTTGATGCAGCAGTCATGGGCCCCGTCGATCGAGAACGACCTGCGGCTTTTGCTCAACGAGTGGGATCCGATTGGCGTCGCTGACGACGTGCAAGACGAGTACGACTGCCTTCTCGCTCTCTTGCTCCAGCGGCTCCGTGGCAGCGCGAACCAGAGAGAGATCGGTGAGTTCTTGCGACACGAGCTGGAGGATCACTTCGGACTCGATCCTGCCGGCCTGCGCCCCGAAGCGATAGCCGCTCGAGTGCTCGACTGGTGGAAGGCAGCCAGCAAGGCCGATGGCATCGGCAGCGCGTAGCGGCTTCCTCCAGATCGTCTGATCGATGGCCAACGTGTGCCGGCGGCCGCGCCAGTGGGCGCGCATCGAGTTCTTACTCCTCGATCGGGTGCCCAAGCGGGGTGGCCGGTGGCGAGGGACCACCGACGGGTGATCGATGGATGTTCCAGACCGGATCCCAGCCGGTGCACCTGCCGGAGAAGTAAGACAGCTGGAGAAGCGTTCACCATCGGGTACGAATTTGGTCCGTCGACGGCGCCTGGGACAGGCGTTCACTGCGCTGGTCGTCCCAGCCCGACGTTGAGGACGACCTGAACTGGTTCGTCCGCGTGGGCTTTTGCGACAGTGCGGGGGCTACCAGGGCGCGGCCGGAGCCCGTGGAAAGGGGCCAGGGCCAATGAG